>VFJL01000062.1 GCA_009886095.1 Nitrosomonadales bacterium | reverse complement strand
GTGATCGGGCGCGGGGAATAACACTAGCCATCCAACTAAGGAACCAACAAAAAGCCCGCAGGTGCAAGCCTGCGGGCTTTTTGTTGGGTGCCGCATGAGAAAGCAAAGATTGTAGATTGACCTGCGGCAAGCACCCGGGCTAGGTCTAATAGCCTATATTTATCAAATCCCGCGCAGCATTTCCTGTCATATTTTCCCGTTATATTTTCATCGTACCGCAAGGCCACACCCGGCGTGAGCTGGGGCCGGAAACTCCAGGGTCTGCAAGGCTGCAACAGTGATTGCTGCAGCCTGTTTGCACGCAGACAGCCGGACTGCCAGTACCTTTCATCGCCCAAAACGCAATATTTTCCAAATCAATTTCAGGAGATAAAAAATGTTCAAGCAAAAAACACTGGCTTTGCTGGTTTCCGGGGCACTCATGACCATGGCCGGCACCACCCAAGCCATCGCCGCCGCCAGCACCAATTTTGACACCTTCGCTGCCCTGTCCGGCAACGTTGCCGCAGGCTCTCTGCCGGAGTCAAGCCCGTTCCAACTCGCCAATCCAGCCTGGACCCAGATCGCCATCGCCAACCGTGCGAACCAGTTAACCCAGGGTCAAGCCAATAGCGGCAGCTGGGACATGATCGACGCCAACGAGACCGGGGCCAATGCCGGGCGTTACCTGTTCATGCCGTTCGAAACGGCAACCGCGGGCGTGCAGCGCGTCGATTTGCTGGATCCTAATTATAATACCCGTACCGTAACCCTCGTCGCGCCGGGCACACAAGGCTTCGTTGTTGGCGATGCCTCGCGCTGGACACCCTGGGGCAGCTACCTGACAGCCGAGGAATCGTGGGGCGCCGGCAGCACCAAGGGACGCCTGTTCGAGTTGACCAACCCGGTAACCGCAACGGGTACAGGCGATTCGAATTTCGTGCAACGCTCTATCATTCCGCACGTGTCGCACGAAGGCCTGGCTTTCGACAGCAACAATAGCCTTTACTTCATCGACGAGTTAAACGGCGGCAGCATCTACAAGTATGTCTCGGCCAATCCGAACGCAATTGATGGCGATGGCTACTTCGCTGCTGGCCAGACCTTCGCGATGCTGGTCAACGGCGGTAGCAATGCCAATGCGACGGGCGCCATCACCTGGGCGGCGATCACGGATGCCAACGGCGGTGCGCTTGCCGGTGTGTCCGTTCTCAACGGTGACGGCAGCATCGATGGACGCCTGTCTGCCAACAATGTTTTTGGAACTGACTACCAGCGTCCGGAAGACCTGGAGATCAAGACATTGTCCAATGGCGACCAGATCCTGTACGTCGCGACCACCACTACGAACGAAGTCTATTCCTTCAATCTTGCCAGCAACACCGCCAACCTGTTCGCCAGTACATCTACCATCAATCAAGCTACTGGTCTGGCTGTGGGTACCGGCGTGTCCGGGTTCACCAGTCCCGACAATCTGGCCATTGATGCCGAAGGCAATATGTACATCATCGAGGATCAGCCTGGCGGTTCCGCCGACATCTGGTTTGCCACGGATGCCAATAACGACGGCGTGGCCGAGTCCATCGGCCGCTGGGCTTCCCTGTCCACTATTGGTGCCGAACCGACGGGGCTTTATTTCGATAAGTTCAACCCCAACGTGGCCTACGTGAATGTGCAGCATCCAACCAGCCTCGATGATTACACCATCATGATCAGTGCGGTTCCAGAACCCGAAACCTATGCCATGTTTCTGGCTGGCTTGGGTCTGATGGGCTTCATGGCGCGGCGCCGTAAAGTCTGATCTCGCGCCGTTTCCTCAAAAAACCCGCAGGTGCAAGCCTGCGGGTTTTTGATTTGGTGCCGTATGGGAACAAAACAAAGATTACAGATTGATCTGCGACAAGCAATCAGTCTAGACCTAACAACCCATGTTTATGGATTCTCACGAAGCACTTGTCGTCATATCTACCCGTTATATTTGCATCGTACTGCAAGGGTTTATCACAACGGTATGTCTGCATGTAAATAGCAGTGTTGCAATGATTATTTATTTATAACTGCACACTCTGAAGCTGGATGTTTGGGAGGTTCTCATGAATTACTTGAAATCACTGCTGGGTTTATCATTTGTATTTGCGCTGACGGCTTATCAACTGCTCGCCCCCACACCAGCGTCGATATTTTATAGTCTCGAAAATATCACTCATGGTTTTATCAACACTACTACTTCTGTTCCTGAACCTGGAACCTACGCCATGCTGTTGGCGGGTTTCTGTGTGATGGGTGCTATCAGCCGCCGTCATAGGCCGAGTGATAGTTTGTAAATTGGTTCATTTCTTTTCTCGTCCTCGTATTGTGGGATTTTTTTTGCGAGACGGAAGATTCGATTTAGGCTTAACAGCTCATATTTCCAGATTCTCGCGCCGTGCTTGCTGTCATATTTAACTGTTATATTTTTATCGTAGCGCAAGACCGTAAGCCGCAGTGAGTAGGAAATTCAGGGCCTGCAAGGGTGCAAGGATTGCTGAAACAGCCTGTTTGCAAGCGGATAGCCGGATTGTAGTCATTACGTGCAATGAAATATTTTGGATGCTCATTCTTACTTGGAGGTTTTTATGTTTATGCACAAAACACTGGCTTTTTTAGCTTCCAGGGTACTGATGGTCATTGGAAGTTCAGCCCAGGCTACGGTTCTATTTAACGAAAGCTTCAAGAAATCAAGCGGCAGTCTGGTCAACAGGGACAGAAAACTCTCTCGTGGCCCCTTGCTTCCGCACCATCGCGCGCACAGGTCACTTATCCAGCGCCCGGGAGAATTGAGTCAACGTGTGTAGTCTCTGGGTTCAGATACACACCGGCTGGGTCGGTGTTTATGGTCACATGATATGGGTTTTATCCACTTAACATAAAAAGGAAAATCATGCATAAAGTCATCGGATGGGCGGCTTCATGGATACTTTTTTATATGAGCGACTGCGTAGACGCTATCATGAGACGTTACGGAGCGGCGTGGCTTTTCCCTACCTATTCAAAACTGTCGAATGCTTCTGATGATGCGCGAGCTTGGTGCAGCAGCGATGTCTTGGCTCGCGGCATATCCGAGGAGGATGAACA
This sequence comes from Nitrosomonadales bacterium, assembly GCA_009886095.1. Classification (GTDB taxonomy): domain Bacteria; phylum Pseudomonadota; class Gammaproteobacteria; order Burkholderiales; family Nitrosomonadaceae; genus VFJL01. The sequence continues at coordinate 27,554 of VFJL01000062.1, read as the reverse complement.
TGCAGTTCATCTGGGTGCAGGCTACAGTCCGGGCTACAGTCCAGGTAAGTGAGCAAGAAACTGTTATCCTGAATCCGGCAGTTGACCGCTTATTTTTTGGTCTAACACCATGACCTATGGTAATTTTTAGCGCTTGATCTTCGTCTTTCAGGCGAGCTTGCTACAGGGCAGGCTGCACAATTTTTGCAGCATATCTTATCTAGAGCGTCGAATTATCAGATGCATCCTTAAGTTCACACCGTCCGCATAAGCTATTTTATAGCCCAGTATTACAAAAGCTGTATCAGCTCATAGATTAAATTTGGGCTGAATAGATCAAGTTGGTATAGCTAAAGCTTATTATGCATGTCTAATTATGATCCGTTTGGATCATAGTCATTACTAATATCTGTCATCTCGCGCAAGGATAATTCGGGCTTGATTTGTCCTGGCTAATAACGCTCATGCGCGCCCTTAAATTACTGCTTGCTGTTGCATTATGCACATTTTCACTATCCAGCCATGCTTGGTGGAATGAAGACTGGACTGGCCGAAAGAAAATTACGCTAACCAATCCCGCAGGTGAGGTGATAGATGCGCCGGTATTGATACGGCTACATACCGGGAATTTCGATTTTCTCTCGGCGAATGACAATGGCAGCGACCTGCGTCTGGTGGCAGGAGATGACAAGACTGAACTTAAATTTCATGTCGAGAAGTGGGATGGGATGAATCAATTGGCGCTGGTTTGGGTCAAGATTCCAAAACTCTCAGCCCAGACGGAAGTGTTCCTCTATTTTGGTAACGAGAAAGCAGCTCCTGTGATAAACACCGCAGGAACTTACGATGCCAGCAGTGCGGTCTATCATTTTGCGGAACCGGGAGGAAATCCTCAGGACAGCGGACCCAATAACTTGCATGCAGAGCAGTTTTCCGCGCAGCGTGTAGCAGCCTCCTTTGCGAATGGTGGTGTGGAGTTCAATGGATCGCAAAGCATAATTCTGCCTGCAATGAATGTGGCCAGTGGCTATAGCTTCTCGGTGTGGATCAAGCCTTCTGCACTGGGTGGCGTCCTGCTTGCATCAGGCAACCTGAGCGTGTCGTTGGAAAATGGCATGATCAAGGTGCAATCAGGTGCGGCAAGTGTTATTTCCAGCACAGCACTCAGTGCAGGGAAATGGCATCACCTTGGGTTTACGGTGTCGGATGCATTGCGGGTATATATTGATGGCAAACCGGCAGGTGAAACACCAGGCGCGGTACTGCCAGCCGGCAGCATGACTTTGGGTGCCGGATTCCAAGGCGAGCTGGACGAACTTCAGCTTTCAGGTTCGGCACGCAATTCGGCATGGATGGCAGTGCAGGCAGCGCAGGGACCAGAGGGTAAGCTGGTCACATTGGGCGAGGATGAGACCAATGAAGATGCCGGAGAGGCTTCTCACATGGGCATCATCCTGCAATCGTTAACAGTGGATGGCTGGATTGCAATTGGCATTCTGTCAATAATGTTCCTAATCGCGTTATGGGTGATGTACGACAAAGCTATTTATATCAACCGGGTGGATAAGTCCAATGGCCAGTTTATGGAGAAGTTCCGTGAGCTATCAACCGATCTGGCACTGATCGATAAGACTACGGGACTCGCACATAACTTCGAACACTCCCCACTGTACCGGATTTATCACATTAGCGCGGTAGAGTTGGCGCATCGTTTCAAAGATACCAATGCGGCGCATATCGACAAATCTCTGTCTCCGCAAGCGCTCAGCGCGATTCGTGCCAGCCTGGATGCGGGACTGGTAGAAGAAATTCATCGATTGAACAGGCTCATGGTGTTGCTCACCATTGCTATTTCCGGCGGACCTTTTATCGGGCTGCTGGGAACGGTGATGGGGGTGATGATCACGTTTGCCGCGATAGCTGCTGCGGGCGATGTCAATGTCAACGCGATCGCACCGGGTATCGCCGCAGCGTTAATGGCAACTGTGGCAGGAATGGGGGTGGCGATTCCGGCATTGTTTGGTTATAACTATCTGGCCTCGCGTATTAAAACCATTGTGTCGAATATGCACATTTTTGTCGACGTGCTCATTAACAAGCTTGCCGAGAACTACAGCCGCTGATAGGAAGCCGCCATGAAGGTTCAGGAAGAAAACGAGCTTTACGATGAGATCAATGTGGTACCCATGCTGGATCTGGCGTACGTATTGTTGGTGATTTTCATCATTATGACTACAGCATCGGTGCAGGGGATCAAGGTCAATCTGCCCAAGGCGAGTAATACCCCCAGCCTTGCTAAACCACAGACCAAGGCGATTACGATTAATCAAAGCGGGCAGATCTTTCTGGATGCCTATCCGGTGACGATAGACGAATTGCGGACTCGTCTGGGTCAATTAAAAGCGGCTAACCCGGAGTTGCCGGTGGTAATCAAGGGCGATACGGTAGTGCAGTACGGCAGAGTAATGGAGGTGCTCGAATTGCTTGGGCAGTTGGATATCACTCAGTTGGGTCTGGTGACTCAGCGCCTGGTGAAGTGATGCCATGGAACAACGTAAACCAGCTTGGATGCGCTGGGGTGGAGTTCTACTGGCACTGGTTATAGCAGTCACGCTGGGATTATGGCTGAAGGATTTTCTGGGCAGCGACAAACCAACCAGAAAGCCAACACTTCAGCAGATTACCCTGATCAAGCCGCCACCGCCACCACCGCCCGAGCAGAAGCCGCCAGAGCCTGAAGTGAAGAAGGACGTAGTGGAATTGCCGGATCCCGAGCCTGAGCCGCAGGCCGATGATCCTCCACCGGGACCAGACCTGGGTGTGGATGCCGAAGGAACGGGTGACGGCGACGGATTTGGGTTGGTTGGGAGAAAAGGTGGAGCAGATTTGATTGGTGGATCCAGAGGCAATCCTTGGGCTTGGTATGACGCAATAGTGAACGATGCGGTGACTTCTGCTTTTCAGGATGCGCTGGCACGCGAGAAGGAGCTTAAGGACAAGAAGTACAGAGTGGTGGTGAAGGTGTGGATTGGTGCAAATGGGCAAATATCGCGGGTAGCGCTGATCGACAGTACAGGTGATCTTAAAGTCGATGATCTGCTCAAGAAAGTGCTTCAGGGCTTGCGGGCCCTGCGTGAGGCCCCACCGGCAGATATGCCGCAACCGTTGAAGATACGCGTGACATCACGCGCCTGATTGATCAGGGAGAAGAAAATATAATGAATGTTCGTTTGATACTTATAGCTGCCGCTGTGGCGATGCTGTGCATGGGTGGTGCGCATGCCAATAGCGATGAACGAGCAAAGGTCGAAATCCTGCATGAAACTACGTTAAACCTGATCCGTCTTTTAGTTGAGCAAGGCGTAATCAAGCAGGAAGCTGCCGATGAAATGATGCGGAAGGCGCAGCAGACGGCAGCAAAAAAGAATTCCGAGGAACGCCCCCAGGAAAAAACCGGGCAGGCCGGAGCCGAACAGGCTGTAACCAGGCAGGCCGAAACCAGCCAGCCGAAAAAAGGCGAAGTGCGAGTCACTTACGTACCCGAGCACGTCAAGCGTGAAATTCGCGATCAATTGCGCGAGGAAGTGGTGCTCCAGGCCAAACAGGAACGCTGGGGTGATGTGAACGCCATACCCGAGTGGGTGAGCCGTTTCAAGATGGAAGGGGATATACGCCTGCGCGAGCAGGCTGACTTCGTCCCCGCCGGCAACGCTCCAGCAGCCAATTTTCAGGCCATCGGACAGCAGATCGACAACACTTCGGAAGATAGCTATAACCGGGAACGGGTACGTATGCGCCTGGGGATCAACGCCAACATCACCAAAGGGGTAGACCTCGGGTTGCGCCTTGCTACCGGTGATATTTTGCCCCCGGTAGCCGGCTTTAGTAACTTGAATGACTCCCCAACATCGACCTTGCAGACTTTTGGAAATACCGGCAAAAAATACATGCTTTGGCTCGATCAGGTCTATCTCAGATTTACCCCACAAGATTCGTTTACGGTTACTGCCGGGCGTATGCCCAACCCGTTCTTTGTAGGCACTGTCGGGAGCATCTACACAAGTACTCTCGCGAGAACTGGGAATACTATTCCCATGGCTGGGGTTGTACACACAGATTTGTTATGGGACGTTGATGTGAACTTTGAGGGCTTGGCAGTCAATCTTCACCCCTGGTTAAAAGAAGACAGGGCCATCAAGCCGTTCTTCAATGCCGGGATATTTCCTCTGCAGCAAATCAATCAGGGTGAGACTGTTAAGGCCAAGGACAAGTGGTTCTACGGGGCTCAGGGCGGATTAGAGTTTGCTCCCGCAGATACCGACACCAAGGTCAGGGTGGGGGTAGCTTTTTATGATTTTCACAATGTTAGCGGCATACGCAATCCGGCGTTTGGCGATACCCTGTATAACCAGACCGCCCCTCAATACCGGCAAAGAGGCAACAGCCTTTATAACATCGATAACGATGGCAATCCCACTACCAATCTCTGGGCGCTGGCGGCAGACTACCGGGTCGTCAACCTGACTATGGTGGCTGATTACGCCAGGTTCAAGCCTATTCATGTGATCGCCACTGCGGATTATGCACGCAACGTGGGTTACGACCAGAATAAGATTCTTTCTCGTACCGGACAGAACATCACGCCAGAAACTACCGCCTATCAAGCTCGCCTCACTGTGGGCTACCCGATAATTTCACAGCGGCACCAGTGGCAGGTTTTCGGATTTTATCGTCATTCAGAACGGGACTCAATGCTTGATGCCTTTACTGATTCCAACTACCTCGGGGGTGGCACCAACCATAAGGGGTTCACTATTCAGGGCTTGTACGGCGTAGCCCATAACACTTGGTTTGGTCTGCGCTATATGTCTTATAACAACATCAGCGGTTTGCCCTTGGCCGTAGATGCAATCAATCTGGATCTTAATGCCAGGTTCTAAGTCTTTGCCTGCCCGTGACCTGATCCTGAGTCCAGTATCAGCGCCAACGGGCGAGACTGGTGGTGGCCAATACGTTGTGAACAGATTTGGGAATGGAATGGCAGTATGGCTAACGTAAAGGAAAGGGTTTTGCGATTTTCGTGGCATAGGGTGGCTGCGGCATTCCTGGTCTGCTTTCTGTTGCCTGATGCAATAGCTGTTGCTGCCGACAATAAAAAAGACGCAGCGCGGGAGCGGCAGGCGGTACGACGAGTACAACAGCAGTTGAGCGAAGCCCAGCAGCAGAAATTAGCGGTGGAGCAGGAAAAAAAAGTGCTGGAAGAAGAATTGAAAAAAATCCATAATGAAGTCGAATCTCAAAAACAATTAATTATGCGTGCCGCAGCCAAAATATCCCGGTATGAAAAGGATATCGAAGCGGCGAACAAAGAAAAGGCTAACTTGCTTGTGCAGCTTGATGAAGCAGGTAAGCAGAATGAAGAACTATCCGGCCAACGCAAACAGTTGGAACAGGATCTGAAACAGACGATGGCAGCACTTGCGAAGCAGACCGAGTATAGAAAACTTTGCGAAGCCAAGAACGGCGAGCTTTACCGGATAGGCCTTGAACTAGTTAGCTGGTATAACCGCAAGGGCGCCTTAAATGCCATTCTGGAAGCGGAGCCATTTACGCGTATGAAAAGCGTCGAGATGGAGAACCTGCTTGAAGATTATCGCGACAAACTGGAAGGCCAACGTCTGGAACAGGCGCCTCGTTAGGGATACGCCCCGTGCTGTCTTGGTTCGCGCAGTTGAATTTCTTATTCTCCGGATTTAATCCGACCCTGGCCCCTTTAACTACCTTTAACTACTTTAACTACTCCTTTAACTACTCTTTAACTACTCACCACTCAACAACTTCGGCACAGCGATTGTACTTACATCGTTAGCACTAATCGTTGGTGTCGTTGAGATTGTGATTTTTAGTGCAATCGCCAACTTTTTCGGCGTAACTGTTGATGCTCATACCATGCCAACGAATTGGCAGGCCATATTCTTCCTTCTCTTTTTAGTACCAGGCTTGTTGCTGTTTAGAGCAACTATGTCAATTTCAAACATGTGGTGGATTCAAAATTAAAGGGGCCAGGCTCGATTTCTGCTAGAATCCACACATGCCCCGCCGCCCTCGCATCCATCTTGATGGCATACCGCTGCACATCGTGCAACGCGGCCATAACCGCCAACCCTGCTTCTTTGGCGAGGAAGACTACCAAGCCTATCTCTACTGGCTGGGCGAAGCTCTAACAAAAGAACGGTGTGCACTACACGCCTATGCCCTCATGACCAACCACGTACACCTGCTGGTTACGCCTGACCGTGCGGAATCCATCCCACGGATCATCATTGCCCTGGGACGACGTTACGTGCAATACATCAACACCACCTACCGCCGCACCGGTACTCTGTGGGACAGTCGCTACAAATCTTCTCTGATCCAGGCCGAGACCTATTTGCTCAGTTGTCAGCGTTACATCGAGCTCAATCCTGTGCGGGCCGCGATGGTGGACGATCCTGCCCACTATCGCTGGACCAGCTATCGGCATAATGCCCTGGGGCAAGCCAACCCTTACCTGACCCCGCACCCGCTCTACGGGGCACTTGGGCGAGATGACAAGGAAAGGCAAACTGTATACCGCGATCTGTTTCGGACGCAATTGGACAGCAAGGCAATCGAGGATATGCGGTTGGCACTCAACCAGAATCAGCCGTTGGGTAATTCACGCTTTTATGCAAAGATCGAAGCCATAACTGGACAACGGCGGGAGGCCAAGCTGCGCGGCAGGCCGCAAAAGAAGCATGATGAATCCCCGGCACGCGACGTAGGGCAAGGGGAACTGGGATTATGATGACAAGCATCGTGAATAATCCGTGCCTAGCCCCTTTAATCTGCCTTTAATCTCTGAACCAAATACTTTGAATGCTCCTGCCAAAGTAATAGTCGGACGGCGCCTGAAAATCGCCGTGTTCTCGCAACCGGAGTACTTCCGATTTATGTACGAACATGAATTAGAGTCTTTCGCTGAAATTTTTGAGTTCAAGCTACAAATGGATCTGTCTGCATGCGACCTCAAACCCCTGATTGAATACCAAGCAGATTACAATTTCTTTTTCCGGGGTGAGTGTTTGCCTGATGGTGTGTTGGAACAGATAAACGGGGTACGGGTGGCCTTATCGAGCGAATCTTTTCCGAAACTTGTGAAAGGTCGCTATGCATACACGATTGGTTCGATCAGGCGTTATTTCTCGTTCCGGTCTATTCGATGGAAGCCGTTTGATTATGTCTTTCACTACGATGAAGCGTCTCTGCCTTTCATGAGACGGGATCAGCTTTTTGTATCCGGCCAATTCGTTTTTCCAGTCGCAACATCTGTTTATTATCCGCGTGAGCAGCCAAAAACGTGGGATCTCTTTTTTATTGGTCGTAGCTCTCCCCATCGTGAAGCTCATTTTGGGTATCTCAAGCATCACTACAATTTTTTTCACATCTGCCACGGAATTTGGGGCGAGCCGCTTGTTGATTACCTATGTGCTGCGAAGATTTGTCTTAATGTACATGCCGAGAATGAGGTTTCCTGGGAGCCGCGACTGCAGATGATGCTGGCTTGTGGAGCATTCGTTATCAGTGAAAAGATAACGCCGAATTCTTACCTGAGACCTGGCATCGACTATGTGGAGATTAGTTCTCAGCACGAATTACGGCAGGCTGTTAATTATTACCTTCAGCATGATACCGAGCGATTACAGATTGCCAGAAATGGCTATGAGCGGGTGCGAGAAGTACTTGATAGCAAGATCAGCTTTCAACAGCTCATTGCTGATCTCGATGGAAAGAAATATAGCAAGTTTACTGTTGGGCCAGGATCCTCTCTATTGAATTTTCTTACAAAATTGAGAGATCTGCTGATACAGATAAAAATCATTTTGAGACGGCTAATGTGAGTTCCCTCAGAACGCGGCCGCTTTTCATCATTGGCAATAAACGCTCCGGAACCTCGCAACTGGTAAGGGTTTTAAACCTGCACCCGCAGATATTCGTCTCCCACGAGTCTGATATCATTTGGATTCTATATCAGTTCCATCACCAACTACCTTTCCAGGCACATGCGTTGGACTCTGCTCTAGGGATGCATCAAACTCTAGAAACTGCAGGAAATTTGCTCCGTCTTGAAAAGAGTCCGTTAGAGAATTTTGGCTCAGTGCAAACAGCGCTCATGGAAGAAGGAACCCCATGGCTGGCCGCCCAGAAAAAAACTGACCTATTGTGGATTGGCGACAAGAAACCAATGCAACATACCGATTCAGAGCTGCTTACATTTATATTACAGCAGTTTCCAGAAGCCCATTTTCTTCATATCGTTCGGCATCCATTCGAGGTTGTGGCAAGCTCTGACAAATTTAATCAAACATCGAATGGGGATTTCTGGCTGAATCTTTCTCCAGAGGAGAAGGCTGATCAATGGGCCTCTCACGAACAGCAAGTCTTGTTACTGCGACAGATTCTACCTGCCCGTATACATAGCTTACGTTACGAAGATTTCTGTCTCAATACAGAAAAAGAATTGTCGGACGTGTTTAAGTTTTTACAATTGGAGCCTGATTCTCGGATATTTAAACAAGCTGCTCGTCAGACCTATCCATTAATCCGGGCCATTCCAAAATTACGCTGTTCTAAACAAGTGATGGACGTTGCTGCCATATATAAATACGATCTTAAGTACCGCCACGGATGGCTTAGAATATTGACATATAAGATTTACTGGTGCTTGGTTAAATACTGGCGCTTGGCTAAATTATGAAGAGTTGAATCAATTATGCATCCTAGTGTTTTTAAAGTATTTGAAGAAATCTGTAGCACACGCACAATTCTGGGATCCGTCCTTGAGATTGGTGCGACTCCAGATGACTCTACGTTATTAAACCTTCCTTCATTAATAACCGCGAGCGAGAAAATTGGTATCAATAAAGCAGGCATGTCTCAATTCAAAGATTTCACTATTCTGGAAGGTGATGCGAACGACATGAATTTTTTTCCGGACGAACATTTTGATGTGGTGCTTTGTAATGCCGTGTTTGAACATGATCGTTTTTTTTGGAAGACATTGGCCGAAATTAAACGGGTGGTTCGGGTAGGAGGGCTGGTAGTCATCGGTGCTCCAGGTTATCAGGAACTACCCATGGAGAAAAAATTTCGCCGTTGGTTCAACAAATTATCTAGATTTTCAAATCCTCCAGATGGATGGCCCATACAATTTTCGACCCTCACTTTTTTTATCCATAATTTCCCAGGCGATTATTATCGTTTTAGTGAACAGGCATTTCGAGAAGTTTTTTTCGAAGGCATGGCAGACGTCACCATCTGTTCGGTTCTTGTTCCGCCGCGTATTATCGGTAAGGGCATTCGATGAGGTAGGCCGTAAATTGTGGAGTCCGAATTTCTACGCTTTAAAAACGGGATATCCGCCAAATGATCATCGCGAATGCATGGAACCATCTTTTTTTCCGTAACCATGACAGTAATTTTTCAGTCGCCCTCAACTCCAGGATACGAATAGCGCCCTCTCGAGTGGCCGCCTCTTCCAACATCACTCTCTGTTCAGATTTTGATGTTTTTGCACCGGATACTATGAATGAATTCGCCAGATTGATGCCACGCAAATGCCCATAAAAGAACGCTGCACTTCGTGCAAAATCGGCCTTTGCTGGGGACAATGTCACGCCGCAAGATCCATTAATCACATCGAAAAAATGCCGCTCCAAAGTGTCTATCGATGTCTCCCATTGCCAGCGTTTGGCCGTCAATTTACCGTTCTCGATCAATTTCTTCTGTAAGTCTGCATCCTCGATTAATCGTTTGATGGAGGCTGCTACCTGCCGGGGCTTTAAGGGATCGACCACAAGGGCGTTAACTTCATTTTCTATATACTCGTCGTAACCCGTTACCACGCCAACAATCACTGTACCCCCACAAGCCATCATTTCCATGGGCGGTCCAAAAAAACCTTCAACCCGGCTCAGTTTGACCAAGATATCACAGCTAGAATATATGCGACGCATCTCAGTCATCGGCACTTCCTCAAAGAATCTATGGCACTTCCATGTTTTGGCAGGTTTTCCTAAATAGCTGATGCACCAGACTTCTACATCAATATCTTGAACTGCTTCGAATGCCTCAGCCATGCCTTTGTATGGAAGATCTATGGCACCTTCAAGCAGTATTCTTGGTTTAATCCCCCTTGGCTCGATAGGTTCTGAAGGGAAAAATATGTTGTCGTCCAGCCCGTTTGGAATGAGTTTCGCGTCATGTCCAAAACCATCTGACAACCACTGCTGAATCCAACGGGCTTCAGTCAGATAGTTATATCCAATCGAATAAGAAAGCCGCGTGATGTGCTCCCACGCGCTATTCTTGGGGTGGATTCGAGTTTCATCGGATTGAACAAAGTAAAATTTATGCTTTGCAGGTAAAACTGCTACGCGAAATGCCGTTGAGTAAGCTGTTGCTACAAGGACATCCAGATCCTCCGGAAAATTATGCAGGCCAACAATTGGTACGCACTGGTTCGGAAACCAGTTAATTGCCCGCTCATCGGTTTCGGACACCAGCAGTACTTCGTGCCCGCGACTCTGCAATCGGTTGACATGCTGACATACAACTGCAATCCCGCCAGAGATTCGGCAGCCAGGAATCAGGTATGCAATTTTCATATCTTGGCTCACTCCAGGCTAAACCTGCGCAGGCTCAATTTTTCATCGTGAATCGCTGGACACTAACGCAGTTGATCCGTCGTTCGTTGTGTATGACTGGTGCCTACTCGAGTCGCCGGCCACGTTGGTGCGCTTCAACTCCAGAGCAATCAACGATTTATTCACGCTAGCCTCAACGGCTATTTGCACTTCAAAGTCGAATCAGTCGGTTAACATCTTAATATCAAAGGTGGAATCACTTTCGGCAAGTACTATTGAAACTTCTTGAGCGCTTATACCCGGCTTTATAGACAGACTTTTCTTTAGAAAAGGAAATTTAAATTCGGTAATGAGTGGTTTCCACAAATGTGAAGTAGGATTGATCAGAGTCTTTGGCCGTTCAGGATAGCAAATCTTATCGAGCACGCGTTCAAGGCTATAAAGTGCTGCAAGACGGAATCGCCGTCCTAGTAACCGGGAAAAACCGACTTCATATCTCCGGATTATCGCGTTCTTGGGTCCAATAACTTTGACTCGATCAAAGAAATTAATAAATTCTCTCGATAGAATTACGGATTTTTTACAATAGAGAAAATATGATTGCAGGTGATGAGAATAGCGAAAGTTATCTGTCATACCAACAATATCAGCATCACAATTTTCCAGTCTTGCGACTATATCGCTAAAATCAAAAAACGGACCAAGAACACTATCATTGGCTAGCAGGACTGCAGTGTGTGCACTGTAGTAAGGGTATTCCTTCAGTCCGGTTTTCCAGCCATAAAAGTCGTAACCCCTATTTTCCCGATTAATTATTTTTATGCAGTATCCCGCTAGTTTCTCCAAGTCTACGTCTGAGATAGTATTACTCGAGCTGATAAATACAATGTTGAATCCCGTTAGAGAAAGTTCTTTAAGATAGTAAAGCACATTCTCTCTAACAATGTCCCCCCGATCGTAGCTACAGAAGAAACAGACTGGCTTGGCATAATCTGGTGGCACAGTCCCAACTTTAGAGTAACTGACTACGGGCTCTTCGTTTGCTTCCTGTTGTGTGAGCGCATAACGCATTGAATCACGAAGATATTTTATATCTTTGACTATTGTCTTAATTGTCCATTTCACAGACACTTGAAGCCTCCAAGCTTTTCATTTCTAGTGGACATTGCTACTGATATTCTTGGATACCGATTCATTCCATCTAAAGTGGAACCCTTAGTCAAGACAATAATGCCCCGAGTTTAAGAGGGCAACCTTTAAACGTATACCCCAATATCTTTCACACGATTACCAGAAGTTTCTGAGGCAGCTTGGCATGATCGCGTCCATGAGCCGTAAGGTGGATTACTGAGATAACGCGCTGAAGGAAAACTTCTGGGAACGCCAAATAATGAGTTGGTGCGCTACCGGCGGTACCATATCCGGACGCAGGCAATACAAAAGATCGTCAAGTTATATCAGATATTCCAACCGGCAATAGAAACAGACTTGCCTTGACTACCAGTCAATCGCTGCCTCACTATTGCCAGCTGATCTCGACACTAGACATAGTGCTCAGACGTTAAAGCGGAAATGCATCACATCCCCATCCTTGACCACGTATTCTTTGCCTTCCAGCCGCATTTTCCCTGCCTCTTTCGCACCCTGCTCGCCCTTGCAGGCGATGAAATCATCGTAACTGATGACCTCGGCACGGATGAAACCTTTCTCGAAATCAGTATGGATCACGGCGGCGGCCTGTGGAGCGGTGTCACCTTTGTGGATGGTCCAGGCGCGTACCTCCTTTACACCGGCCGTGAAGTAGGTTTGTAGTCCCAGTAATTGATAAGCGGCGCGAATCAGGCGGTTCAGTCCCGGTTCTTCCAGGCCGACATCGGCGAGAAATATCTGTTTGTCTTCATCGGATAGTTCAGCGATCTCAGACTCCAGCGCAGCGCAAATCGCCACTACCGGAGCACCCTCTTGTGAGGCATATTCCTGCACGCGTTTGAGCAACGGGTTATTGATGAAACCCTTCTCGTCGACGTTAGCTACGTAGATGGCGGGTTTGGCAGTCAGCAAGCATAATGGCTTAAGCAATTGTTGCTGATCTTTATCCAGCTTCAGGCTTCTGGTCGGCTTCCCCTGGTCAAGATGTGCCCGTACAGTTTCCAGCAGCGCTACAAGTTTGATCGCATCTTTATCGCCAGACTTGGCCATCTTGGTTTCACGGTGCAGTGATTTCTCTACCGTTGTCAAATCGGCCAGCGCCAGTTCGGTTTGTATTGTCTCGATATCAGAGACTGGATCCACTCTACCGGCAACGTGAACGACGTTGTCATTGGCAAAACAGCGCACCATATTGATAATGCCATCGGTCTCACGGATGGTAGCGAGGAACTTGTTGCCTAGCCCTTCGCCTTTGGATGCGCCAGCCACCAGACCGGCAATGTCGACGAACTCGACGATGGCAGGCTGCACTTTCTGCGGTTTGACAATTTCGGTGAGTCTGAACATACGCTGGTCGGGCACCTCGACGATGCCGACATTGGGTTCAATGGTGCAGAAAGGATAATTCTCCGCAGCGATACCTGCCTTGGTAAGTGCATTGAACAGGGTGGACTTGCCTACATTGGGTAGGCCGACGATACCGCATTTCAGGCTCATGAGTTTATTGAATTGTGAATGATAAAGTATAAAAAAACGGGAGCATTTTTTACTAATTGGTTAAGCATATCATTTCTGATTCGGCAAATTTACTTGGCGTTTTGTGGATGAATAACATGCGGCTTGGTATGCAGCTTCAGCATGGCTGCTTGACAGTTGCCTTGAGCGATCAGCGGCCAGACTTCAAGGCTGCGGTCAATAGCCTCGTGTATCAGCGCTGCTTCTTCTTTGCGTGGCGGCTGTAGCACATAATCTACCACGGCACTCCTGTCACCGGGATGGCCAATGCCGATACGCAGCCGCCAGAAATCCCTGGAGGCCAAGTGGGCGGCGATATCTTTCAGGCCATTGTGACCGCCCAGTCCCCCGCCGAGTTTCAGCCTGGGTGTTCCCGGCGGCAAATCCAGATCATCGTGAATCACGAGAATCTGTTCAGGTGAAATTTTATAAAAATGGCATATCGCTGCCACAGCTTTACCGCTGGCATTCATATAAGTCTGGGGGTTGAGCAACCACAGCTCGTCACTGCCCTGACCCAGGCGCGCGTATAGGCCATGAAATCGCGCTTCCGCCTTGAGTGTGACGTGTAATTCCGCTGCCAGCCGAGACACCCACCACGCACCGGCATTATGGCGGGTGGAGGTATATTCCTTGCCTGGATTGCCAAGACCGACGATGAGTTTCATCAAACACACCACAGTTGCAGGTTGGCCATTAGAAAACCCGCCGGGACTAGGATGACTCCGGCGGGTTGCATCAGAAGCTGATGAATGTTATTTCTTTTTCCCAGCGTCTTTCTTGTCAGCTTCCTTTGCAGCGCTTTCTTTCTTCTGTACGGTCGTTGGAATATCTGCGGCAGATACCACCGCAGCGGCAGCTTCCTCGGCAGCGACGGCACGCGGGATAATGATCGTTGCTACAGGTAGATTCTCACCTCTGATCAACGCAGGAATTTCCACACCTTGCGGCAGACTTAGATCGCTCAGGTGCAGCGAGTTGCCGGAGGCGAGATTACTCAAGTCTACCGAGATGAATTCCGGCAGGTCTTTAGGCAGGCAGGAAATATCCAGTTCGGCCAGAATATGGCTGACGATACCGCCAGAGACTTTTACACCGGGAGCAATATCGGCATTGATGAAGTGCAGTGGTACTTTCATGTGTACCTTCTTATTCTGGTCAATGCGCTGGAAGTCGATATGCAGCACTTGCAATTTAAACGGATGCATCTGCAGATCGCGCAACAAAACCTGCTCTTTCTTGCTATCCAGATCCAGCAAGAGGATCGAGGCGTGGAAGGCCTCCAGCTTAAGCTTGTGATACAGGGTATTGTGATCCAGTTCGATGGATTGCGCCGGACTGTCACCGCCATAGATGATTCCAGGCACCTTGCCGGAACCACGCAGGCGGCGGCTCGCACCCTTGCCCTGCAACGTGCGCTTGCTGGCGCTGATTTCAATTTGCATTTTATTTCTCCAAAATAGGGATCATCCGCGACCAGATGATCCGATTAAAAAAAAGTACATAACGTGCTTTACCCTACTCCATGAACAATGAGCTTACTGAGTCCTCATTGCTGATCCGCAACATCGTTTCTGCCAGCAGGCTTGCCACACTCAACTGATAAATGCGGCCACAAGCCGTGGCATCTACGCGTAGCGGAATGGTATCGGTGACTACCAACTTGTCCAGCGCAGAATTTTCAATCCGCTCTACCGCGTTACCAGATAGTACCGCATGGGTACAATAAGCCATCACACTCACCGCGCCTTGTTCTTTCAACGCTCTGGCTGCTTCACACAAAGTATTGGCGGTATCAACCATGTCATCCATGATGACACAAGTACGACCTTTGACCTCACCGATGATGTTCATTACTTTAGCCACATTGGGCTTGGGACGCCGTTTATCGATGATTGCCAAGTCACATTCCAGGCGTTTTGCCATCTGCCTTGCTCGTACTACGCCACCCACATCGGGTGAAACCACCACCAGATTCTGGTAATCACTTTTCCATAAATCGCCCAACAGTATCGGCATGCTGTAGATGTTGTCCACGGGCATGTCGAAAAATCCCTGGATTTGATCCGAGTGCAAATCCATTGTCAGCAACCGGTCTATGCCGACCGTTGTCAGCATGTTAGCCACCACTTTGGCGGTGATCGGTACCCGTGCCGAACGGGGCCTTCTGTCTTGGCGGGCGTAACCGAAATAAGGTATTGCTGCAGTGATGCGTCCGGCAGAGGCACGCTTCAGTGCATCTACCAGTACCAGCAATTCCATCAAAGTATCGTTGGTAGGCAGACAGGTAGACTGCAACACGAATACATCTTTACCGCGCACATTTTCGAGAATCTCCACCATTATCTCACCGTCGCTGAAACGGCCTACGGTTGCGCGTCCCAGATGGATGTTGAGATGCCGTACCACATCCTGAGCCAGCTTGGGATTGGCGTTGCCGGTGAAAACCATCAAGCTATCGTAGGCCATGACTAGAGATAGAGACTGAAGACTTGAATAAAGGGCACAGGTTACTCCTGGTAAAACCAGATCGGTGGACTCTAGGCCTTGGACCTTAGTGCCCGAAAATGGCTGGGGAGGTAGGGATCGAACCTACGAATGCCGGGATCAAAACCCGGTGCCTTACCACTTGGCGACTCCCCAAAATTACTGTTCCGCAAAATCATACATGGGATGACGACTCAGTCCCTGCGCGACAAGACCCTTCATGTTGTCAGGAACTTGCGATAGCGCCCCTTGTGCTGCCGCTTCGGTGGCGAATTCAGCAAACACGCAAGCACCGGAACCTGTCATTGCCGCCATTGTAGCGGTGTCGAGTTGCTTGAGCCACTCTAGATGCCGCGCCACTTCAGGATATGCCAAACATACCACCGATTCCAGATCGTTGTGTCCCTGCACGACGGAAAAGGGCGGTATTCTGATTGGAATCGTGTTTCGTGTCAATTCGTTACTAGCAAAGATCTGCGCGGTTGGTACTTGTGCTGGTGGTACTAGAACCAGATACCAGGCTGATGGCAGCACGATAGATGAGAGTTTTTCACCTATCCCCTCGGCAAAAGCATTTTCACCGAAAATGAACACGGGCACATCTGCTCCCAGCCTGAGTCCGAGTTCCATCAGTCTGTTTCTTGTCCAGTCCAATCCCCATAAGCGGTTGAGTGCCAGTAACGTAGTAGCAGCATCGGAGCTACCACCACCCAGTCCCCCACCCATTGGAATGCGCTTTTCCAGAAAAATTTCCACACCCAGAGAAACGCCGCTTTCCTGTTGTAATAATTTTGCAGCACGTACGCATAAATCGTTCTCTTCAGGCACGCCAGGAGTAGGAGTATGCAATTTGACGGCGCCATTTTCCTGCAAAGCAAAGCTTAATTGATCAGAAAAGTCCAGGAAACGAAAGACTGTTTGTAATAGGTGATAACCATCTTTCCTGCGTCCTATCACATGCAGAAAAAGATTGAGTTTGGCGGGTGCGGGGTAAACAGGTATTGTCATCGGATTTACATTTACTGCAATGGGGTATTCCAGTTTCATCTCATCAGTGATACTTCGTTGATATCCTCACCCGCGCTTTGCCGTTCTATTTGTCCCGAAAGAAATCCCCCTTTTGGGGCGTGCTGTCTGCATCGGCTATTCATCATCGCCCCGTTTCATTTTCGGACTGAAATTGGAATTTAATCTACTTTCCAGTGATCGATTACCAGTTTTATTCGCAGGTCGCCACGGTTAAGCACCAGCACTCTGGGGCGTGTGATTTGTGTCTGTGTGGCTTGCATCTGTTCCGGCGGGAAATAACTAAAGTAAGTAATCTCCCAGTCATCCTGCCGGATAGCCACAACTCGTCCGTCGCTATCCTTATCCATCGCGGCCATTGTCACCGGTGAGTTCATGCTTTGCACCCAGTATTGCAAGCCCATGAGTGGTAGACGCCACCCTAGTACCTGTTCAGTCAGGCTCTCTGCATCGGCAGCGTAATGCACCTTCTGCTCCGAGGTCGAAAGACGAATACCTTCAGTATTACGTTGAATCTGCGCTACAGCCTGCCCCAGTGGGGAGAGCAGAAGAATCTCGTCATTCGTGTCGGTGTGATGCCAATGAATGCCACCCGAGAAACTACGTTTCTCGTCTCTTACCGAGACTCTGCCAATCAGTCCGAAATTCGTTGACCCTATTCTCTCTGTGACGGCTATAGGTTCGGTTACAATAGTGCTGACAGCAGCGTTTCTGGCATTGAGCGCAGTGCAACCGACAAAAAAAGGGAATACAAAAAGAATCAACCCGCAGAGTGGAAAGCCGGGGCGCCTTCTGCCAGCCAGTAGCGGCCATACCGCGCGCGGAACCTGCTTTCCACCGGAGAGACCCATTACTGAGGTATGAATTTCTTCATGACTTTGAGCAGCGCCTCGTTACCAG
Source organism: Nitrosomonadales bacterium (assembly GCA_009886095.1). Classification (GTDB taxonomy): domain Bacteria; phylum Pseudomonadota; class Gammaproteobacteria; order Burkholderiales; family Nitrosomonadaceae; genus VFJL01. Next base: position 9,834 of record VFJL01000062.1, on the reverse strand, counting down.
GATGGCTCTTGAGGGCGGAATTCCAGATTTCTTTTGCTTCATCCTCTGTTCCTTGTGTCCACAGGGCTTCGCCTAGATGAGCTGCAATCTCGGGATCGGGATAAATCACAAATGCCCGCCTCAGGTAACTTATCCCTTGGTTAAGATTACCCATACGGTAATGTACCCAGCCCAGGCTATCCATAATGTAGGGATCATTGGGAGAAAGCATAGTGGCTTTCTCAATCAGTTCCAGCGCTTCCGGTAGGCGATGGTTATGTTCTGTAAAGCTGTAACCCAGTGCATTATAAGCGTGAGCATGATCGGGCTTTAGTTGAATCAGTTTGCGCAAGTCTCGCTCCAGGATCTCGGGTTTACCGATTTTATCCGCTGCGAGGGCGCGGTCATAAAGCAGGTCGGGATAGTCGGGCAATTTTTCCAGGCCACGATTGAGCAAATCAAACACCTCCTGATGGGCGCCTGCCTCGCGCAACAACTGTGCCTCGGCGATTATCAGTTGAGCGCGTTGCTGCTCATTTGTGGCAGACAGCTGCTGCAAGTGCTGACGAGCCTCGTCTATCTTGTCTTGTTTGGCCAGTAGTACGGCATATCTGATTTGCGCCGGAAGATACTGACTGCCACTGGTTACCGAGCGATACCATTCCATTGCTGTATCAATTTTATGGGTTTTCTCATAAATCCCAGCCAAATAAAAACGCACCATGCCCGGATCTTTATAATCCAGCTCCAGTACTTTTTTGAAATTCGCTTCGGCAGCATCATAATCACGCAATTCCGTAGAGAGCAAGCCCACCGCCAAAATGATATCGGCATTAGCTGGATTTCCTGCCAGCAATTGCTGGAACTGGTTGCGTGCTTTGAGATAATATTTTTCTGCTACCAATAACCGGGCATAAGCGATACGTGTATCGTTGGCCTTGGGGTAAGTCTCTAGATAGCCTTCATAAAATTCGATAGCACTGGTGTTGGAAGTGCGTTGCAATATCCGCCCCAGATAAATCGCTGCTGTCTCCCAATTTGAACGCAGTGCCAAAGCCTGCCTCATTTCCGCCAGTGCAATATCGGACTGGTTGGCAAACCATGCTGCCTGGGATACGGCGAAATGTGCTTCTGGCAGATCAGAATAGGGTTTGGAAAGGTGCTGCACCAATTCGAGTATTGCAGCCTTATTGGCATTGCGTGCCAGCAGACCATTCAGTTGCATGAAGGCCTCGTTGATATTATTTCCCTCAGAAGCCAGCAGCTTTTCCAGATGGGGTCGGGCTTCTTCCAGTCTGTCGGCATTTACCAGCAGCGCCGCCGCTGTCTGGCGGGCGTTCACCGCATCCGGGTCAAGCTCCGACCAGAGCATTGCCGCTTCCAGCGCTGGTCCCGGTTGGCGTGAATGCAGCGCCACTTCAGTGGCGCGCTGAGCAATACGCGGATCACGGGTAGTTTTTGCAAGCCTGAGATAAATTCCGGTAGCGATCTCTGTTTCGCCGCGTTGCAGAGCCGTTTCTCCCAGCAGGAAATCGAACAGCATGGGTTCAGTCAATTGCTGCCCAGGTAGTTTTAACGTTCTGGTTTTGATCTGTTCTGATGGCCCGCTTTCGGTTCTGGCTGGAATCTGGGCACAGGCAACAAGACCGAGCGGCAGCAGCACGCCAAGAATTTTAAGATTCATGGAAAAATCCAGACAGGGTTAGAAAATAAGGTTATAAAGGGCAGGGTCAAGCTTTAATACAGCTCACATATTAGGTATATTTCACGCTTATCACAAGTGGGCATTGACAATAGTTCTGGTGTCTGCAAAACCACCCTGAGTTTTTGCCGGCATCACCACATGTGCAAAGTTGTGGGTAAGCCCGTTCGCCATTGGCTGGAAGTAGGGATAATAATCAAATGGCGTAGCGGTTACTCACAAACCTGATCCATGGAAACGTTCTCATGAATGAACAAATTACCTCTGCAACCATCTCGGCCCGCGGCCTGTGCCGCAACTTCGGTAATCACGCTGCTGTGCGCGAAATTAACCTGGAACTGAAACGCGGTGAAGTGCTGGGACTCCTGGGCCCCAACGGCGCAGGCAAGACCACCACCATGCGCATGCTTACCGGCAATCTTGCTCCCAGCGCTGGCAGCGTAGAAATCTGTGGCATAGACCTTCTGGACAGACCACGTGATGCCAAGGCACGCATTGGTTATCTACCAGAAACGCCACCACTCTACCGCGATTTGACAGTGGACGAATACTTGCAGCTCGCCGCCAGACTGCATCGGGTTGGCAACGCCAACCTGCGTTTCGTATTGGATGAAGCTAAGCAGCGTTGCGGGCTGAATGATGTCGGGAGGCAACTGATCGGCTCACTGTCGAAAGGCTACCAGCAACGGGTCGGCATCGCTCAGGCGATCATTCACAATCCGGATGTGATTATTCTTGATGAGCCGACAGTGGGGCTTGACCCCAACCAGATACGCGAAATCCGCACTCTCATTCGTGAGCTTGGCGCAGAGCGCAGCGTGATTCTCTCCACGCATATCCTACCGGAAGTTGAAAGTGTGTGTGATCGAGTGCAGATCATGCATCAGGGGCGCATGGTATTTAATGACTCCATCGCCGGGCTGAAACAGAAACAGATCAGTTTGGAAGAAGTGTTTGCGCAGCTTACCTTGGATAATGGAAGCTCTGGAGATATCCAATTCTCATGATCTTCACCATCGCCCGTAAAGAATTAAAAACACTATTCGCTTCGCCGCTGGCCTGGATGCTACTTGCGTTGATGCAATTAGTGTTGGCATGGATTTTCCTATGGCGTCTCGATGCCTTTCTGGAAATCCAGTCGCAATTATTGCAAATTGCCAACCCGCCAGGGGTGACGGAAATCATCGTTGCACCGCTATTCGCCATGGCTGCGGTAGTGCTGCTGATGGCTACCCCGCTTTTGACCATGCGTCTGATTGCTGAGGAGCGACGCAACCACACCATGACTTTTCTCATTTCTGCGCCGATTTCCATGACCGATATCGTGCTGGGAAAATTTATTGGCCTTATGATTTTCTTTTGCAGCGTGATTGTCCTGGCTGCTGTACTTTCGCTTTCACTGTTGGCGGGCGGCACGCTGGATGTCGGCTTGTTGTTGAGCAACGCTGCCGGGCTGTTGCTGATATGCGCCTGTTTCGCTTCTCTCGGGCTTTATATTTCCTGCCTCACCGCCCAACCGGCAATTGCTGCTGCCGGCACCTTAGGTGCGCTGCTGGGGTTGTGGGTGGTAGACATTGCTGCAGATGACGCGGATAGCATCATGCGTAGCTTCTCCCTGCTCAAGCATTACGAAAATTTCAATCGCGGCATGATCGACACTTTTGATCTTGCCTATTTTGCGTTGTTTATCCTTACCTTCCTGGTGCTGGCCATTCGCCGCCTGGACGGGGAGCGGCTGCGCGGTTAGATCAATCCAAGCGGCGACCATAAGCGAATGATCACAGTAAATAAGAAACTGCGTCTGCACTGGCTGATACAAAACGGCGTGTTTGTCGTGCTGTTGCTGCTGCTGGTCGGTTTGCTGGGTTACCTTGCATGGGAAACTCGAGTGCAATGGGATGTCAGTCAGAATAAACGCAACAGTTTGAGCCAGGCGAGTGTGGAGGCGCTACAAAAAATGAGCGGCCCGGTCAGTGTCACCGTATATGCCACCACCCAGGATGTACGACTGGGAGATATCCGCAAAATCATGGGTGACTTCCTTGCGCTTTATCAGCGTGCCAAACCCGATTTGACGCTCACCTTCATTGATCCTGTCGAGCAGCCAAAACTCGCGCAGGAAGCAGGAATCCAGGTTAATGGCGAAATGGTGGTAGCGTTTGCCGGCAGAAACGAACACCTCACCACAGTCAACGAGCAGGCGTTCACCAACCTGCTGATGCGGCTGACACGTTTTAGTGAAAAACTGGTGATGACTCTCACAGGTCACGGCGAACGCAGACTCGACGGTGCCGCCAATCATGATCTGGGGGAATTCGGAAAGCAGCTGGCACTTAAGGGTTTCAAGACCGGGGCGCTCAATCTCGCCATTGCCCAGGATGTGCCAGCCAATGTGAGTATGCTGATTATCGCCTCACCACAAGTGGGCCTGCTGGAGGGGGAGGTGGATAAGTTGCTTGCGTATATCGAACGTGGCGGTAACTTATTATGGCTGATAGACCAGGAACCTCTGCGTGGGTTGCAGCCACTGGCAGAGAAGTTGGAGCTGACACTCACACCGGGGGTGGTGATTGATCCGCAGGCGCAGCAACTGAAAGCGCCGATCACGTTCGCGCTGGGTGCGAATTACGGGCAGCATCCGGTCACGCATAATTTCGACTACATCACGGTGTTTCCATTTGCACGTCAGATAATCGCCAACGAAAATCAGGAATGGAACAGCGTTTCGCTGGTGGAGGTGGCGCAGAGCGGCTGGGTGGAAAATGGCAAACTGGAAGGCGACATCACTTTCGACCAAACGTATGATGTACCCGGTCCGGTAAGCATTGCCGCTGCCTTGAGCCGCGTCCTGCAAGACCGTGAACAACGTGTCGTGGTGATTGGCAGCGGCCATTTTCTTGCCAACACTTATCTTGGTAACGGCAGCAATCTGGATTTCGGCATCAACCTTATCAACTGGCTTACGGGTGACGAGGATCTCATTGCTATTCAGCCGCGCGCCACGCTTGACAGCAACCTGACCTTCAGCCAATCTGCGCTGACTGTCATTGCTGTCGGTTTCCTGATCATTCTGCCATTAATTTTTCTGATGAGCGGGGTGGTCGTGTGGTGGCGGCGTAGAAGGAGATGAGCCTGCGGATACCCTTATGACATCCCGTTCACTGCTCAATCTGACTCTCCTTGCTGCAGTCATTGGCTTGGCGCTATGGGTTTATTTCAAACCCAAACCACAAGTTACTCAGGAATACAGGATCTCATCACTGCCGGCGGAAAGTGTGCGGAGCATCCGTATCGAGCGGCAGGGGATGAGCGTTGCACTGAAGAAACTGGGCGACCACTGGCGTCTGACAGAGCCGCTGCAGGGCAGGGCTGACGAGATCAAGGTAGGGCGGATTCTGGAGATATTGTCGGCCACCAGTCCTCGCCGTTTCCCCGCGATTGATCTGGAGCGCTTTGATCTGGTGCAACCTGCGCTACGGCTGCACATCGACAATGAATTATTTAATTTTGGCGGATTAGTACCCGTCACTAACGAGCAGTATGTCGCTAGCGGCGAGAGCGTCTATCTGCTCGCACCGCGCTACGCTGCGGTGCTGCCGCGACAGCCCACTGATCTGCTCAGCCCGAAGCTGCTGGCGGAAAGTGAGATCCCAGTCGGATTCGAATTGGAAAATATCAAGGTAATCCAGCAGGATGGAAACTGGCGTATAACTCCGGAAAAACCTGGACAAATGTTGACCCAGAACGAACTCAATCACTGGGTGCAGACTTGGCAGCAAGCCTATGCGACGGGTCTCATGCTGGACACCCCCGAATTGGGTGCAAACGAGTCGAACCGGGCTGCTGCTGGAGAGCGGACAATCAAGCAGGTAATCAGAATACGCCTGCGCGACGGTAAAAACGTGCAACTGATAATTCTGCAACAGCAGCCCGAGTTGATCCTGCTGCGTGTCGATGCGGCGACACGTTTTCGCTTCCCCGGTGAGGCCGGCAGGCGGTTGCTTGACCCTTATACTGCGGTGGGTGGCTGATGCCTGAGTTGCCCGAAGTCGAAGTAACCCGGCTTGGGATAGAGCCTCATCTCACAGGGCGGTGCATCGCCAGTGTCACGGTGCGCAACCCGAATCTGCGCTGGCCGGTGCCGCATAATCTGGGGCACACACTGACTGGTTTGGCAATCCACCAGATAACGCGGCGCGCAAAATATCTTTTGTTCGATTGCGGTAAAGGCACATTGATTCTGCACCTGGGCATGTCTGGTAGCTTAAGGTTGATGCCCGCCGCCACGCCGCCGCGAAAACACGATCACTTCGACATGGAATTGGATGACGGCACGATACTGCGGCTGACAGATCCGCGCCGTTTTGGCGCAGTTCTGTGGGCAAGTGGTGACATCCTGTGCCACCCGCTGCTAGCGCAACTTGGACCGGAGCCGCTGACTGCAGCCTTCGACGGCAATGTGCTGTATACCAAAACCCGTGGCCGCAGTGCCAGTATCAAGGAAGTATTGATGAACAGTCACATCGTCGTCGGTGTCGGCAATATTTACGCAAGCGAAGCTCTGTTCCGCGCTGGCATCAACCCCAAAACCGCTGCAGGTAGAATCAGCAACAGCCGCTACGAGAAACTGGTGCAGGCGGTAAAAGAAACGCTTACGCTCGCGATCAAGGCAGGCGGCAGCAGCCTGCGCGATTACGTCAACAGCGACGGCAATCCCGGTTATTTTCAGCAGCAGTATTGGGTGTATGCTCGCACTGGGCAGCCCTGCCGTAAATGTGGCACTATCATTCGGCAGATCAAACAGGGGCAGCGCTCAAGCTTTTATTGCCCGTGTTGTCAGAAATGACGAAACATCAGAACGCAATTCTTTTTGTACAGTTGCCGTCATGCCGCGCAGGAATTGCCACACCTGTCGGGACGCGAATTGACAAATACGGGGAGTGGCGCACGGTGTCGCCTACCCCCTCATTATTTAGGCACCTTGAGGCGGCCTTCGCCGGATAAATTAGGTATGTGAGACAGTGCCTTTAGGCGCTTCATATTTTTGCCCCTTTGAGGGGCTAATAAAGATAAACCCCCGGCTTTGCCGGGGGTAACTTAATCTATAGGAGATATGAATATGAGCAATATGTTACGAAGCCCCAGCGTCGGCCCCATCGTCGGTCACACTACGACCAATTCCACGCGTATCTGGATGCGCGGATCGGATGAGGCGCCCGGACGTACTGTCGGTGTTGCTGCCTTATACGATGCTGATGGCAACTACCTTGCCGAGTCGGCATGCTATCTACGCCTCTCCCGCGAGTACGACCGGACAGGCGTTGTGGACTTTGCCGAACTCAACCCTGAGACGACCTATATCGTTCGGCTTGGCTCACTCACGCTCGATAGTACTGACCCCATGGCAACCATCGAAGACGGCGAGTTGTTTAGGAAACTTCCCAAGCCGGAGGAGTTGCGCGGCGACCTGGAGAAATTGCCCCCGGAAGAAAGTGTGGCTAAGTTCACCACGTATCCAGCAAGCGCCGACAAGGGCGTGTCATTTATTTTCGGCTCCTGCCGCTACCCCGGGCTTCTCTGGACCGTAAAAAAGACCGATCATATTTTTGGCGCTATTCTTGAGAAATTCCGGTCATCGAATGCGCCGCAGTTTCTCATGATGGTCGGAGACCAGATTTACGCTGACAAGCTGAACAAGTCGATCCCCATTGATCGGGCTGACACACCATCCGAATTTCACGAGCGTTACGCCACGGCCTTTACATCACCGAATATGCGCGATTTGCTTCGTACAGTCCCTACATATATGATTCTCGACGACCACGAGATCGAGGATAATTGGGTCAAGGGCCGGATGGACAGGGATGCAGATAAGCGTTTTCTTTTTCAGACTGCGATATCTGCATACATGAGTTATCAGTGGATCCACTGTCCGCGAAATTACGGTCCGAAGGGTGAGGTTTTGGATGTGGATGGCGCCAAGCTGTTTTACTCTTTTGAATGCGGCGGCTACCCGTTTTTCGTGATGGACAGCCGCACTCAGCGTATCCGTGACGATCACGACTATAAACTTGATGACAACCATCTTCTAGGCTATCCCTCAAAGCCGTCCGCTCCTGGGTATCAGGGCCAGATCAATATACTCTGCGACTGGCTTGTGTTACAGCAGAAACAATTCGGCGACCGCCCGAAGTTCATCGTTTCTCCGAGCGTATTCGTTCCGAACGGGGTCGAAACCGCAGGCAGCGACGAAGACGAGCGCGCCCGACGTAAGAAATGCGAGGACGACTCGTGGGCCGCATTCCCCGTAACACGGCGACAACTGCTGCAGACTATTGTGAATGAGAGCATTCAGAATGTCGTCTTCCTGTGCGGTGACGTGCACTGTTCATGTATCGCAGAGATCAGTTTCACCCACAAGACTATCGGTCCACTTCCGCTTCGCGCATTCTGCATCACTTCTTCCGCGTTATACTGGCCGTGGGCTTTCGCAGATGGCGATCCGCTTTCCTTCGTGCACGACTCCATACCGGAGAATGACGATTTCGACGTCAATGATAACGTCGTTATGAATTACAAGGCCTATGGGTTCGAACAGGATGACAACTTCACCCGTATCGACGTCAGCCATGACGAAATCATAGTGCAGAACTATGATAGAGATGGCAAGGCTCTTGGTGATAAGACAAAAGTGGGATTGGCCGTTACCTGAAGACGTCCAATTATTCGTATCAGTGGACGTGCCAAATGGCGATCTATCGGAGTTGTGAGTTGACGAATTAGGGGGAGCGGTGCATAACGCTGCTTATCCCATCCACTTGAACAGATATTGCTTCGCGGCTGCGACCGCTTGAAAATTTCGATATAGTTGGCAACAACCAAGGGAGACAAGTCTTGCGTAACATTGTGAATCACCAGAAAAAAGGTGTGGATATGTGCAAGATACTTTATTTTGTTTTATCAGCACTCTTGATTGCTGGTTGTGTGAGTCCAGCAGCATATCGCGAACCCATCACGAGATTCCAGCAAGCATCAACTGTAGTAATTGAAGGTGCCAGAACTGAATATGGGCTTGCCAATAAGAGAGAACGCAATGCTGTAATTGACCGCCTCGTCGTCAAAAGAGCAAGGATTAGCCTCCAAACTCTTAATGATAAGGAAATGCGTGTATTAGGTGGCGATGATCTGGCTGCTCGTATGGCTGCCCTGGATGCCCTGGCCAAACACGGTCAACTGCTACTCACCCTGGCAAGCAGCGATGCACCGGCTAGAGCTAAAGATGCGGCGAACTCACTCGATGACGCTATTAGGGGCCTCTCATCCTCACTCGGACACGTACCTTCCGATGCGTTCAAGAACAAAACCGAAGGCTTCGCGACCATTGCGGCTGAAGTGAGTAAGCTTGCCTTGGAGGCCAAGATTAGCGAAGCATTAGACAAAGCCATTACCTTGTCGGAGAAGGATGTCCTGACATTAATAAGATTACTTCGGGAAGAAATGAGTGGACTCTATGAGCGACAACGCAATGCACTGAGTGCGGCCCGTATTTCAGCAACTGATGAATACAACGAGGAACTAAAAAAACCTGGCTCTAGCCACGAAAAGCTGCAGAAGGCGGCTTCGGAAATCAAAAGAGTCGAAGATGCATGGGACAGGCTGCCCTTGCTACTCGGTGCCGGGCCTGGCCTTGACGCGATGGCTCAAGCACACCAGAAATTGGCCGACTATGCCAGGAGTTCAAAGAATCCCCAAGACCTGGCTGAACTAATTGAGGCAACCGATGCTTTTGTTACTCAGGCGAAGGTGATCGCTGATGCCATCAAGACCATCCAAGAAGCAAAGGAGTAAATGTCCATGACTGATACCGGTTCCATGACACGCCTTGAATTGATTCGTCTTATTGGTGATGTGATCGTTAAAGTGGACGAATTACGCTCCACTCTTGACCGTGAAAATCCCAATAGAATAATACTTGATAATATTCGTGACGAACTCGATACTATTCAGCGCAAATTAGTTCGCAGTATTATCAATGACAATACTGGAGAGTTTAAAAGCCTCACGAACTCTCTGAAGAAAATCAATAAAGAGCTCCGCGAAACAATTGATGATGCGGATAAAATAGCCCAAAACCTTGAAACACTCGTTAAGTT
>VFJL01000066.1 GCA_009886095.1 Nitrosomonadales bacterium | reverse complement strand
TGCCACGCGCATCTTCCAGTGTCGCCTGTGTCACCACCCTGATGCCGGGAATATGCGCATACCATCCCTCGAAGCTGTGAGAATGCTGCGCCGCAAGCTGTCTGCCGGCGCCGGTGGCCATGCGAATTACCAGTGGGACGCTGAATTGGCCACCCGACATGTGGCGGAGGGTGGCTGCATTGTTAAGGATCTGGTCAAGTGCAAGCAGACTGAAGTTGCAGGTCATGACTTCGACGATCGGTCGCATGCCGTTCAATGCAGCACCGATGCCTGCACCAACAAACCCCGACTCAGATAGCGGCGTATCACGAATGCGCTCTTCACCGAACTCCTCCAGCAAACCCTTGCTCACCGCATAGCTGCCACCGTAGCAACCTACATCCTCACCCATCAGGAACACACGTGGATCACGCTGCAGCGCCTCACGCAATGCCATACGCAACGCCTCGCGGTAAGTAGTGGTAATGACAGGAGGAGGAGCCGCAGCAATTGTCATGCTTGCACCCGTGCAGTGTACACATCACTGGTAAGCATCTCGACTGGTTCCCATGTTCCGGCCTCGGCAAATTCCACGGCCTGCGCGATCTCGCGCGCGACCTCGGTCTCAATCGCATCGATCATCTCCGCCATGAGCCATCCTTCGCGTATTGCACGCGCGCTGAATCCCGCAATTGGACAGCGCTGTTTCCAGCGCTCAACCTCGGCCTTATTTCGATACAGTTCGGCGTCGAACATCGAATGCGCACGAAAACGGTAAGTACGAAATTCAAGGAAATACGGGCCATTACCAGCGCGCATAAACTGCGTTGCCTGCTGCGCTGCTTCCAGTACCGCGAGTACATCCATGCCATCCACGCTCTTTCCCTGCACGTGGTAGCTCGCTGCTTTCTCGACCAGGTTGGTATCGGCCTCAGAACGCTCAAGCGCGGTGCCCATCGCATAAAGATTATTCTCGCACAGGAATAGTGTCGGCAGATTCCACAATGAAGCCAGATTCAAGGATTCGTGGAATTCCCCTTCGGCAACCGCACCCTCACCGAAGAAACATGCAGCCAGCCCAGCGCGCTGCTGCATCTTCTGCGCGAGTGCATAACCAACCGCTAACGGCAAGCCGCCGCAGACTATCGCGTTGCCGCCATAAAATTTTGTCGCCGCATCGAACAGATGCATTGAACCGCCGCGTCCGCGCGAGCAACCCTCAACCTTGCCGTACATCTCCGCCATGATAGCTCCAGCGGAAAGGCCGCGCGTCAATGCATGGCCATGTTCCCGGTAAGTGGCGAATATGGCATCCTCCGGCCTCAAGGCCTGCATGACACCGGTAGCAACCGCCTCCTCACCAATGTATAGATGTAAGAAGCCACGGATTTTGCCCGCACTATAGAGTTCAGCCGATTTCTCCTCGAAACGACGTATGCGCACCATCTCGTAAAGTAATTTGCGTGCGAGCTCCGGATTGAGCGTCATGCACCGCTCTCCAGAGTCGAAGTGTCGCCTTCGGGTAGCCCAAGCTCGCGCGCCTTGAGCAGTCTGCGCATAATTTTCCCGCTACGTGTTTTTGGCAGATTTTCGATAAAATCTATCTCCTTGGGCGCGACTGCCGCACCCAACCGCTTGCGCGCAAAGCCGAGCAACTCGCGCCGCAAAGTCTCACCCGGCACGTATCCGGGCTTGAGCGCGACAAAGGCCTTCACCGTTTCAAGCTGCATCGGATCGGGCTTGCCGATGACGCCGGCTTCGGCGACCGCCGGGTGCTCCATCAGCGCACTTTCGACTTCGAATGGGCCGATCAGATGTCCCGAAGATTTGATCACGTCATCGGCGCGGCCGATGAACCAGAAATAGCCGTCCGCGTCGCGCTTGGCAAGATCTCCGCTTAGGTACCATTCACCTACGAAGCATTTGCGATAGCGCTCATCCTCGTTGAGATAGCCACGAAACATTGATGGCCAACCACGCTTCAACGCGAGTTCGCCTTCGACATCCGGCGCAATGATGACCTCGACCGCATCCTCTCCGCAACGTTTGACAATCGCGGCCTCAATGCCCGGTAGCGGCTTGCCCATAGAACCGAGCTTGATATCCATCGACGCGTAGTTTGCGATCATGATACCGCCGGTCTCAGTTTGCCACCAATTATCATGAATCGGCAGTCCAAATGCGTCCAGCCCCCACAAGACAGCCTGCGGATTTAGCGGCTCACCGACACTCGCGATAAATCGTAGCTGTGGAAAATTATGCTGGCGCACCAATTCCGTACCACCCTTCATCATCATGCGGACAGCGGTCGGCGCGGTATACCAGACACTGACTTTCTGTTCCGCAAGAATGCGATACCAGCGATCGGCATCAAAGTCCCCCTCATCGACAATACTGCTGATACCGTTGGTAAGCGGCGAGATGATTCCATAGGAAGTGCCAGTGACCCAACCCGGATCGGCCGTGCACCAGAATACGTCATTAGCATGGAAATCAAGCGCCAGTTTGCCGGTCAGGTCGTGTGCGACGACTGCCCCGTGCACATGCACCGCACCTTTAGGTTTGCCGGTGGTGCCGCTGGTGAAATGCAACAGCGCCGGATCATCAGCAGCCGTGGGGCCGATTACAAAGGTTGCACTCGCCTCACGCATCAGTCCGGCAAGATCAAGCGTATCGGCTATACCATTTGGATTGGCATCGTCGTGCACCAGCAGCACATGTCGTAACTGTGGCAGCCGCACACGTATGTCGGCGATTTTTTTCTGGTACAGGCTTGCAGTCGTTACCAGTACGCTACCACCACCCAGCGTAAGCCGCGTGTAGATCGGTTCCGGACCGAATGCCGAGAATAAAGGGCTTACGACACAGCGCTGTTTGAGTGCCCCCAGCACTGCGATATAGAGTTCCGGAATGCGCCCGGCCAGTACAAATACCCGTTCACCTGGTTGCACGCCAAGACTGGCAAGTACATTCGCAAAACGGCTGGTCTGCTCAGCAAGATCGTGGTAGCTGAAATCCCGCGTAACACCTGTCCTGCCCAACCAGCGTAGCGCAAGCTGCCGCGCTCGCGGCCCCTGCGCATGACGATCAATCGCTTCGTGGGCAATATTGATGCCGCGACCATCAGGCAATCCCGTCAGATTCTGCGCTGCGTTCTCCCATGAGAATCCGTCGCATGTCTGTGCATAATCACCCATATTCGGTACCACGCCGGGATTGGCTGCTGACTTACTGATGATATTGGCTGTCACGCGATGTGGTTTTCCATTGATTGATTGGACGAGTACTGTTCAATTCAGTCTAGTCACTGACCGGATAGACGTCAACCTGGCGAATGCTCACTTGATTGCAGATTGTGTAATAACCTTATTTACATGCGACCATGCCTTTCTTCAAGTGTCAAAGATGCCACCCACCGAAACGGTGACAATGCCGATGGCAAAGCGGCAAAAAATAATATTACTTTGCCATATATCGTTTTAATCAGCGTTTGGGAAATACTTCGGATGCAGAATTTTGTATAAAACCTGCATGATGCGGCTACAATTTAAGATCGTTGCAACTGAAATAAGCCAAGGATAGGAATCGTGATACGAAAATCGGCCACACAGTTTCTGACTGCGTTCATTCTGCTTGGCATTGGCAGTGCTGCCTTTGCCCATCCCGGTCATGATGTTTCCGGATTGGGCGCCGGCCTGATGCATCCGTTCAGCGGGTTTGATCACCTGCTCGCGATGGTTGCCGTGGGGCTGTGGGCAGCGCAAAGCGGCGGCCGTAAAATATGGTTGCTGCCTGCCGCTTTCATGCTGATGATGGCAGTCGGTGCAAAGTTTGCGCTGATTTATCCTTTTCTTTCGCTAGTTGAATCAGGCATCGCTGCTTCGGTATTGGTGCTGGGAATTATCATTGCACTCTCGCTGAAGCTTTCAGTCCGGCTCAGCGTTGCGATCACCGCCTTGTTCGGTTTTTTTCATGGTTATGCCCATGGTCTGGAGATGTTCGGGGCTATTGAGGCAGAAACGTACGCGCTGGGCTTTCTTGCCACAACCGCAGCACTCCATCTTGCCGGCATCGCGGTCGGCGTCGCCACTCGCATCCGTTTTGTGCATCTGCCGCAAACGCTGGGCGCCGCCATCGCCGCCAGCGGTGTGTGGCTGCTGTCAACTATCTAGCCCGAGTTTGGCATGACAGCAGCAAGCCGTTCCCATTCCCGGAAGTCGGGTTCAGCATAGAGTTGTTGCAGTAAATCAAAGGCTGCGCTCAGATTGACCGCTGCCTCTGGACTCAGTGATTCGCCCAGTTCAAAACTTTCTCCACGCACCTGCAGAAGATAGGCAGGGGGAGGCTCCCCATAAATTTCCCGGTAAACATGCAGCACTGCCATCGGACTCATGACATGGGAAGTGTAGCTGGTGTCTTTTTGTGCTGTGAGGCGTGACAATGCATAGGGCGCGGTGCAGGCAACGCTCGCGTCAATGAACAGCACCCGCTCCCGGCCTTGCAGATCGAATGCATGTTCCACTTGCAACTGGAAGTCTGTGAGCACTTCGACATGCGGAAGATTCAGTGCTTGCAGACGCTCCAGCAACAAAGGCCCGAGCGCATCATCACCACGACTGGGGTTGCCATAACCAAAAATCAGCAGCGGCGCGGTCAAGCTCTGCACTGTCCGTCGGAATCCTTGATCAGGCGTTGAATCAATGCCCCCGCCGCATCCATTAACTCCACTTCCAGCGGCATTTTGCCAATGGCATGGGTGGCGCAGGAAAGACAGGGATCAAATGCGCGGATCGCCACTTCGATGTGGTTGAGCAGGCCTTCGGTAAGTTGCTGACCATCCAGATATTGCAGCGCTACCTGCCGCACCGCTTCATTCATGGCCTGGTTATTGTGGGTAGTGGAAACAATCAGGTTGGCGCGTACGATCTGCTCGTCTTCATTAATTCGGTAATGGTGGATCAATGTACCGCGCGGCGCCTCGATCACACCGACGCCACGCAACTGCCGCTCTCCGCTGCTCACCAGATCATCGCTCTGCAGATCAGGGTCATGCAGCAATTCCTGAATTGTTTCGGCGGCGTGCAGCATCTCGATCATGCGCGCCCAGTGATAGGCAAGAGTGGCCTGGGTGGCGCTACCCCCGCCAAATTCCTTGAAGATCTTGCGCTCTGCCTCTGCCAGACGTGTCGGAATAAAATCGCAATTATTGATTCGCGCCAATGGGCCAACCCGATACCAGCCCTGTTCCCTGCCACGCGCACGGATGAACGGGAATTTCATATAGGACCAGGACTTCACTTCCTCGTGTATATAGTCCCAATAATGCGTGTAATCCACATGATCGAAAATGGTCTGACCATGCTCATCCCTGGCACGCAGACCGCCATGATACAGATCCAGGGCACCATCCTCGCGTACCAGGCTCATGAAACTGGAGCGATAGAACCCGAAACTATTATGAAAATCCGGGCGCTCACTGTAGATCACCTTGATCAGTTCCACCGCCGCCTGGCTCCACGCAATGATCTGATCTATCTCTTTGAGTAAATAATCACGCTCATCCAGTGACAGATTCTTGTTCATCCCGCCGGGGATGACGCCGGTGCCATGCACGCGTTTGCCGCTAGTAAGACGGATGACTTCCTGCCCATACCGGCGTAGCCCCACACCCTGTCTGGCGATATCGGGATAGGCTGCCACGATACCTGCGATGTTGCGTTTTCCCACAGCCGCATCGAAACCGAACAGCAGATCCGGCGCAGACAGGTGAAAAAAATGCAGGGCATGGGATTGCAATATCTGCCCCATATGCATCAGGCGGCGCAGCTTGTCAGCGGCGACAGGAACTGTTGCGCCAATAATCATATCCATTGCCTTGCAAGCCGCGAGATTATGGCTCACCGGGCAAATGCCGCAGAGGCGCTGCACCAGTACCGGCACCTCCCAGAAAGGGCGTCCTTGAACGAATTTTTCGAAACCGCGAAATTCGACTATATGGAAACGTGCCTGATGTACGCGATTGTCTTCGTCCATCAGTAGCGTGACTTTACCATGACCTTCCACCCTGGTGACCGGTTCAATCACGATCCGCTTCAGGTTTTCAGGATGAGCGGCAGTCTCCAGTGCGAAGGTCATAAAATAAGCTCAATCATAGTGCAACATTTCGTAATCCAGCTTTGGTTCTCTGCCTTCAATCAGATCAGTGAGAAACTTCCAGATCGTATCCGCAGATGGCGGGCAACCCGGCAGGAAATAATCCACTTTGACTACCTCATAGATAGGATATACCTTGTCGAACGGCAGTGGCAGCTCAGGGTCGTTGGGTATCTGGTTTCCTTCCAGCCCACCCTCATACAGATACACTTCCTGAAAGCAGTCCCACAGATCAATGTTGTTGCGTAGCGCGGGCACTCCACCCGTAATGGCACAGGCGCCGATCGCCACCAGCACTTTACAGTTTTCGCGGAATTCCTTGAGCACATGGACGTTCTCTGCGTTGCTCACACCACCTTCCACGATGCCGATATCGCATGGCCCGCAGTGTTTGATGTCGGTGAACGGCGTGCGGTCAAATTCGATCACTCCCAGAAGATCGAACAGCTTCTCGTCGATATCCAGCAATGACATATGACAGCCAAAACAACCTGCCAGTGAGCAGGTTGCCACCCGGATTTTCCGTTTCTCATTCATGCTCTGGCTCCGTCCGTTTTACTGGTTCCATCTGCACTTCGCTGATCTTCTTGTGATCGAATGTGCGCTGGCCTATAGGTATCTTGTAGCCTTGGCGTTTGATTAGAATCGCCCCGGTAGGGCATACCTGAGCAGCCCTGTCGGTTACAGCGAAATTGGTATCGCCCAATCTGCCGCTGGCAGCATTCACCACTAGATGCGTACCGATACCACGACCGGAAATGCCGAATACGTTTTTGCCATCAACCTCACGACTGGCGCGGACGCATAGCTCACACAGAATGCAGCGGTTGAGGTCGAGAAAGATATCGGGATGCGAAGCATCCACTTCCCGTGGTGGATAGAAGTGCATGAAATGGGGACTCAGCATCTTCAGATAATAGGCCGCAGCCTGTAACTGACAATTACCCGATGCTTCACATGCCGGACAGATATGGTTACCTTCTACGAACAGCATCTGCACCAATGCCTGACGATCGCTGTCAAGCTCCGGCGTATTGCTTGCCACCACCATATCCTCCGCAGCTGGCATGGTGCAGGCGGTCATGTTGCGTCCATTAACGCTTACAATACACAACTTGCAATTGCCATGTGGTTCGAATTCCGGATTGTGGCATAGATGCGGGATATACACTCCGGCTGCCAGCGCAGCATCCATGATGGTCTGACCATCAATGAACGACACGCTTTTACCGTCGATCGTAATGGCTTTGCTCATGACAAGTGCGCCCATGCATCGTCCCTGCCGGTAATGTTGCGCGCAGTCTCCAGCGCCCCATCCAGGTCAAAAACTGGCTCGAAGGCAAAATTCTTCAGCTTGTGCTCATAAGCGTCGGGAAATTTTTCCAGCATGTCCAGCACCGGATTCGCCGCAGTATGCCCCAGCCCGCAGTGACTCATGGATTGCATAATATGGCCAACATGCTTCAACTCTTCCAAGTCGTAAACCGTACCGTGGCCATGCGTTATTTTATCCACAATTTTTTTCTGCAACTGTGTTCCCACGCGGCATGGAGTGCAGAAACCGCAGCTTTCATGGGCGAAGAAGTGGGCGAAATTCTGCACGACCTGTAATATGTCGCGCCCACGCTTGAATACGGTGAATGCTCCTGCAGTAGGCAAATCTTCAAAGGAAATACGCCGGTCGAATTCTTTCGATGAAACCAAAGTACCGGAAGGTCCGCTCACTTGCACCGCGTAGGGATCTTCTGCACCACAGTCGCCAAGAATTTCGTGCAGTGTGATGCCAAACGGATATTCGTAAATACCCGGTCTGGCGCAATCACCGGCAATGCTGAGAATTTTGCTGCCAGTGGATTGCGTCGTACCTATGGCCGCAAACCACTCACCGCCTTGTAGCGCGATCCTGGCGGCGCAGGCAAGAGTCTCTACGTTATCCACTACCGTGGGTTGATCGAGGTATCCGTGGGTCACCGGAAATGGTGGACGATTACGCGGGCGACCGCGCTTGCCTTCGAGCGACTCGATCAGTGCCGACTCTTCACCACAAATATAAGAACCGGCGCCAAGATGAATTTCAATATCGAAATCAAATCCCGTCTCGCCCAGGATACTTCTACCCAATAAACCAGTTGCACGTCGTCGCGCCAACACCTCTTCCAATTTTTTTAGCAGATGGCGGTACTCGCCGCGTAAATACAGGAACCCTTGAGTTGCACCGACTATCCGCGCGCCGACGGTCATACCTTCGCATATCAGGTCGGCGTAGCTGTTCAGCAGCACGCGATCCTTGAAAGTGCCCGGTTCACCTTCGTCGGCATTACATACGATGTAATGGTGGTCACCCGCAGCGGCGCGGCAGAGCGACCATTTCCTGGCAACGGAGAAACCTGCACCGCCACGCCCGCGCAGTCCGGATGCCTCCATCTCCATCAGCGTCGCCGCACTGCCCCGATCCAATGTCGCCCTGATCGCAGCGCCGGGTTTGAAAGGCTCGCCCAGCAATGTACCGGCGCGACGGATATTGTCCTTGACTTCGAACAGCATGGACGGCCAGTCACAAACAGGTTTCTTGTCGTGGATCAACTCTGCAATCAGATCCAGCCGATCACGGTCCAGATTGGTGAGCGGCCAGCCATTGACCAGTGCTGCCGGCCCCTGGTCGCACATACCGGTGCAGGAAGTGCTGTCAACACTTAGCAGATTGTCTTCTGATACCTTGCCTGGCTCCAGCCACAACTTGTGGCAGAAATACTGCATCAGCTCCGGGTTACCCTGCATCTGATCAGTGACATTATCGGAAAATAGGAGGCGATATTTTCCCACCGATTTAAGCGATAGAAAGAAATAGAAACCAGCTACACCTTCCACCTGCGTTCTCGGTACGCCAAGATGGCTGGCAACACAGGTTATTGCTGCAGGAGGAACAAAATGAAAGATTTCCTGCACTTCGCGCAGAATTTTCAGCAGCTGGTTCGCCTCACACCCATGCCGTTCGAATACAGGTGCGAGTTGCTGCTCGATGTGAGGAAACTCGTGAGGCTCCATAAAACCATTCTCCGCCATAACATGGTGGGCGTCTCTAAAAATTCGAAACTCTAAACAACACCAGGCAGAAACAAAAAATGTGGATGCGGCGTATGGTGAATATGTAAGGAAACATTTTTTGCAGGCAACAAAGTATTGTGATGAAGTCTGGATTTTTAGAGGTGCCCTAGTGTCAGTATAGGTTCATTATGCCCTGCGGCCAAACTGATGGATCTGCCAGCAGCTCCATCAACATATCCGTGGTAGCGGATCATCCTCCAGTTCCTGCAGAATCCGCTCGCCACCCAATTCGGTTTTTAATACCACATGTGCACGCCCCGCGTGGACACTACCAATGATCGCGGCATCGCGCCCCTGCGGTAACATCTGCAATCGCGTCAATGCCTCGGTCGCTTGCGCCGCTTCCACCACTGCCACCACCCGCCCCTCGCATGCCAGAAACATCGGATCGTAGCCCAGCATCTCGCATACGGCTGCCACTTGCTCGCGTACCGGGATCGCCACCTGATCCAGTCTTACCTCCAGACCAGTGGCGCGGCAGATTTCGTGCATCACTGTAGCGAGTCCGCCTCGCGTCGGATCACGCATGAAACGTAAACCATCAAGCGAAGCCAACGCCTGCGTCAAAAGCAGCACACTTGCCGCATCCGACAGCAGGTCACCACGCAAGCCAAACTGCTCGCGTGCCAACAGCACGGCGATACCATGATCTCCCACTGGCCCACTCACCAGAATCGTATCACCGGGCTGAATGTGATTCAGTCCAAGTTGCAAATGTCTGGGCCGGATGCCGACGCCGGTGGTAGCGAGATACAGTCCGCCGCCTTCGCCACGCGGGACTACCTTGGTATCGCCTGCCACGATCACCACCTTCGCTTCACGCGCAGCTTCGGCGAGGCTGGCGATGATTCGTTCCAGTTTGGCAATTTCGAAACCTTCTTCGATGAATACATTGAGCGTCAGATAATGCGGCACGGCTCCTGATACCGCGAGATCGTTCACTGTTCCATGTACCGCCAGCGAACCGATGGTGCCGCCCGGAAACTCCAGCGGTTGTACGATAAAACCATCAGTCGTTATCATCACTACGCCATCCATCGCGGGCAATGCCGCCGCATCCGCCTGAACATTAAGTAGCGGGTTGGCAAGATGGCTCGCGAACAAGGTCTCGATCAATTCGCGCATGTAACTCCCGCCATTGCCATGGGCGAGACGGATATGGGTATCATCCATGGGCAAGCCCTGCCTCAACAAGCTGCCCAAACGCGATGCCGCCATCGTTGCACGGCACTCTCTCCGGCAGGTACACATCGAATCCGGCGGCCACAAGCTGCGCAACTGCCAATTCGGCAAGTAATCTGTTTTGAAACACGCCGCCAGTCAGGCCTATCAGGTCAAACGGAGTCAACGCATGAATGCGTTGTGCCTGGGCAACGATAGAACGTGCCAAGCTCAGATGAAACTGCATTGCTCTTTGCGCCACTGACACACCTGTCTGCAGTAACGCTGGCACCAGTGGCCTCCAATCCGCTGTGAACAAACCTGATGCATCCTGGTCAAGCGGCAAATCTACCGCTTCCGCATCACCTGCGGCAGCGCTTTCCAGATACATGCCCGCCTGACCTTCGTAACTCGCCTTATCGATCAACCCGAGCAAATTCGCCGCGCCATCAAACAACCGGCCAACTGCGGTAGTAACCGGTGAATTCAATCCTTGCTGCCATGCTTTTTTGAGCAGCGTGGCATCGGCTGCAAGCGGCAGGTTATCCAGGTCGCTCTCCCAGCACAACGCCATGCCAGAGCGCCACGGTTCACGTCCCGCCCGCTCCCCGCCCGGTAGTCGGAAGGGCCGCATGCGCGCACTGCGGCGCCATGTGCCACAGCGCCCATGCAGCGCCTCGCCGCCCCATAAAGTACCATCCTCCCCCAAACCGACACCATCCCAGGTGAATACCAGCCATGTCTTCTCGGGACAATGTTCCATCGCCACCGCCGATGCATGGGCATGGTGATGCCAGATGCGGATCAGCGGCAATCCCTGACGTACAGCCCAGCGACTGCTGGCATAACCGGTATGAGCATCGCATACAATGGCCCGCGGCATCACACCGTACAATCGCTGCAAATCCGCGATCACCTGTTCAAATACCACCAGACTGCGTGGGGCATCCAGATCGCCGATGTGGGGAGCGAGCACCGCTCGTTGCTCCCACCCCAGGGCGATGGTATTTTTCATGTGACCGCCGACAGCCAGCAATGATTGCGTAAAGATACCGGGAACGCCCAGCTCGATCGGCGCAACCCCGCGTCCGGCGCGGATCAAACGTGGCTTTCCAGCAATGATGCGCATAACGGAATCGTCTGCCGGACGCGCAATTGGACGATTATGATGCAGGAATATCCGCGTGACGTTACCCAGTCGTTGTTCCGCATCTGAATTTTCCGTCAGTACCGGCTCACCGCTCACGTTACCGGAAGTGGCGACTACAGGCTTGCCCAATCCGTCCAACAACAAGTGGTGTAATGGACTATAGGGCAACATCGCGCCGATTTCATCCAGTCCTGGTGCAAGCAATTCCGGCAGGGTTGAATCCCTGCGCCGTCGCAACAGCACGATGGGCCGCGCCGGATCGCATAGCAGCGCGCGCGCACTGGCATCGGTCTCCAATTCCTGCCGCACCTGCTCCAAACCATTCTTGCCGCGCCATGGAAACATCAATGCAAGCGGTTTGTGCGGACGGCATTTATTGGCTCGCAATCGTCCAATGGCTGCAGTATTACCTGCGTCGCATAATAAATGATAGCCGCCGATACCCTTCACGGCGACGGTCTCGCCATGATGCAATGCAGTTACACAGGCATCCAGCGCCGCAGTTCCAGCGACTCGGCTATGCGGTGTGACAAAACAAAGCTGCGGACCGCACTCCGGGCATGCTACCGGCTCGGCATGAAAGCGACGATCAAGTGGATTTTCGTACTCGCTGCGGCACGCCGGACATAATTTAAACTCTGCCATGGTTGTATTGTCGCGGTCGTAGGGTAGATGCGTAATCAGGGTGTAGCGCGGCCCGCACTGCGTGCAGTTGATGAAGGGGTAGCGATAGCGCCGGTCATGCGGTGTCTGCATCTCCCGCTTGCAGTCGTCGCACATGAAATAATCTGGCGGCATATGGATTTGCGCTGCTGTAACTGCACTTGGCATAATCTCGAAATGATCCAGCCTGCGATATGCAATCTTTTCGGCATGGATTATTTCCGGTTGCGCCAATGGCGGTGCATCGGTGAGCAGCGCAGCGCCAAACGCATCCAGCACGGATGTCTCGCCCTCAGCCTCGATCAGAACCTGTCCGGCAAGGTTTTGCACCCGCCCCGGCAAACTGAACCGCTGCGCCAGACGAAAAACGAACGGACGGAAACCCACGCCCTGTACTCGCCCTGTCACCAACCAGCGGCGCGCCTCAGGCTCCATACCTTGAACCATTTTGTTTATCCTTTGCGTTTATGCAGCGCACGAGCAGAGGGATATCCCGAAAACCGGACAGCCGCCCTCAAACGTCGAGAGCGTGAGCGTTGTCGACCGTTGCGTTGGTTCTGACACCAGCGGCCCACCATATCCGGCAGGCGCCTTCATCCGATACCATGCATGGGCCAATCGGTGATTTCGGAGTACAGGCGCGACCATAAATCTTGCATTCGTTGGGGTTGATCTTCCCCAGTACCACACTTGCACATTCGCATCCAGGTGGCATCTGACCGGCACGCTTGCGTCCTGCTGTGTCAAAATCCGGAAATTGTATGCGTGCATCATGCTGGGCGAAGCGCGGGTTAAGTCCGAAACCGGAAGCAGGAATAACACCAATGCCGCGCCAGTTGGCATCGGTAATATGCAGCGCCTGTGTGATTTGCGCTTGTGCCGCCGGATTGCCGCCGGGGCGTACCAGTTCGGGATAACAGTTATCGAGGAAGCGCTCGCCCTCAAGTAACTGGCGTAATACCGAATACATT
Organism: Nitrosomonadales bacterium; assembly: GCA_009886095.1. Lineage (GTDB taxonomy): Bacteria > Pseudomonadota > Gammaproteobacteria > Burkholderiales > Nitrosomonadaceae > VFJL01. The sequence goes on along the minus strand of VFJL01000066.1, from coordinate 3,288 downwards.
GCCGCCAGCAGCGAGACCGGCATAAAACCGGCGACTGCTGTGGGAATGTCATGCTTTTCCACCACAAAAAGCCACTCTTCTGGCCCCATCACAGTAGAGACATGGCCGGGTGCGACCAATCCATCAAAGCCTGGCGTGCCTGAATCCAACAGCATCGCTACTGCAGGCCAGGTAAGCCTGGCCGACAGCAGCAGGAATAGATTATCCGGCACTCCCTCAAGCAACATAGCTGCCACCGGCGCGGTGGTAGTCTCAAAGCCTGCAGCGAAGAACACCACTGCCCGTTCCGGATTTTCCCGCGCAATCCTGACCGCCTCGCGCGGACTGGCGATTGGCCGGATATCGGCGCCGCTGGCTTTGGCCTGCTCCAGCGAACGTATTTCATCTTTGGGCACATTCACTGGCACACGCAACATGTCGCCAAAAGCGACCAGGATCACATCTGCCTGCAACGCCAATTGTATTGCCTGGTATACATCTTCTTCCGGACATACGCACACCGGACAACCCGGCCCGGCAATCAGTTCAACCGTTTTGGGTAGCGCACTTCTTATGCCCGCCAGCGTAATCGAACGTTCGTGTCCGCCGCATACATTCATGATGCGCACACGCCGCTCCAGCGGCAGTGCGCGAATCTTTGCGAGCCAGTCCTGGGCAGTTAACATCACCTGAACGCCTCGTGTAGGCGCATAACGCCAGCCTGTATCCCGGAACGCGTAGTCTCCCCCTGATCCACTCGCGCATGTTGCTGCGCCAATTCGCTACGTAGCCACTCCAGCCAGGGTTGCAGACCCAGCGCTTTGCGCGCGGCAAGCTGCATCACCGGCACGGTGCTGGCAAGGTTGCGCAGATTTGCTTCGGCGCGCGCTGGACTGAAATCATCCAGTAGCGGCAGCAAATCACTCTTGGTAAAAAGCACCAAATCAGCGGCACGGAACATCACCGGATATTTGGCTGGTTTGTCGTCACCCTCGGTAACCGAGAGCAGGATGACATTGCGATGCTGACCGAGATCGAAGCTGGCAGGACATACCAGATTACCGACATTTTCGATGAATAGAATATCCAGCCCCGCCAGTGGAAACTGATGCAGCGCGTCATGCACCATGTGCGCATCCAGATGGCATGCCGAGCCGGTAGTAATCTGATACGCTGGTACGCCTTTGGCGCGGATACGTTTGGCATCATTTTCGGTTTCCAGATCACCTTCAATCACGCCGATGCGATATTCGTCTCGCAAGGCATCGATGGTCGCTTCCAGCAATGCCGTCTTGCCTGAGCCGGGGGAGGACATGAGGTTGATTGCCAGCAACCGATGCTTATCGAAATGCTGCCGATTGTGTATTGCCTGATCATCATTCCTGGCCAGCAGACTTTTCAATACTGCCACGGCGGTGGCGCCATTCACCGGCTTATAGGCGAATTCGCGATTACCCGGTGTAATATTGCAGCCACACGTGTCACACATGATTTGTTCTTTCTGCGGCAATCAACTCAACACTCATGAGCATCATCTCATCCCCACTCACCAGCGTAGTATGGCAACTGCCGCATGCTCCGCATACCAGCCAGCCCGGCTCGGCTTCTGTCTCGGTACCGCAGGCTTCACAACTCACCTTAATCGGCACCAATTCGATCACCAGCGTAGATTCCGCCGCCAGGGTTCCTGCGCTGGCAAAGGGATATGCATGCTGCAACAATAATGGCTCGACCCCGGACAAGGGGCCTATTCTTAGTTTTACCAATTCCACACTTTTCGCCCCATGTGTTAATGCAATCTGCTCCACCTGATCAACCAAGGATTGGCAGACCGAGAGTTCATGCACCCCTTGCCTCCAAGGCCAGCATCTCGTCGTAAACTTCCCATGCCGAGCGCGCTTCCTGCTCATTCATTTTCTGGATCGCATAACCTACGTGTACCATCACGAAATCGCCAATTGCCATCGGTTCGCCCTGCAGCAGGAACAGGCTCACCTCACGCGCAATACCTTTCGCCGCACAGTGGGCGTTAAAGCCGTTTATTTCGACGATTTGCATGGGAATGCCTAGACACATAAGGCCACCTCTAAAAATTCGGGTTTCGTCACAATACTTCGTTGCTCACAAAAAATGCATTCTTACATATCACCCATACGCCGCGTCTAAATTTTCAGTTCCTGCCTTGTTCTGTTTAGAACTTCGGATTACTGGAAGCGTCCATAGCGATATTGTCAGCTTAACTTGCGGCCAATTCAAGCACCAGGTTTGCAGGTTGCATAAACAGATTGAGCGTGCCGGGAATCGGATCGCGGGCATGCTACTCCGATTGACGCAATCGCAGAGATTTGCTCCGCGAAATCAGGGAGCATTGACTGGCTGGGACTTGCTACCCTCTGCGAGATTTTTCTTGTCAGTAACCGGGAAATGATAAAAAGTAGTGTTCAGGTAGCGTGCAACATCAGTGATTTCATCTTCACTCCAGCCAAGCCCGATGTTGCCCTGCCAGCGGCGCACCTGGGCTTCTAAACTACGCCAGTCAGTCACCAGCGTCTTCTCACGCCAGTGGACTGCTGAAGTATGGCACGAGCTGCAGTGTTCCAAGTAAAGTAACTCACCCCGCGTCTCGCCTCGCTCCGGTTGAGCGTGCGCCGGGGTGCACACTCCCCATAGCGCCAGGCACGCTGCAATAATCAGCTTCCTTGATCCGAGCCTGAAATCACGGCTAGCCTCCAGCCTGTGCCAGCATTTCGCTGGATGATGCCCGGTCATGCCAATTGGTTCGTCCATCATCCTAAACCCGGCAGTTGGACGGGGTAGAGTGTGCGGTTTTTGGGGTGCAGAGCAAGGCGCAACGACGCGGAATGGTCATTCCATTCCAAGAAGTTGCAACGCAGCCATGTGCCGCAAAAACCGTGTAATCTGCCCGGTAGCGAACTCATCCAAAAGGTGAAATGCAAGCCATGAAAAAAGTTACTATAAATCATGTTGTTAAACCGAAAAATGAGCGGTCAACTGCCGGATTTAGGATCATTCATTCCTCTGCGTTTTTCCACCGTATGGCGGTAGAGTTATGCTTACGACGCCCCTGTAGAATAGAAGAGTAGCAGAGATTAATGGTAATGCAACAGGCATGGCAATGAATGGGGGGATTTGCGTCACCCCAACTTCGCACCGGAATTCCTGGCCGCACTCAAGGAAAAAAGGTGCCTTACCACTGACACAGGAGGATGTCTTCGCCTATCTCTACGCCGTACTGCATCACCGAGCTATCGCGCGCGCTATGCGGAATTTTTGAAGCGCGATTCCCGC
>VFJL01000051.1 GCA_009886095.1 Nitrosomonadales bacterium | reverse complement strand
GCACTACCAATCGAAAGACCGACCGAATGACACAGCATGGGTTTCTGTTCGCGTAGACGGTGAAGGAATTCGAGAGACTTATCCAAAAAAGAATACCGCGGCGTGGAGTTCACGCCGCGGTCGGCCCATTCTCGATCCGGGATCAGCTCAAGGTAGTCAAACGAATCAGGCTGCGTTTCAAGAAATTGAGGCAAGGCAGGGTTGTAGAGCAGGCCGATGCCGAGCTTCGAACCTGACATTGTGTATTAACCCTGTTGAATGACCTGCTCAAATTTTTGTTTGATGTTAAGGTCAAGGCCGGAGTAACAGCCACCACAAAACTTGAATCCGATCGCCTTTGCTAAACGTTTATCGTTGAAGATCGTCCTCTGAGCTTCAAGAATCTCGTCCAGTTTAGTGCCTGCATCGAAGGATATCTCCACTGCTGGTTTGCCGCAGCAGTCACTTGCTTTTGTCGCCAGAATTGTAATTGCCATGTCTTGCCTCCGGTTCTTGGTTAGTAGTTGGTTTGTGGTACACAGTTCACATCTCTGACCACCTGCTTATTATGGTTCACAATTCGCTTGTGTCAAGTGCATATTTCCTGACGGGGTATCCCATTAATCACGACACAACTGTTTAGAGTGGAACCAATCAAGGAATTGAACCCAAGTCGTTGGAAAATTTGTTCTATCAATCGGCGCTTCCTCTAGGGTGCCCATTTGGTAATTTTGCCACTTGCGGAGCTAAAGGGATGCCCCATGAATAAAGCATTGGTTTTATTGTCTAGCTATAAAGCTAGACCTCACCCCAAGCAGCTGCACATAAAAAATGGCCCGGACGTACCGGGCCATTTTTACTGCCATGTTAACCAGACTACTTGGTTCTGGCGTAGGGACTGGGGTTGCTGTTGCCTCGGAACGAATTGCCACGATTATCATTGCTAAATGAACGGTCTGAACGGTCGCGGCTGGTGTCCCGGTTCCCGTTGGCGCTATTGCCGTTGCGGCCGTTGGTATCGTTTGACCATGTGCGACTGCGCTTGTGGGCGACGTTAGGCGTACCTCTGGATGCGCCACCGGCACCACCAGGGCGCGGCTTGAAGCGCGGCTCCAGGCCCAGCACCACATGCGAGGCGATCTGCTGCCCGGTGAAACGCTCGATCTTTTTCAGATTGACACCATCCTTGCCAGAAGCGAATGATACCGCGATGCCTGCTGCGCCAGCACGACCGGTACGGCCGATGCGATGCACGTAGTCTTCAGCAAATTTTGGCAAGTCGAAGTTGATGACATGAGTAATGCCAGCTACATCGATACCCCTTGCCGCCACGTCGGTAGCTACCAGTACCCGCAATCCGCCATGACGCAGTTTGGTCAGGGTACGGGTGCGATCACGTTGGCTCATGTCGCCGTGCAATGCAGCAGCTTCATGCCCTTGGGCAGAGAGATTGTCTGCCAGTGTATCGGCATCGCGCTTGGTGGCGGTGAAAACGATGGCCTGCTTCAATGCCATATCGCGCAGCAGATGATCCAGCAACCGATTCTTGTGTGAAAGATCATCCACATAATGCAGCCGTTGTTCGATGTTATCGAGCCTTGCCTGTTGTGCCGCAATCTGGATGCGCTTGGGTGTTTTCAACAGACGGGCCGCAACTTTATCTATCGCGCTATCCAGAGTAGCTGAGAACAGCAAGGTTTGGCGAGTGGCAGGCGTGGCTGAAGCGATTCTTTCTACATCATCGATAAAACCCATGTCGAGCATGCGGTCGGCTTCGTCCAGCACCATCATTTCCAGGCGCGAAAAATCGATGCGTCCACGTTGGATATGGTCGATCAGGCGTCCGGGTGTCGCCACCAGAATATCAACGGGTTGAGACAATAATTTGTTTTGCAACGGATAGGGCATTCCGCCAAGTATGCTAACTACCTTGACACGGGGTAGATGCTTGCCGTATTTGGCAGCGGCTTCCGATACCTGGAGCGCAAGTTCGCGCGTCGGGGTCAGTACCAGTACCCGTGGGCCACGGCCATGAACTTTAGCTGGTGTGGCCAGGCGATGCAACGCTGGTAGCATAAACGCGGCGGTCTTGCCGGTGCCGGTCTGGGCTGAGGCCATGATGTCGTGACCTGCCAGCAATTCTGGAATGGCTTGTTCCTGGATCGGGGTCGGCGCGGTGTAACCCGAGTCGACAATAGCTTTGAGGATAAGAGGATGCAGATTCAGATTTTCAAAAGACACGTTATTTTCCTAAAAAGTAAAAATAAACGCGCAAGCAGGAAATGACTGCCGGTGAGTATTGGGCAAAGTACCGCTAGCGCACATATAAAACATCGCCGCTAACCAGGGTACTGCGCAATTTCCGGAGGAAGCTTGAAAATCGAAGAGAGGTCAGGAACGATGAACCCGAGAAAAGGCATGATGCCCTTTCATCGAAGGCCGGATTATACAGGAATCGCAGTCTATGTCGAGGGTTTTTTAAAACAGTGTTGAGAGTTCATGATTTGTCCGGTTCTGTAGCGCGACATCTGTCCGGTCGTCATAGTACCCCGAAGGGAGTGCCAAATGAGACGAACGGAAGTGCTACAGGAGAACCGAAAGATGAGATTCGAAGAAACATATGAGGGTTGGAACGCAGGACGACTGACGCAATTCGAGGCAGCTCGGATATTGGGGATGTGTGAACGAAGCTTCCGGCGGTATTTGTTGAGGTATGAAGCGGAAGGACTGGAGGGCTTGATTGATCGACGGTTGGAACAAGCTTCACACCGTCGGGCGCCCGTAGATGAAGTCATGACCCTGACCGAACAGTACCGAACCCGGCATAGCGGCTGGAACATCAAATACTTTCACGGGTGGTACCAACGGGCGGGCGGCTCGCGTAGTTACACTTGGGTTAAAAAACGTCTACAGGAAGCAGCACTGGTACCGAAGGCTAAGAAACGGGGCACCCACCGCAAGCGTCGAGAGCGATCTGCATTACCCGGCATGATGATTCATCAGGATGGCAGCACCCACGAATGGGTCATCAGCCAGAAAGTGGGACTTGATCGTCACCATGGATGACGCCACCAGCGAGCACTACTCCATGTTCTTTGTTGATGAAGAAGGCACGACCAGCAGTTTCAGGGGCGTGCGTGATGTGATTGTGTCCCATGGCTTGTTCAGTTCGTTCTACAGCGATCGTGGCAGCCACTATTGGCATACCCCCGAGGCGGGTGGAAAAGTGGACAAGAACAACCTCACGCAGCTTGGCCACGCGATGAAGCAGCTAGGTATTGAGATGATTGCAGCCTACTCCCCTGAAGCAAGAGGAAGATCAGAACGAGCCTTCGGCACCCACCAGGGACGTTTGCCACAAGAACTGGCACGCCGGTATTACTGACATGGAAGCGGCGAATCGCTACTTACAGGAAGTCTATCTACCGGCCTTCAACGTTGAGTTCTCACAGCCGGCGCCAGAAGAAGGTTCAGCATTTGTTCCATGGATTGGTGGGCATCTTGATGACACCTTGTGTGAACAATACAAGCGTACGGTCAGTGCTGACAACTGTGTGCGGTTTGAGACACTGATCCTGCAGATTCCGGCAGATCGGCATCGCTGTCATTACATCAAGGTCAAAGTGCGTGTGCATCGCTATGTCAGAGGTCATCTGGCGTTGTTTCATGGGCCACGCGAACTGGCTGACTATGATGAGAAAGGAAAGATCATTTCACAGAAACTAAAACAGGCTGCCTGATCAGTCCGCCAGGTATGCCATCGTCGGTTGGAAGTGCATACTTCCGCAGCTTCCAACCGACGACATAAAAGCGGACAATTCATGTGCTTCAGAACCGGACAAGTCTAAAAGCTCGCGACAGGGTTTTTTAAAACAGGTTATTTTAAGCGCAACAAATAATGGAAGTTTGCATCGTATCTTCGAAGAAGATTTACACCCAGCCTATGCTGCAGCCGGTAGTGTGGATCCAATAACAATCTCGCGCTTTAACGCTTCTATCTGAGGCTGATTCAACGTCTCGGTCTTGAGTAATTCCTCTGCAGTGCGGTCGAGCAGTGCCCGATTGAGCTGCAGTATGGCGATAGCGCACTCAAAAGCCTGGTCGATGAGCGCATGCACGGCATCATCGATCGCACGTGCAGTCTCTTCGCTATAATCACGGGTTTGCGGCATCGGAATGCCGGGTTGCAGGAAGGTCGAACGCTCACGGTCATAAACGACGTTGCCCAAGGTTTCGCTCATACCGTAGCGCAACACCATGGCGCGAGCAATGTCGGTGGCGCGGGCAAGATCGTCCGCTGCACCAGTCGATATCTCGCTGAATACCACTCGCTCTGCCGCGCGCCCACCCAGCAATACAGCCATCTTGTGTTCCAACTCTGTACGCGTCATCAGAAACCGGTCCTCGGTCGGCCGTTGAATCGTATAGCCAAGAGCACCGACACCGCGCGGAATGATCGAGACTTTATGCACTTCATCCGTGCCAGGCAAGGCTAGTGCCACCATGGCATGGCCCAATTCGTGAAATGCAACGACGCGACGCTCTTTCGGATTGAGCAGGCGATTGCGTTTTTCAAGTCCCGCGATGATACGTTCGATCGCGTTGTTGAAATCTTCCATGGTTACCGATGTGGCCTTGTGCCGAGTGGCAAGCAGCGCTGCTTCGTTAATCAAATTCGCCAGATCTGCGCCAGTGAATCCTGGTGTCAATGCTGCAATCTGCTCCGGCTTTACATCTGGATCAAGCTTCACTTTTTTCAGATGCACCGCCAGAATCTGTTCACGGCCAATCTTGTCCGGACGATCCACCAATACCTGACGGTCAAACCGTCCTGCACGCAGCAACGCCGGGTCGAGAATCTCTGGCCGGTTAGTGGCGGCCAGCAGTACCACGCCACTTTTGAGATCGAAGCCATCAAGCTCGGCCAGTAACTGATTCAGCGTTTGCTCTTTCTCATCGTGTCCGCCAAGACCATAGGCACCGCGGGCGCGCCCGAGCGAATCCAGTTCGTCGATAAAGATGATCGCCGGAGCCACCTCCCGTGCTTGCTCGAACAGATCGCGCACCCTGGCGGCGCCGACACCGACGAACATCTCGACGAATTCTGATCCGGAGATCGAGAAAAACGGCACGCTCGCCTCGCCAGCCACAGCACGTGCCAATAGGGTCTTGCCGGTACCGGGCGGGCCGATCAACAAAATACCTTTCGGCACACGACCGCCAAGACGGCTATAGCCCTCGGTATCCTTCAAAAAATTGACAATCTCGATCAACTCTTCTTTCGCCTCATCGACGCCGGCCACATCGGCGAAGGTAACCTTGATCTCCTTCTCCACAAATACCTTGGCGCGACTCTTGCCGATCGACATCAGACCACCGCTGACGCCACCGCCCATGCGGCGAATTGCATATAGCCAGATCGCAATGAAAACGGCCATCGGCAAAAGCCAAGACAGCAGGTCGCGAATCCAGGTGCTCTGCACCACCCCGGTGTAGACCACGTTATGCTTGTTCAGCTTATCGGCAAGTTCTGGTTCCACCCTTGTAGTGATAAATTCCTTTGCCCCATCAGCGCCAGTCTCTCTGAGCTTGCCGTAGATATAATCGTGAGTGACCGCGATCTCGGCGACCATACCTTGATCCAACAGAGTCTGAAATTGGCTATAGGGAATTGGCTCAATCTTGGTGTACTGTTTGTACAGGTTCTGCGCAAACAAAATACCGAGCATTGCTATGATCACGTACCAGAAGTTAATTTGGGTTTTCTTGTCCATTGGGTTCTCTTAGCGTACCTCTATGTCGCAATTCAGAAACTGCATTCAGCATAGCATATGACAAAGCTAAACTTGGACACCCTATCAACACCCAGCACTGCCCAAGTTATAGAACCCAGACTGGGGTCGAATTACTCAAGGCATGCCATGAAAACCTTGATTGTTTTTTCGATCCTATTCTCGGGGACGGCCATCGTGGCGACGGCAGTACGCAGCAAAGCAGGTAGGCTCAAAATTATTTCAGAATGGATATAAGGTTAGCTATGTCACTGACTGGCTGGTATAATGCTGCCCTTTTGCCTTCCCGACCAAGGATTTACAATGTCTCGTCCCATCCGCAACATCGCTATCATCGCCCACGTTGATCACGGCAAAACCACCCTGGTAGACAAACTGCTGCATCAGGCTGGCTCTTTCGCCGCACACCAGCACATCGCCGAGCGGGTGATGGACTCCAGCGATATCGAGCGTGAGCGCGGCATCACCATACTTGCCAAGAACTGTGCGGTGGATTATGAAGGCGTGCACATCAATATCGTGGATACGCCCGGCCATGCTGATTTCGGCGGTGAAGTAGAACGCGTGCTGTCGATGGTGGACGGTGTATTGTTGTTGGTGGATGCGGTTGAGGGTCCGATGCCACAGACACGTTTTGTCACCAAGAAAGCGCTGGCACTGGGGCTGCGCCCGATCGTAGTGATCAATAAGGTTGATCGCGACGGCGCTCGCCCTGACTGGGTGGTAAATCGTACTTTCGATTTGTTCGACAAACTGGGCGCGACCGAAGAACAATTGGATTTTCCGGTGATTTATGCCTCAGCGCTTAACGGTTATGCCATGCTGGATCTGAAACAGACCAGCACCGATATGCGCCCGCTATTCGACACCGTACTCAAGCACGTGCATGCGCCTGCCGGCAATCCCGACGAACCGCTGCAACTGCAAATCAGCGCGCTGGATTATTCCAGCTTTGTCGGGCGTATCGGCATTGGTCGCATCAGTCGTGGACGTCTCAAACCTGGCCAGGAGGTAATGGTGCTGGCAGGAAATAATACGCCGAAGAAAGCCAAGGTCAATCAAGTACTGGGTTTTCGCGGCATCGAACGGGTGCAATTGGATGAAGCGCTGGCAGGTGATATTGTGCTGGTCAATGGTATTGAGGAACTCTGCATCGGCGCCACCTTGGCCGATATCAACCAGCCCGAAGCATTACCGATGCCTGCGGTGGACGAACCCACACTGACCATGAATTTTCAGGTGAACACTTCACCCTTTGCTGGTAAGGAAGGAAAATTTGTTACCAGCCGCCAGTTGCGCGAACGCCTGGAAAGAGAGTTGCTTACCAACGTTGCGATGAAACTGGAAGACACTGGCGACACCGATTCGTTCCTGGTTTCTGGACGCGGTGAACTGCACCTTACCATTCTGCTCGAAAGCATGCGGCGCGAAGGTTATGAGCTCGCTGTATCGCGTCCACACGTAGTAATCCGTGAAATAGATGGCGTCAAGTGCGAACCGTTTGAAATGCTTACCGTCGAGGTAGAAGAAGCCAATCAGGGTGCAGCAATGGAGGCACTGGGTGCACGGCGTGGCGATTTGCAGGATATGGTTTCCGACGAGCGCGGGCGCGTCCGGCTGGATTATCGCATTCCCGCACGTGGCCTGATCGGCTTCCAATCCGATTTCATGACCATGACACGCGGCACTGGCATCATGAGTCACGTCTTCGATGAATATGCGCCGGTACGGCCGGAAATAGCCTCGCGCAGGAACGGCGTGCTGATTTCTGCCGAACAGGGTGAAGCGGTGGCCTATGCACTATGGAAATTGCAGGAACGCGGACGCATGTTCGTCAGCCCCGGCGACCGTTTGTATGAGGGTATGGTGATCGGCATACATAGCCGTGACAACGACCTGGTCGTCAATCCGATCAAAGGCAAGCAACTGACCAACGTACGCGCATCGGGCACCGACGAAGCCGTGACACTGACCCCGCCGATCCTACTCACACTGGAGTCCGCGATCGAATTTATCTCTGACGATGAACTGGTAGAAATCACCCCCAAGACCATCCGTGTCCGCAAGCGTTACCTGCTGGAGCACGATCGCAAGAAAGCCTCGCGCGGCGCTGCATAATCAGGGTATAGCACGCCCGTCGACAGTCAGGTTTCCGACGCTTGAGCCACACCGGTGCCGCCGGTGTGGCACCCTGCCCTCTTCCACCGATCAAAACCGGCCGGATGAAAATTTGCTGCCATGAACGGAAAGACTCTCTGGTATCTCGCCGACCCCATGTGCTCATGGTGCTGGGGGTTCGCGCCGGTGATCGAAGCGATCCGGCAGAATTACCGTGACCAGCTTAATGTGGAACTGGTACTGGGCGGGTTACGCCCTGGGACGAAAATGCCAATGGGATCAGTGCAGCGTGAAGAAATATTGCACCACTGGCAGGCTGTACAACGCCGGACGGGGCAACCGTTTCGGTTTGAAGGCGCAATGCCGGAAGGATTTATCTATGACACTGAACCCGCCAGTCGCGCCGTGGTGGCAATCTCCACAATCAACCCAGAAACAACATTCCCCTTCTTCAAAGCAATTCAATCCGCTTTCTATGTTGAGCAAGCAGATGTGACCAAACCCGATGTGCTGGCACTGCTCGCCGTCAGCGTGGGAGTAGACGCACAACACTTCTTGCAAATATTCGAATCCGATGCAGCAAAGAACCAGACCCTTGCCCATTTTCATAAAGCCCGGCAATGGGGCATCCATGCTTTTCCCACCGTGATCGTACAGAACGCAACCGGTTACACCCTGCTCGCCAGCGGTTACTGCTCGCTGGAACAATTGCGCCCGCAACTAGATACCTGGCTGGAGACATAGCGCACGCTGCCGCTGACAGATCCTAGCACAAGGCTACCATCATGCTTTTGTGCTAGGATGCCAAAAAATACGAATCCGGAAAAAGTATGCCGCTTGAAGCCTTCGCTCGGGAGTGTATAACCTGCTTGCTCATGCCTGCCAGACGATCTCAAGATAATAATTGGTAACCAATGGCATTGCATCCTGAATTTCCGAAATCACCTTATGCCGAACTGCTGCTGGGAACCAGCGCTGAACCGGCAGCTACATCTTCAAAAACGAATAGCAGAGCTTCTGCACCCGCAAAAATCACGAGCTGGAATCTGTCTCCGTACCCCGCACCTACACCAAAGCTAGCCACTATACCGTAGCCGTGAAAGTAATCGACATCTTCGGCAACGATACCATGACCTTGGTATCGGTAAATGTGGGATGAATAGGACAGCAGCGCTTCATTACAGACTAAACCGTATTCCTTTTGGTGCTATCGGCTGCCGGTATCCAGTCGAGCAGCTTCAGGAATACTTGGGGCAAGAACCTGGCTGATGCCATTGCGTCACGTCTAACAAGGAGAACATATGACCCCGATACTTGATGCGCTGTTGCGTGCAGTCCGCGACTTGTTCCGGCTGGAAGTACTATGGACTGTGATCTGGCCAATTCTGGCAGCGGTATTACTGTGGCTGGTTCTGGGTGTGAGCTTCTGGGACACTTTCTCAGG
>VFJL01000010.1 GCA_009886095.1 Nitrosomonadales bacterium | reverse complement strand
GCGGATTACCGATGTGATAATCATGGGTGCCGGCAGAATCGGTGTGAATTGCTTGGTCAAAACCGGCCGCTTTAACCTGATGCCTGAATACCGCCTCCGCAGTGGGTGAACGGCAGATGTTACCCATACAGACAAATAGAATCCGGGTCTCTATATTTTCTTCCAATTTCGTGACCGCAACCTCACCATTGCAGAGCCACCTTCGATCTTGGATGGGTATCGCCAATGCAGCCTCTTTGTTAAAGCCCAATCAATACGGCAATATCACATCAGGCTTGGCTTGTAGGATAACTTTGCGGAAATCTTCCTGAATGCGCTTTAATGCCGCTGTGCTGTCAGCCTCAAAGCGCAATACGATCACCGGCGTAGTATTGGACGAGCGCGCCAGGCCAAAACCGTCTTGATATTCCACTCGCAATCCGTCGATGGTGATGACGCGTTCCGGATTATCAAAGCAGGCAGTTTTTTGTAACTGCGCGATGAGCGCATAATTCTCGCCTTCCTTCAGTCTGATTTGCAGCTCTGGGGTGTTGATCGCGTCGGGGATGGCATGCAGCGTGGCGTTGATATCCGCCTGGTGACTGAGTAATTCCAGTAGTCGTGCCCCCGCGTAGAGACCATCATCGAATCCATACCAGCGTTCCTTGAAGAAAATGTGGCCGCTCATTTCGCCCGCCAGCAACGCGCCAGTTTCTTTCAGCTTGCCCTTGATGAACGAATGCCCGGTTTTCCACATGATTGGCTTGCCGCCATGATGCTCGATCCATGGCGCCAGATTGCGGGTACATTTCACATCGAAAATGATCTGCCCGCCGGGGTTTCTGGATAACACATCGGCGGCAAACAGCATTAACTGTCGGTCAGCGTAGATGATACTGCCATCCTTGGCGACTACACCCAGACGGTCGCCATCGCCGTCGAAAGCAAGTCCGATTTCAGCATCTGTCGTTTTGAGCGCATGGATCACGTCACGCAGATTTTCAGGCACCGATGGATCGGGATGATGATTGGGAAAAGTCCCGTCCACCTCGCAAAACAGTTCGGTTACTTCGCACCCCAGTCTGCGGTAGAGCGCTGGCGCATAGGCACCGGCCACACCGTTGCCGCAATCGACAATAATTTTCATCGGCCGCGCCAGTTTAATATCGCTGGTGATACGCTGCAGATAAGTTTCGGCGATGTCGTGCTGGCGATAGCCACCGCTGCCATCCACCAGATCGCCGTTTTCGAGGCGCAGGCGCAAAGCCTGAATCGATTCGGCCGCCAGGGTTTCACCACCCAGCACCATTTTCAGACCATTGTAGTCGGGCGGGTTATGGCTGCCGGTGACCATCACCCCGGAGTAATTGCATAACTCGTGAGCGGCGAAGTAAAGCATGGGCGTGGCGACCATGCCCACGTCTACCACATCAACCCCGCTTTTTTGCAGGCCTCTTGCCAGCGCCTGCGCCAGTTCCGGCCCAGAGAGCCTGCCGTCGCGGCCTATCGCTACCGCTGTGAGTCCACGCGCCCGTGCTTCCGAACCAATGGCATGACCAATGGCCTCGACGATTGCAGCAGTCAGGGTTTTACCGACAACACCGCGAATATCGTAAGCCTTAAAAATTTCGCTGGAGAGATTATGCATGGCGAGAATCCGATAATTGGTTGTTTGTTGGGCTGATTAGCTCAGGCTGCGTTCTTCATCGTAAAACCAGAAAACATATGGTCACGCAGGTTAGTGATGCCCGACTGCGGCGCCACCCTTGAGCGTATAGCGGGTGCCGCAGTAAGGACACAACGCGTCCCCCGTATTTTCGATCGGCAGATATACACGCGGATGCGAGTTCCAGAGCTGCATGGACGGCATGGGGCAATGCAGCGGCAAGTCATCTGCCGTGACTTCTAGCTGCCGTTGTTTATTGTCGCTGGTGTGATCCTGCATGGATAGCTCCGTCAAACTTGATCAAACATAAGTAAGCCAGTCGGCGTGATTCTTGGCCTTGCCGCTGACACAGTCAAAAAACATGGCTTGCAGTCTGGCAGTAATCGGGCCGCGTGTGCCGCTGCCGATAGTGCGGTTATCGAGTTCACGAATCGGTGTGACTTCCGCTGCAGTCCCGGTAAAGAATGCTTCTTCAGCACAATAGACTTCGTCGCGCGTGATGCGTTTTTCGATCACAGGCATGCCGATCTCTCCGGCAAGTTCAATGATTGAGGCGCGAGTAATGCCCTCCAGGCAGGAAGTCAGATCTGGCGTATAGAGTTTGCCGTGCTTGATGATGAAAATATTTTCGCCCGACCCTTCCGCCACATAGCCGTCCACATCCAGCAACAGCGCCTCGTCGTAACCATCATGCGCCACCTCCTGGTGTGCCAGAATTGAGTTGGCATAAGTGGTCACGGATTTGGCGCGACACATGTTAACGTTGACATGGTGGCGCGAGAACGATGAAGTCTTGACACGAATACCTTTCTCCAGACCATCCACACCGAGATAGGCGCCCCACGGCCAGGCAGCGACGGCCACATGCACCGAGAGAATCTTGGCAGAAATTCCCATGGCTTCGGAACCGTAGAAAGCAATCGGGCGGATATAGCACGATTCCAGCTTATTTTGCTTTACCACTTCACGTTGAGCTTGCATCAGGGTGACCTTGTCATAAGGCATTTTCATCATGAAAATATGCGCCGAATTGAATAGCCGGTCAGTGTGTTCCTGCAGACGGAAAATCGCGGGGCCTTGAGCAGTCTGATAGGCGCGTACACCTTCAAACACTCCCATGCCATAGTGTAGAGTATGAGTAAGCACGTGGGTGGTAGCTTCGCGCCAGGGAACCATTTTACCATCGTTCCAGATTACGCCATCGCGGTCAGCCATTGACATTCAGGGACTCCAGCAGAGATTTAAAAGTACTCATTCTAACGTATTTTCCAAAGAAGAATTAAAACACAACGTAAAGTCAGGGAATCTCTTCCACACCGAACACCTCTTCCCACAATCGCAATACCGCGGCACGTGCATCGCTCAAATAATCCGCTTCCACACGAGCAAATTTTTGTGAATTGCCCGCAGTTGGCGATGCTCCCGCCAAACCCGAGCTACCACTCAATCTCAACCGGTGCTGCACCCGCCGAAATTCCCGGTAAGCGTTAAGCACTAGTTCGGCGGCCTGCGCAGGAATAAGTCCCAGTTTTCCGGCAAGCTTTAACAGCGCGATATTTCCAATATTGCCGGTCAATTCCGGGTGATCGCAAGCATGCCCAAGGACAAGATATTGCACCATGAATTCGACATCGATAATACCGCCGCGATCATGTTTGATATCAAATAGCCCGCTTGGATTGGGATGGGTATCCCACATTTTTTGCCGCATTTCCAGGACTTCATGTTTAAGATTCGCCAGATCACGCCTCTGGCAGAGAACTTCCTTGCGAATATGCTCGAAAACTTCTCCCACATGACGATCTCCTGTCACGAAGCGAGCTCGTGTTAACGCCTGATGCTCCCAGACCCACGCCTGTTTCCGCTGATATTGCTCAAAAGCCTCAATAGAAATTACCAGCAAACTGCTGCTGCCATTAGGACGCAAGCGCAAATCGGTTTCATACAATAGCCCTGCTGAAGTATAACTGGTAAGCCAGGAATTGATACGTTGACCCAGTCTGGCGTAAATCTCCGGAGCGTCGGGATGAGTGTCGTCATAAAGAAAAATGATGTCGAGATCGGATACATAGCCCAACTCCTTCCCACCCAGCTTGCCGTAACCAATGATGGCGAAAGTAGGCTCATCCCGGTGCTTCTTTCTTAATCCTGACCATGCGAGACGCAACACCATGTCAAGCATCAGATCGGCAAGATCAGTCAAGTGATCGCTCAGGGTTTCCAATGGCAGCAGTCCTTCCAGATCTCTGACCAGCAATTGGAATACCTGAGCGTGCTGAAAATGCCGCAGTACGTCCATTTGTTGTTCGGTATCATCATCGCCGGGGCGGCTGGCATCGTTTAATTGCTGCGCCAACTCGGCGCTGGATTTGGACCAATCGGGCATGCTGTAAAAATCAGCTGGATTGAGTAATTCGTCCAGCAAAACAGGGTGTCTGCCCAGATACTCGCTAGCCCACTGACTGGCACTGGCAAGCTTGGCTATCCGCTCCAAAGCTTGAGGGTATTCCAGCAATAGCGCGAGGTAAGCGGCGCGCCGACTGACGCTTTCGAGCAGTTGCAGCATGCGCTCCAGAGTGTGATCAGCGGGCGGGAATTTAACCGCTACTTCTATTATGGCCGGAACTAATGCATCGACTCGCTGCCGACTGGATTCGGGCAACTGCCGATAACGGCTACTGCGGCGAAACTCTTGCAGGCAGCAGAGAATTCTTGCTGGGTCAGGAAATCCCATTGTATCCAGCTGGGCAGTAGCAGCTTTGATCTCGGTATCGCTCTCCGCTGGCCCCTGCCACAGCCATACCAACGTATCCCTGATTTGAGATTTTTGGGGGGCGGCAAAAACTAACTCAAAGTGACCGGTAACATTCTTGCGATGAATATCAAGCTGCTGTAAGAAACTATCATGACTGGAAAATCCCATGGCAGCGGCTATCAGCGCTTGATCAGTGAAGTTTTCCGGCAGCATCTGGGTCTGATGATCGTCGAGATACTGCAAACGGTGTTCTAAATTGCGCAGAAAGCAATAGGCATCCGAGAGCTCTGTAATAGCTTTATCTGGCAGTTGCCGTTTTTCCTGCAGACACCGCAACACGGCAAGCGTAGGACGAATGCGCAAATCGGCATCACGCCCGCCGCGGACCAATTGAAATACCTGGGCGATAAATTCGATTTCACGAATGCCGCCAGGTCCGAGCTTAATGTCATCGTGCTTCTCACGGCGGCTGACTTCCTTGCGAATTTGCGAATGCAGGCCGCGCATAGATTCATACGCACTGAAATCAAGATATTTTCGAAATATGAACGGCCGCGCTATTTGCTGCATGAATCCGGATTCTTCCACGCGCGGACCGGCGATTAGTCGGCTCTTGATCCAGGCGTAGCGCTCCCACTCACGCCCTTGGGTGATGAAATACTTCTCCAACATGGCAAAACTCATCACCAGCGGACCACTGTCGCCATAGGGACGTAATCGCATGTCCACCCGGAACACATAACCGTCGGCCGTAATGTCATGCAGACTGGCAATCAGCTTCCGCCCCAGGCGAGTGAAAAAATCGTGATTGGAGATAGGCCTTGCACCACCAGTCTCACCTTCTTCGGAATAAATGAAAATCAAATCCACATCCGATGAAACATTGAGCTCACCACCACCAAGTTTACCCATGGCAATTACCAGCATTTCCTGAACCACCCCGCTCTCCGCACCTTTGGGCAGACCGTAGCGGCTGGGTTCAGCCAGCCAGGTTTGATGATATTTCAGCGCAAAGCCTATGGTGACTTCAGCCAGGCTGGTCATGCTGACCATAACCTCATCAAGATTAGCCATTCTGCCCAGATCACGCACTACCAAGCGCAACACTACCCGCTTGCGCAAGTTGCGCAGCATCCTATGCAGAATGGTCTCGTCCATGGCAGCACCGCAGCCTGCATTCAGAAACACCTGCATTTCTTCTCTGAGAAAGGGGCGTTGCAGATTTTGTAGGAGTTCTGTGCGCAATTCTGGTTCACTATCCAGTAAGCGCTGTGCATAGCGACTGAACGGCAGGGCGGACCTTATTATTTCTTCGGCGGAATAATTAGCTGTGTGCATGGCTGAGAATTCGGAGTTACAATGAATTTCGCAGGACTGGTTATTCTAGCTGTATCTATGCAACCTGCCTGAAAAATTAAACAAAGAAAGATGCTTGGTACCCTATGATTCGGAGCAAGTTTTGGGCAGGTTGCATTCTTTCCCAAAGCAGAGTTAAGTACATTTTCCCGGCAGTGAAACTGGAACTATTTATTGAATTTGTCAGTCATTTTACCTCTTGTGCGGCTTAGTGGCTTCTGGTTCCGATTGCTGGCGTGGAGCCTGCTTGTCATGGCAGCTTGCTTTTCCGTGCTGCTGTTAGCATTGCGTTACTGGCTGCTACCCGACATCGAGCATTATCGCGAAGACATTGCTGCCGTCATTACCCAAGCTGCCGGACAGCATGTAACTATCGGTTCAGTCAGTGCAAACTGGGATGGATTGCGCCCCCATCTAATGCTACGCACGGTACAAGTACATGACAAGGAAGACAATCCTGCGTTGCTACTAAGCCAGATAGAAAGCACCCTATCGTGGCTTTCATTGTTACACGGTGAAATACGCTTTTATGAAATAAGGATTGAGCGGCCTGATTTAACCGTGCGCCGCGATGCTGACGGCATCATTCATATAGCGGGAATTGCACTTGGTTCAGACCAGAGTGGAAACGGGTTCCCTGATTGGCTGCTGCGCCAGAGGCGGCTTATTATCAGCGATGCCAGCATTCTCTGGCAAGACGATCAGGGTGGTACGCCACCGCTGGAATTGAAAGCAGTCAACTTGCGCCTGGAAAATCGCGGGCATCGCCATCGCTTTGGTATACACGCCACCCCACCCAGCGGACTTGCCGCGCCGCTGGATGTGCGCGGTGATTTTACTGGCGATTCATTGAATACCTTTGGAAAATGGCGCGGACAACTGTTCACACAACTTGATTATGCTGATATTGCCGCCTGGCGTACCTGGCTACCATTCCCAGAAACAATCGAATTCAATCACGGTGCCGGAGCGCTACGCATGTGGCTCGGGATAGACGGGGCAGTCATAGAGGGACTGACGGCAGACGTGCGTTTACAGAACGTTAAAACACGCTTAGCACAAGAACTGCCGGAACTGAATCTTATTCGCCTGCAGGGTAGAGTGGGATGGAAAAAAATAAATAACGGCATTGATGATGGCGTTGAGTTGTCTACACGTGGACTAAGTATTTCCATTCATGGCGAACAAACGTTGCGCCCGTTGGATTTCTCGCTGCAGACATTCCCTGCGCACGAAGGCAAATCCAGCAGTGGAAAACTGAACGTCAATGCACTGGAGCTCGAGACTCTGATGAATCTGGCGGAATACTTGCCGATTCACGCGCCGCTACGTGAACGGCTCAATGCGCTATCCCCTACGGGGGAGATTCGTGATATACGAGCAGAATGGAATGGTGAATGGCCCGCACCTGCACACTTCGGTGTAAAAGGCCGATTCACCAATCTCGGTATGAAGAAATTTGACCCAATACCGGCATTCAGCGGTATCAGTGGCAATATCGATGGTACTGAGCAAGGTGGCGTCCTGAATCTTTTTTCACAGAAAGTCAGCATAGCGTTACCTGCAGTGTTCCATAAGCCAGTAATGCTGGATACACTCACCGGTCTGGTCAATTGGGGATTGCTAACCAATGAGAATCCCATCGAATTCAAGTTCAGCAATATTACGTTTGCCAACGATCACGCTGCTGGAATCATTTACGGCAGTTATCGCAGTACGCCTGACGGTCCGGGCGTAATTGATCTAAATGGTCACCTGACGCGCATGGACGCACGTTACGTGGGGCATTATGTGCCGATAATGGTAAACCAGTCTACTCGCGATTGGCTTGATAAATCAATTGTAGCGGGAGAGCTCAGTGATGTGCAATTGCGTCTTAAGGGCAACCTGGCTGAGTTCCCCTTCAACAATAGCGACCATGGTATTTTTCAGATAAATGCAAGAGCCTCCGGCGTAACGCTGGATTACCTCCCGGAATGGCCTATGATAGAAAATATATCAGCAGATCTGCTGTTTCATGGTAGCCGTATGCAAGTTACTGCTTCCCATGCGAACATTTTTGATGCCAGCTTAAACAGGGTGGAACTACAGATCGTCGACATGGCTGAGCCTGATGCAATACTTAAAATTGATGGTACAGCCAGTGGTACTACCAAAGAATTCATAAAATTCATTGGGAGAAGTGCGCTAGGCAGTTACACCGATGGCATAGTAGATGGTGTCAATACTATTGGAGACGGTGAGCTATCGCTCAAACTTGATGTCCCTTTATATCGTCCGAATGACATCAAATTAACTGGCAACTATCAGTTCATCAACAATCAGATTAATCCTGGCCCACACCTGCCTAACCTGGATTCGGTAAACGGAATATTGGCGTTTACCGAATCCAGCATAAAAATAAACAAAATCACAGCCCATATACTCGGTGGACCAGCAGTCATCAATTCTTCTATCCCACCTGATGGCGGTATACACGTAACCGCAATTGGCAAGGCTAACCTTGATAATCTGCAACAACTTGCACGGGGCAAATCGGCTGGCGCCGTACCAATATGGACGCGGTATTTGCACGGGGGCGCCGATTGGCGTGCAGTCCTTCATCTACACAGAAAATTGGTTAACGCATCCCTTGAATCATCATTGCTAGGCATTACCTCAGACTTGCCAGAGCCTTTTTCCAAAGCTGCTGCTGATTCGATGCCACTACGTTTTGAAAGGAAAGCTATAGATTCGCAGCGAGATGATCTGATCTTGCGTTATGGTGTGCTGGTAGCTGCACAAGTCAAGCGTTCTCGGGATAATGCGGGCAATTATCATGTAGAGCGTGGCATAGTGAATTTCGGCACAACATCTACTTTATCGCCCGCAAAGACTGGTGTGGCAGTGAACGGATCGTTGTCGCTACTAGATCTGGATCAGTGGCGTAGTTTATTCAAACAATTCAATGAAGGAGCGGAGCCTTTGCTGGGCCTAACACGGATCAACCTGCATATGGGTGCGATCGACTTCTTTGACAGGCGCTTTAACAATGTCACGTTGAATGCCCGCATGGATGGCGGGGAATGGCACTCCACCATCACGAGCAAGGAAATCAGCGGCGATATCAACTGGCATCCATCTGGCAATGGCAAAGTGGTAGCGCGATTGAAAAGCCTTATCATGCCAGCTCCCTCTCCTGTCAGACCCGTTGTGGTAACGCAAGCACAACCGCAGGAGAAGAGTTTACCGGCACTGGATGTAGTGGCGGATAGCTTCATCATCAGCGAGAAACCATTGGGTAGGCTTGAACTGATAGCAAATCAACAGAAACAGGATTGGCATATTGAGAAACTGCACATTATCAATTCCGACAGTTCGCTGGTGGCGAAAGGAGTATGGCAAAGTCATGCCACCCCCCCCCGCATTCAAGCTGACATCAAACTGGAAGCCCGTGACATCGGCAAGCTTCTAGTCCGTCTCGGCTACCCTGATCGTGTAAAACGCGGCAAGGGTGGGCTAGAAGGCGTGCTGTCATGGTCCGGCAGCCCCCGATCAATCGATTATCCCACGCTGTCCGGTAGCCTCAAGCTAAAAGCCAGGCAGGGTCAGTTTCCCAAACTCGAGACGGGAATCGGCAAGCTGTTCAGTATTTTTGATCTGCAAGCGCTGCCACGGAGGATTGCGCTGGATTTTCGCGATGTACTTAATGAGGGCTTTGGTTTCGACAACATTTCCGGTAATGTTAAAATCAGTCGTGGCGTAGCAGTTACTGACGACCTCAGTATCGAGGGATCTGCAGCAGAATTTGTCATGAGCGGAGAAGTGGATCTGGCAGCGGAGACTCAGAAACTGCATGTCAAGGTCATGCCTTCACTGGGGTTAGTCACTCCGGTGGTAGGCATTGCTTCTATGATTGCAAATAAGGAGCTGAAAGATCCGTTCGATCAGGTGGTGTCCAGCGAATATAATGTTACTGGCTCTTGGGCGGATCCAATAGTAACTGAAATACACCGGCGAGCACGCGAACCTAAAGAGCCTGAACATTAATATTTTTCTGACTAGATCATGCTTGATAAGAATCAAGGATGACAGGCGGAGAAATTTGCTACTAATGAGATCGACGGTCAATTAATTATGGGAATCGAGGTTAAAATAATGCCTGCTGATCCAAGCACTCTCACCGTACCTGTGTCTGGAAAGACTGGCAGCCGCCCAGTTCGTGTCGCCGCTATCCAGATGGTGGCGGGCCCCAACGTATCTGCCAATTTGGAAGAGGCTGCGCGCCTGATTGAGATAGCGGCTTCCCAAGGAGCAAAGCTGGCGGCGCTGCCGGAGTATTTTTTCCTCATGGGCATGAATGACGCCGACAAAGTGGCGGCGCGCGAGCAGGATGGCAATGGGCTGATACAAAAATTCCTGAGTGAGACCGCCAGACGCTTCGGTATCTGGCTGGTAGGCGGATCTGTGCCGCTGGTATCATCTAGACCTGACAAGGTGCGCAACAGCTGCTTGGTATACGATGACAATGGCAAGCAGGTGGCACGTTACGACAAGATACATCTATTTGGTCTCGAGCTCGGCAGCGAACACTATTCTGAGGAAAAAACTATCGAAGCAGGCAGCGAAGTAGTCGCCTTGGAATCACCGTTCGGTCGTATTGGCCTTTCCATTTGCTACGATCTGCGCTTCCCGGAACTTTACCGCTCAATGGGGAAGGTGGATATCATTCTGGCTCCTGCAGCTTTTACGGCAATAACTGGCAGAGCTCATTGGGAAACGTTAATTCGTGCCCGTGCTATCGAGAACTTGGCGTATGTGATTGCACCTGCTCAGGGCGGTTATCATGTCAACGGTCGTGAAACTCATGGTGACAGCATGATCGTTGACCCATGGGGAGTGGTACTCGATCGCCTGCCGCGTGGCGCTGGAGTCGTAATCGCCAACATAAATCCGGAGTATCAGGCCAGCTTGCGTAATAGCCTGCCTGCACTGAATCACCGCACCTTGCACCATTGTTGAAATCTTCCGCAAATAATACTTTTATTGATTGGTTAGATAATGAAACTGGATACCATGATCACAGAATCCGTCACCGAACCCAATGATCTACTCGCCATGGCTGAACGTTGTCTGTTGGCACCTTATGGAATAAACGCAGCTGGATTACAGCAGGTGTTTGGGCAAATACTCACGCATCATATCGATTACGCTGATTTGTATTTTCAGTATAACCGCGCTGAGGGCTGGGTGCTGGAAGAAGGTATCGTCAAATCCGGAAGTTTCAATATCGATCAGGGTGTGGGTGTGCGTGCAGTAAGTGGCGACAAGACCGCATTTGCCTATTCTGACGACATCAGTTTGCCCGCGCTTGCCTCAGCGGCACAGGCTACTCGTGCCATCGCTGGTCAAGGCGTTACGCATTCGGTGCAGGCAGTCGAGCGCCGTAAAGGGCGCGAACTCTACCTGCCCCAGGATCCCATCGCCAGCCTTGGGGATGCGGACAAGGTGGCCCTGCTGGAGAAACTTGAGGGTTATGCTCGTGCAGTCGACAAACGCGTAATCCAGGTGATCGCATCACTCGCTGGGGAGTATGAAGTGGTGCTGGTAGCACGCAGCGATGGCCTGATGGCAGCGGACGTGCGGCCGCTGGTACGAGTCTCGCTGCAAGTCATCGCCGAGCAGGATGGCCGTCGCGAACAAGGCTCTGCGGGCGGTGGCGGGCGCTTCGATTACGCCTACTTTACTGAAGAAGTATTACGCGATTACGCGGCCAAAGCAGTGCATCAGGCGCTTGTGAACCTGAATGCGAAGCCTGCTCCAGCCGGAACCATGACAGTAGTGCTGGGTGCCGGCTGGCCTGGAATATTGTTACATGAAGCTATTGGCCATGGCTTGGAAGGGGATTTCAACCGTAAGGGGAGTTCAGCATTCGCGGGGCGCATTGGTGAGCGTGTCGCTGCGACTGGTGTGACTGTAGTGGATGATGGTACCTTGGCACGGCGGCGCGGATCATTGAATATCGACGATGAAGGCAATCCCACGCAATGTACTGTGCTGATTGAGAATGGCATTCTCAAAGGCTACCTGCAAGACACCCTAAATGCACGACTGATGAAAGTGCCCATCACTGGCAATGCCAGACGAGAATCGTTCGCCCATATCCCCATGCCCCGCATGACTAACACATATATGTTGAATGGTGACAAGAATCCGGAAGAAATCATTGCCTCGGTTAAACACGGCCTGTATGCAGTAAATTTTGGTGGCGGTCAAGTGGATATTACCAGTGGAAAATTTGTCTTCTCTGCTGCCGAAGCCTACATGATCGAAGATGGAAAAATTTCTTACCCTGTGAAGGGAGCAACCCTGATCGGCAACGGACCAGAGGTTCTCACACGTGTCTCAATGATAGGCAACGATATGACGCTTGACCCAGGTGTCGGCACTTGCGGCAAAGAAGGCCAGAGCGTACCAGTAGGGGTGGGACAGCCAACACTACGAATAGACGGGTTAACTGTGGGAGGAACTGCGTAAGGGACGATCTTCTGGAATTCAAGATCCTGGTAAAAAAGGTACTGAGGACATGCCAAGAAATTTTTACGCAGATCATCCTCTGAATCGAGTAACTCTATCGAAATAACGAAGAAATATGGACTGCCCTTCAATGTGGCCTCCCGCAATCCTGAATTCAGTCTCCGACATTTACAATTCTGGTACCAGCAAGTCTATCGTGTAGGAACTGATGGTCGCTATCGAGTAGTGCCCAGAATATTCCGCAACCAAACAGGGAGATGCCGACTACTGCAAACAGGTAGCGAGCGATTGCCTGCTTCAGGTTGATTCCCTCACCAGCGGTGGTAGTCAGCCGCAGTTTCCAGGTTTGCATCGCGAGAGTTTGTCCACCATGAATCCAGAACCAGATGAAATAAGTGCCCATCACCAGTAACAGATAGAGTTGGTGAGCTGACTTAAAAAAAACGGAGTCAGGGTCGCTGAATACGAGATGAAAAATAAAACTGGCGATAAATAGTACCGCGATCAGGAGTAGCGACTCGTAGATCATGCTCAGCATTCGCCGCCAGAATCGAGACATGGGAGGTTTCATTGTTTCAGGGGTTTTATTCAAGGGATAGTTTTTTCATTATAACAAGGTGCTCTGCAACTAAATTATGGACGGACACGAACGGATACCGATTTGGCATCTTGTGTGGGCTATCACCGCTCCTCCAGCAATTGGCCATATTCTCGCCACTCCTGCTTGATCCATGAGGGTAGCCTCTCATTTCACTTCCATTTTATCAGTGACACTTTATTGATATCCTTACTCGCGCCTGCCCGTACTATCTATTGATACCATGCATGGGGTGAGCTGGATTATCAGCACCACGTCTGAAAGAACGGCACATGTCTTTTACCTGCGACAATTTGCCACATTGTAGTACATCGTGTATCCGCTTATTATCCGATATTGTCAGTTAACTTGAAAACCACCTGCAAGAACAAAATACGCCGGCCTGCCGCATTTTTCATATATAAACCGGCAAATTACGTGGTACTATTCAAATAGTGGAATACGACTCACTCTTATTTACCGTACGCAAATAATAACTGGCACTTTCAAAATACAATCGCGCCAAACCTGCATGAGAGCAATAACGTTCGTTACAATCACCGCCCTACTGATACCACAGAGGTCTGTTGGTATGCCAGTAACGTTTCTTGCGTGGCATAGGGCAATCGACAAGACGTTGGCACAAAATCTTAAGGCTAGTCAGTGATATGCCGTTTATTTCTTATGCTGATGCTGACTACGTCAGGCATGGCTATAGCGGCCCATGACATCCGCCCTTTCGTTCCCGGTAGCCTGGCACAGATACTTGCGGCCCGTGTGGATAAACCTTTTATTCTCGTTTTCTGGTCACTTGAATGCCAATACTGTCCGGCTGAATTGAAAATGCTGGGAGCACTCAAACATCGTTATCCCAAACTGGACATCGTTCTGGTTGCTACCGATACACCAAATGACGTGCCAGAACTTGCAGCTCGAGTAAAGAGCTATAGGATAGACAAGGTGGAACAATGGGTCTTTGCCGAGGATATGCCAGAGCGCTTACGTTTTGAGATTGACCGTCGTTGGTATGGTGAAATACCGCGTACGCAGTTTTATGACCGAGCGCATCAGCGTGAAGTCAAGACTGGCCTGATTAACCAGAAGCTTGTCGAAGACTGGATAGCTCGCAATGTTACGCCTAACCCGGCGCGACACTGAGTACCTGACGATCCGGCACAACCTCGCCTTCTTGCCGGGTTTGCTGTTCGTCGTTGCGATCCACGCTGCATTGCTCTACGGCTTGTGGAGCCAGCGGTTGATTCCGCCGCCGGAACAAATAGCAACACTATTCGTCAACTTTATCACTGCGCCCAAACCGAGGGAAGAATTCAAAGCCGAACTGCAGCCGCCTAAGCCGAAACTGGAAAAGAAGCCGCAATCGCAGCAACTGGTAGCTGAAACACCGATACTGTCAAAAACTGAACCTGTCGCACCGCCGCCGCCACGAGAACCTGAAGCAGCAACAGTAGCAGTAGCGTCACCTACGCAGATGCCGCAAGGCCCGGTTACATTGTCCGCGGAACTATCGGTCGTCTGCCCGGAATTGAGCGCGCCCTCCTACCCGCCGCTATCGCGCCGACTGGGTGAAGAGGGCAAACTGATGCTACGGGTGGAACTGGACGAAAGCGGTCACATAAGCATGGCGCAGGTGATTAATAGCAGCGGTTTCAAACGGCTGGATGAAGCTGCACTTGCTGCAGTAAAGACATGGCGCTGCAATCCACCGCGGCGCAATGGCCAACCAGTAAGAGCCATTGCCTTACAGCCTTTCAACTTCGTATTGCATGGGGATTAGTCCAATGGAAAAAGAACTCGGCTTTGCACATTTTCTCGCTCAGGTAGATGGGGTTGGCATTAGCGTACTGGTGCTGTTGCTTGCGCTATCGGTAGCGAGCTGGTATCTCATCCTCACCAAGGGTATTGCCAACTTTCTGGAGGGTCAACGCGCAGAAACTTTTCTCAAGCATTTCTGGAATGCCGATTCTTTGCAGGAAGTGAATGCAACGCTGCGCGGCCAACCTGCCGACAATGCTTTTGCTCAGCTGGCACAACTGGCGCTGAATGCCGCTGCCGATTCGGAAAAACATGGCTTGCAGAAGCTTGCAGTTGCGGGTGGGGCAAGCGAATTCTTTACCCGCATATTACGCAACGGTATTGACCAGGAAGCTACCCGTGTCGAAAACGGTCTTACACTGATAGCCTCGGCTGGCTCAGCCGCACCTTACATCGGCCTGTTTGGCACCGTGTGGGGCATCTATCACGCACTGGTACAGATCGGTCTTTCTGGTCAGGGCACACTGGACAAGGTGGCTGGACCGGTAGGTGAGGCGCTGATCATGACGGCGCTGGGGTTGGCCGTGGCAATTCCGGCGGTGTTAGCCTACAACGCTTTCGTGCGACGCAACCGCATCTGGCTGACACGCCTGGACGCCTTCGCTCATGACCTTTTTGCACTGATTGCTGTCGGCGCCAAAACCAATAGTTCGGCGGGCGAAGTGCGGCCACTACGCGTAGTGCCTCCCGCTGAAGGGAGAAAATAATGGCTTTCGGCAGCATGAGCGGCAGTACCCGTCAGACGCCAATGGCTGAAATCAATGTGGTGCCATTGGTAGACGTCATGCTGGTACTGCTGGTGATCTTCATCATCACTGCACCGTTGCTCACGCATTCGGTGAAGGTAGATCTGCCCAAGGCCTCGAGCAGCCCCAACATCACGCAACCAGAGCATATCGAATTTGGTATCCGCAATGATGCCAGCCTCTACTGGAACGGCGAACCGGTCACGCTGGATCAGTTGGCAGCGCGTTTTGCGGTGACGACAAAACAGAATCCCAATACCGAGTTGCATATCCGTGCTGACCGGCATACTCATTACGAGCACGTGGCACGGGTGATGTCTATTGCAGCGAAAGCCGGATTAGTGCGCATCGGATTCGTCACCGACCCATCGCAGCCGTAGCAGCTCCCTGCAGCGTTCTGGAACTCAATATTTCCTTCACTAGAAATTTGGCCGTCTGCATGGAACCACAGCCACTTGACAATCTGACCGGCTGTCTACTTCTGCCCTAACACGCCGCAATGCCCTCCTCAAGGCCGCCGACAACCGCTACAGCCCGTCCCTTCAGTTGGCGACGCATTCTGTTGCACTGCTCCATTACTACCATGGCTCTGGGTTTAGGTCTCCTAAGCTGGTATATTTCCAAACCGGTGACGGCTAGACTGCATGAGACCGGACCCGGACGGCATCTGACCGTCAAGGTGACGCCGGATATCGACATCACGCTGGACGCCGATAGCGCCGTCACTGTTGCCAACAGCCAACCTCTCCGAATTGAGCTGCTACGGGGTAACGTTTATTTCGATGTTACGAGCAAAGATGACAGCAAACTGGAAGTGAACATCGGTGCAGTACGCATCAAGGATATTGGCACCCGTTTCAGCGTCAGGATGCAGTCGGATGGTGGCAGCGTTGCTGTAGCTGATGGACAGGTCGAGATTCATGTGGCGACAGGAACGTATCTGGTCAACGCTTGGGAGCGTGCAGATTTCGACGGCATGCGTGTTACCGGACACAGACTCATCGCCGAAGCCGATGTAGCTCCATGGCGCCCGAATCAATAGCGATCAGGAAAAATTCAATTGGATCAGGGATGGCTCATGCCTGGCATATGTTCCACACCCCCCTCAGCTAAGAACATATTGGGATCGGCCATGCCGAATATCATCGCGATATGCGCAACCACTAGAAAAACTCCCACGAAGATTGCATGCAGTTTATTCCGCTCCCGCTGTGAAGCAGAAGAGTAGAGGAGATTCATATCAAGCAGCGCAATGCCAAAAAGAGGGATAAGACCCAGCAGATAAAAACCGACGGCAATTACATCCGCAATGCCACGCCATCCATTGGAAGTTGTTAGAGGGATAACAGCGGTAAAGAGAAGATTTATGAAAATACCAAGAAAATACCACCCGACAATGATTCCCGAGACCTTACTGAGAGTCTTTACGGTACCGGTATCTTTTCCGGTAAAAAGAAGATAGAGCTCCGAAATAGCAATTGTTTCGGCAAGTATCACGGGGATCGCCATGTAGATAATCAGATTCCATGGCTGATTCGTCATAAGGAGTTCCATATAATGAGTCATGTGTTCATCCTGATAAGGGTCTCTGAAAATGTTGCGATTAGGAAATGCTACCGCGAGCAGTGTACTGCATCATCACTAAAAATCAATTCTCATTATAAGCTTGTGTTAGCCCCAAGTAGAGATGTCCGTTGACGATTAAGCTCCCCTCCATGTCAAAACATGGAGGGGATATTTTGAAATGGACAAGCTAATGAGTCAGAAGAAAGTTGATGAAAATTGCTGCCATTGCTGACATGATGTGGTTATTGATTGCGGTGCAGCAGAGCATTGCGGGCATGCGCCGGGTGATTACACGGCTTGCATATGACGGCAAAGAAATTCCCTGGTGAAATAGATGCGATCAGCCCCTACTGGTACAGCAGGGATCCACACTCAATGACAAATCGAACTCAGCTTACGTAAAAATTACGCATCATTCCCATATCTTCATGCTCCAGGTTGTGGCAGTGATAGAGGAACAGGCCTGTGTAATCCTCAAACGGCTTGATGATTTCAACTTCCTCTCCAGGCATCACCAGCACCGTGTCTTTCCAGCCACTACCGATGAAACCCTCCTTGACAGTGGCATAGCCATCGCCGCTGTCCTGATCTTTCAGAGTGCGCGACAGAATTTTAAACTGCTGGCCGTGCAGATGGATCGGATGCGCCATTGACATCATCATGCCCATGCCGCCCCCCCCTCTCATTCCACCCATGTCACCTCCCATCGACCCATGATCGTTGGAGATCCTGATTTTCTGGATCGTGTTAACAGGGATCCTTTCGATATCCATCACTTCATGCATCTCAAAAGATCTGCCGTTTAGCTGCAGCGCCATATGCTGCATGCTAATGGCGATCGGTACAGGCTGATCTGGATTAGAGACATCCTGTTCCGTCAGACTGCGCATTCTAACCAGTGTATCTGGTAGCTTTGGTGAGTCGCCGACCTTCTTGGCAATATGAAACTTGACTATCGGGAAAGCCTCACCCTGAGGTAATCCGCCGCTCATCATGCCCATACCGCGCCGCATACCCCCCCTGCCGTGCTGCATGCCACCACCCATATGCGGCATCGTGCCGTGGTGTTCTAGACTGCGCAGCACCAAATCAGATCCGGGTTTGCGGCCGCTGAAATCAACCCACAATTCGACGCGCTCGGCCGGTGCGAGCATGATGTACGGGTAAGTTTCAGGCTTTTCCAGCAACCCTCCATCGGTACCGATCGCGATCAACGGCGTGCCATCCTCCCAGCCCAGCTTATATATCCTGGAGTTCGATCCGTTGAACATGCGCAAACGGTAAGCACGGGTTTTTACCGGAATGGTGCTGTTTGCCTGGCCGTTGACTAGAATAATGTCGCCGAGGAAACCCATCATCCTCTCGCGCATCCCGTGGATATACTGAAATTGATTACTAGCAGTAAAGCGCCGATCCTGAATGGTGATGGGAATGTCGTACTCTCCGCTTGGCAGGCCCAGCTTTTGTTCCTGCTCGTCGGTGATAGTAATCAATCCCGCCAAGCCGCGATAGACTTGCGTAGCGGTCATTTCATGAGTATGGGAATGATACCAATTTGTGCCAGCGGGGTTTTTTACCTCAAATTCATAAACGATCCTTTCGCCCCGCTGTACCGCATACATCGGGTGCCCATCCGTTTTCTGCGGCATGTGCATCCCGTGCCAATGAATTACCGATGGTTCGGGTAGTTGGTTGTAAAAGAATATCCGGACTTTTTGGCCTTGTACAAGATTCAGCATTGGCCCTAGATAACCCGGCATGGTTGTTAAGGTGGCTTTAGGGCCTTTCAGCAGCTTGCCGTAATATTTGAAGACGCTGGTATGGGCACCCGGCATAATCGAAACCTCGGCAATCCGCGCGGTGATCTCCATTTCCACATCAGGTCTGAAGGCGATGCTTGGCGCATTGTTGACCTGCCCACCTTCGGCCAGCACGAAACCAGGCAACGCCGCCGCTATCGTGCCAAACGCGGCATACTGCAGAAATTGCCGCCTTTTATAATCATGATCTGCCATACCCTTTTCCCCGATGATTTGCAGAAATTAACCGCCTATCTGTATATTGAACTTTATGTCTCTTTCGTTAAGGATAGACTAAGCACATCTCCCGTCCAGTGAGATTTTTTAAATAGGCTGACGTGTTGGCCCTATATCAGCCATTCGGGACGCAGAATCATGACGCCACCAAGTGCCAGCATCACAACTCCGCTCAGAAGTTTGAGCCAACGGCCTGCACGCTCAGTAAGTTTGCGGTTGCTTAACGCAATCACCGCCGCCACGACCATCAGCGAGTCGTCGGCTATGTAACCAACGGTGTAAAGACCCAAGTAGGCATGATGCGCTGGCATGCTCAAATCGTGCTGGGCCAGCACAGCAGTGTATATTGCTGGAAAGTCGGCTGTGCACGACAACTCGATAAAATTCACCATGACGGCAAGCACGGCAACTGCTATCAGCGCTGGTAAAAGTGTGTCAGCGCTCAGTAGATCTAGATCCACTTATTTTTACGATAAGACG
>VFJL01000079.1 GCA_009886095.1 Nitrosomonadales bacterium | reverse complement strand
TGCTTATCCGTCTGAAATCCAATCATATCAAGGCTCCCAGCTCAATTAGACATGCAAAATTATAACATTCTCAGCATCAAAATTCGACAGAGTTTTTCAACAGAATTTGCCATTAACGGTCATTCAAGATGCTGTACTATTATGCATATGCGGACAGGAAAAATTGATGGATTTACAATTAATTAATCACTTGTCAAAAGTATGCACGCTTCTCCATTTTTAATAGCACTGACCGGTGGGTCAGTCTAAACTGTTAGATTTTTTGGAGAACTCTGTGGAGAAATCTTGGAAAGAAGCCATTAAACGAGTGCTAAAGGAATCTGACGCGCCTCTGCACTACACGGAAATTTCCGAGCAAATTTTGGCGCGTGGCTATTACTCTACTGATGGAGCAACACCAGCCGCAACAGTAAATGCCCAGCTATCATCATCGGTCAAACATGACGGTGAAAAATCTCCGTTTATCCGCGTCGGAAAAGGAATATTTTCACTTCGCGGCGCATCAATCGCCGCAGCGATACAGACCAGCAAACCAAAAGCGGAACAACCCGCAGTCGAAACCGAAGATGAATCGTCAGACTCAATCATTCACTCTTTTGGCATGTACTGGCAGCGAGATCTTGTGGTTTGGCGTAACGACCTAAAAATGTACGGCAAGCAGCAGGCACTTTCCAAGCCGGTGGATTTTGGAAAACAAAAAGGCATTTACATTCTCTACGATCACCACACAGTAGTTTACGTTGGGCGCGCAATTGACCGACCGTTGGGAAAGCGATTGTATGAGCACACTGTGGACCGACTTGGTAGCAGATGGAATCGTTTTTCTTGGTTTGGCCTTCTCGATGTAACTCAAGAGGGCAACCTCCGTGAAACTCCGTTCAATTCTTCACTTGCGGCACTTGTCGCAACATTGGAAGCCCTTCTCATTGAAGCACTCGAACCACCGCAAAACAGAAAGCGTGGTGATGACTTTTCCGCCATCGAGTACATCCAAGACATCGATCCCGAACTCAAAGAGCGGGAAATCCAAAATACCTTGCGCTCAATCGAGCAAAAAATGCGAGGTGGCGCATGAAAAATCTAACCTGGCAGAGTCCACACGGGCGCTGAGCGATAAAACCGCTCAGCGCCGGTAATTCGCCATGATTTCCGATCCCATCGCACTGTCCGAGCGAGTTGCTGAGTGGGCAGCCGTGCGGAAGCTTTGCGCCAACGCCACTCGCTCGTTTGCCTTGCCCGGCGCATTCTTCACCTCGACACCTCCCGACGGCTTCTTCAACTTGCCGTTCATGCTCGCATTCGCAGTGCTCGACCAAGTGCTGTCTGATCTCATCAATCAAGGAACAATTCCCTGCTGCGGCTCTCGCGCCCAGTTGGGCCAAAAGATGGCCGCTTCGCAAGCAGTGTTGCCTTGGCAGAACTACCTATTTGTCGAGTCTGGAAAAATGGCGCGAAATGCCTTGGCTCACGATGCCGTTCTGCTTGGAGACTCGGACTGTCACGCCTTCATCGATGCGATTGAAGTGGAGTTTCGAGCGTGGCGCGTTCTATGAGAGTGGCGCCTAACCCTTCCATCGAGCGGATGCCGCTCATGTCAAACGTTGACAGTCTGTTTTTTTGAATCTCGATTGACTGCAATGTGTCGGTTTCAGTCATTTCATGACCGGCAGCACAAGCAGGCGCTTCTTATCGACAAGTCTACTATGGGGCTACTAACTTAAAACAACAAGGACTTATATTGCTGCAAGTCCTTGTTTTATTGGTGGGCCGTGTCGGATTCGAACCGATGACCTACGGATTAAGAGTTCATGCCAATATTTCTCCAGCGTCTACATATCGTCTACATGGAAAAGAATAGCTTAGAACTTAATTATATAAGCCACTGTCTTTAATGGTGCTGTTGGCCGGAATCGAACTGGCGACCTACTGATTACGAATTATTAGAGGCACCCATAACAAAGACAAAGGCGACCGAGGCCGCCTTCAGGTGTTATCCCACCATGCCCGGGTTTAGCGCAAGCCAGAGATGAACTCCGCTACTGCTTGCATTTCCTTCTCGCTCATGTGGGTAGCAATCATATGCATCACTTGATTGTTATCGTTAGTGCGCTCCTCTTTGCGGAACGCCCGTAGTTGCGCCAAGGTATATTCCGCATGCTGTCCGGCAATACGCGGATAAACTGGCGGAATGCCTGCACCATTGGGAGAATGGCAACTGGCGCACGCTGGCACGCTGGCGTCAATGTTGCCACCGCGATAAACTTTTTCACCTTGTTGTGCCAGCGATTTATCTTTTGCCCCCCTAGGTTTTGGGGTTTGTTGGGCATAGTATGCGCCGAGATTCTTCATGTCATCCGGTGATAGCGCCATGACCATTGCACCCATAATGGGGCTGTTGCGTGATGCAGGTTTGCCATCCTGTGCCTTGAAATTCATCAGTTGCTTGGTGGTATACTCGGCATGTTGTCCGGCCAGGCTAGGGTTTGTGGGAATAACGCTGTTGCCATCGGCATTATGACAGCCTGCACAAACCTGGGTTGCGATCTGCTGGCCCTTGGCTGCATCACCTCTGGTGATGGTTTCGGCAAAAATTTGCGTAGATGCTGCCAGCATAACCAATATTGCCATGTTCGATGCTACTTTCATGCCTTGCATTCCTGAGACTCCTGAAAAAGTGGTATTCATGCGGTTAATGCCGGATTCTAACAAGATAAGGTCTTGTTAACAACAATAAACCGACAACAAATGAAAGCACTATTTTTTCTATTGTTATTTTCCAATGTGGCTTTTGCGATCTATATTCAGTCTGGGCTTGGCTCCAGTAGTGGCTTACCATTACCAGCGGAACTTCACCCGGAAAAAATCAGATTACTGCCCACTTCTGCTCCCGCATCTGTAGCGGCAGTCGCAGCCTGTCTGGAATGGGGGAATTTTATCGGCACAGATCTGCAGCGGGCTGAAACGGCCATTGCCAAACTGCAATTGGGTGACAGCCTGAGCCAGCATGCGGTAGGCGAGGTCGCCGCCTACTGGGTATATATTCCGCCATTGAAGACCAAGCATGATGTTGCGAAAAAAATCGAGGGGCTGAAAAAGCTGGGTGTGAGCAATTATTTTCACATACAGGGTAATAATAAGTGGCATAACGCCATTTCACTGGATATTTTTCGTAGCGAAGAGGCAGCCCGGAAGTTTTTGGCGGAAATGAGGAACAAGGGTGTTAAATCGGCAGTCATTGGTGAGCGCAGCCTGAAACAGATGGCATTCGTAGTACACAGTCCGGCGGAAGATATTATCGAGGGAATGACAAGCCTAAAACAGGAATTCCCTGGGAGTGAGCTGAAAGCGAGTGGATGTGAGGTTGCTGCACCATCATTTTGATGGTGAGCTTGGATTATTACGACAGAAGTACGTCTGGTACCATTTCTTAATAGTAGCCAAAAGTTACCCGTTACTTTACGATCCTGCTGTACACCCCCTGATTCCAATTCCATTTTATCAGTGACACTTCGTTGATTTCCTTACTTACGCCTCGCCGTACTATTCGTACTGTCTGCGGCGTTCGTTCGTCATCGCCTCGTTTCACTTTCGAACTGGAATTGGAATGACGGAAAGATAAATTCGCTTCTCAGTTTTATCCGCCGCGCGCAACGATCTCTTTTATGCTTGCTGCCGGTCTTGCAAAGCAACGCTGCAACCTCCATTATGCGTTTCGTCCATTTGATTAATCGGAAACTACTATGACGGTGCATCTCAAGTCTCCACAGGAAATCGAGAAAATGCGGGTCGCTGGCAAGCTCGCCTCAGAAGTGCTGGATTACATCACGCCTTTTGTCAGGCCGGGAGTTACCACCGCCGAGCTTGATACGCTGTGCCATGATTACATGGTCAACGTGCAGGAAACCATCCCTGCCCCGCTTAATTATGCGCCGCCGGGATATTCACCATATCCGAAATCCATTTGTACTTCGGTTAATCATCAGGTGTGTCACGGCGTGCCGGGCGAGAAAAAACTGAAAGCTGGCGATATCGTCAACATTGATGTAACTGTCATCAAGAATGACTATCATGGCGACACCAGTCGTATGTATTACGTGGGTGAGCCGCCAATCCAGGCCAGGCGTCTGTGTGAGATCACTTACGAATCAATGTGGCGCGGCATTGAAGAAATTAAACCAGGCAGATATCTGGGTGATATTGGTCACGCCATCCAGAGCTTCGCTGAAAGCCGGGGGTGCAGTATAGTCAGAGAATTCTGCGGTCATGGCATCGGCACAAAATTTCATGAGGATCCACAGGTACTCCACTATGGCCGTGCCGGAACCGGACTACAGCTCAAAGCTGGCATGATCTTTACGGTTGAGCCGATGATCAATGCAGGCAAGGCGCCCATACGCCAACTGGCCGATGGCTGGACCATTGTCACCAAAGACCATAGCCTGTCGGCGCAGTGGGAGCATACTGTGCTGGTCACCGAAGTTGGATATGAAGTGCTAACGCTGTCTGCCAGCTCGCCACCAAAACCTGCGTTCAGTTCCTGATCTGCATGCATGATCTCATTGCAGATCCGCTGCCAAAGCCATTAAACGTTACAGAGGGCAAGAGGATACTGCTGCAGGGTCGCAAATTATTATACCAGCGCTACCACGAGAACGAGAACGGCACAGCTTTGCTGCGTAATCATTGCCGACTGGTAGATCGCCTGCTGCGTCAAGTATGGCGTGAAACAGCGCTACCCGCTTCTATCGCGCTGCTGGCGGTAGGTGGTTACGGACGCGGCCAGCTTTTCCCGGGTTCCGACATAGACCTGCTGGTACTGCTCCCTGCCGGAGAAAATGGCATAGATGTGGCAACCGGGACTATCAAGTCCCAGTTGGAGCAGTGGGTTGGGTTGTTGTGGGATATGGGGCTGGAAGTGGGACACAGCGTCCGTACACTCGCTGAATGTGCAGAAGAAGCGGCCAAAGACATCACGGTACAGACCAGTCTGTTGGAAGCACGCCAACTCGCCGGAAACGGTCAGTTGTTCAGCGAGTTCTCGCATGCCATGCAGGCTGCGCTTGACCCACGTGTATTTTTCAACGCCAAACAGTTGGAGCAACGGCGGCGTCATAGTCGCTATCACGATACGGCCTACAATCTTGAGCCCAATTTGAAGGAAAGTCCCGGCGGCCTACGGGATCTACAAAATATTTTGTGGGTCAGCCGGGCTGCCGGGCTAGGAAAGTCCTGGACAGATCTCGCCAGAGGTGGATTTATCACTCAACAGGAGGCCCGCCTCGTACAGCGTCACCAAACTATCCTGCAGGACATACGCATCCGGTTACATTACCTTGCAGGACGGCGTGAAGACCGGTTGCTATTTGATTACCAGACTCCACTCGCCGAAGAATATAATATAATCGACAGATCACCACGTCGTGCGGGTGAAATACTGATGCAGCGTTACTACCGTGCTGCCAGGGCGGTGACACAGGTCAACTCTATCCTGTTACTCACGCTGAAAATGGAAGTTTTTCCGGATACAGTTGCGACCCCGGTTATTATCAATGAGCGTTTCCAGAAACGCGGCGAATTATTGGAAGCACGCAACGAAAATATTCTGCGGCAAGACCCAAGCGCAATTTTAGAAAGCACGTTGCTGCTGCAACAGCATCCAGAATTAAAAACCCGTAGTGCAGCCACTCTGCGGGCGCTATGGCGCGCTGCACCACTCATCAATGCAGCGTTCCGGCACAACCCACACAATTGTGCTCTATTTATGGAAATCATGCGCCAGCCACGCGGACTCACGCATGAATTGCGCCTTATGAATCGTTACGGGGTACTGGGGCGCTATATTCCGGCATTTGGGCGCATCGTCGGTCAGATGCAACATGACCTGTTCCATGCTTATACCGTAGATGAGCACATCCTGATGGTAGTGAGAAACCTGCGCCGTTTCATGGTGCCCGAATTCGTCCATGAATATCCGCTATGCAGTCGGCTCATCAGTGAGTTTGATCGGCCCGAAGTGCTCTATCTTGCTGGACTGTTCCACGACATTGCGAAAGGGCGCAACGGCGATCACTCGCTGCTTGGCAAAACAGATGCCATGCAATTCTGCAAGCGGCATCAAATGTCGGCAGAAGATATAGAACTGGTTGCGTGGCTGGTGGAGAATCATCTAGTGATGTCAGCCACGGCACAAAAACAGGATTTGTCTGATGCGAACGTAATCTTAGGCTTTGCCCGGCGCGTTAGGGATGAACGCCGCCTCATTGCACTTTACCTGCTCACCGTTGCGGATATCCGTGGCACCAGCCCAAAAGTGTGGAATGCATGGAAAGGCAAGCTGCTGGAAGATTTGTTCTGGGCGACGCAGCGGCAATTGAGCGGTGTGCCAGCCCATGCCGGCGGTACGCTGGAACATCGCCAGGAGGAGGTGCTGAAATTGATGCGGCTCGATTCTATTCCTGTCGGTGCGCATGAACGGTTCTGGGCAGAACTGGATACAACTTATCTACTACAACACGACCCACAGGAAATTGTTTGGCATATACACCATTTAAATGACCGGGTAAAATCACTGGTGCCAGTGGTAAAAGCGCGTATCGCACCAGCTGAAACAGGCATTCAAGTAATGGTCTATGCTCCCGACCAGAAGGACTTGTTTGCGCGCATTTGCGGTTTTTTTGAGCGTATCAATTACAGTATTGTCGAGGCAAAAATTAATACCACTCGCCATGGCTATGCTCTTGACAGCCTTCTGGTACTTATCCCAGAGAATGCGGTGGAGCATTGCAGCAATGTGATTAGTTTTGTAGAGCAGGAGTTGACACAGCAACTGGAAAATCAGACTCCCCTGGAGCCCCCATTACCAAGGCGTTTGAGCCGTCATCTCAAGCATTTCCCGATCACACCGGCAGTCGATATTGAGCCCGACGAAAAAGGTGCCTACCACGTTCTGTCAATTGTTGCTGGGGACCGTCCGGGATTGCTGTCGCGTATTGCGCAAGTGCTGGTACATTTTGGTGTAAATGTGCACAGCGCCAGGATCAACACCCTGGGCGAACGCGCAGAGGATACCTTTCTGATTACAGGTAAGATATTGAACGAAGCGACAAATTTGATCCAGCTGAAAACGGAGTTGCTAAAAGCTTTACAGACTGCGGATGAAACTAGCCAGGCAAAACCGGAGGAATGCCAGAACTGAAATCAGGCGCTTCTGGCAAGATCCGATTCCCGCTTATGGCTATGTTCAGTGCAGCGTCACTGCTTCCTCGCGCTCGCAGTCGAGATCCGCGCAATAATTCTTGTAAACTCCATCAAGGAATTCCCACAGTGCATCGCAGGCCCGAGTAGTCGCAGCCAGTACCTCAGCCTGCTTTTCCGGAGTATCGGCGAAACGCTTGATCAACACCCATTCCGCCTGCGAATGATGTACGTCAGCTTCCTGATGCACCGTGAAAAATTCGTAACTTTCGGGATCTTTCATTCCATAAAATCTGGCCAGACCGTCAATCTTTACCGCAGCAATCTCGGGCACCTGCGATTCGAACGCATGCAGCGCTGCCAAACCCGCATAGAACGGCTGATTCAGGCAGATATCCCGAAACGTTGCAACCAGCTTGGCCGTGCTCGGCAGTGCGGCTGCTGCGGCCAAGCTCTTATCGCTTGAACCCAGCGCCAGCGCAAAAGTCTTCCACAACGCCGGATGATTTTTCTCGCCATGCTCCTCGCTGATCAAATTCTTCAATACTTCCTGCCGTACGCTGATGTCGCCGCTGTTGCTTTCAGTGTGCATATGCGGCGTGTTGAAATGCACCGCACTCAAATAAGTTGGCTCAGCCAGCACGTTATGAAAATATTGTTCCGCGTATTGGCGCAATTGTTCCTTGGACAGCTTGCCTTGGGTCCAGGCCACATAAAAAGGATGTTTGAGCAAACTCCGCCCGCCAATAATGGCGTCAATCTTTTGCTTGAGAGTTACATTGGTTGTCATAGTTTTTCCTATTGAACAGAGATGGGTGATTGGTAGACGTATCATCGCCAAATAAGATCGCCAAGTCAAATTTTGGTAAGCTGTCAACATCAAATCCTGGTAAACGCTGCTCTGACTTCTGACCAATAAAGTAGCTGCGCGCATAAAACAATCAATTCCAGGTTCCATCACCAGCCAATTAACGGCTACACTGCGGTTTTATCTGTTTCCGGACAAATTCATGGATGAGCAATCAAGCCTGCTGGTACTGTTCACCAGCAGCTTCCTTGCCGCTACATTACTTCCAGGTGGCTCGGAAGCAGTGCTGTTTGGCGTTTTAACTACTCACCCTCAACTTTATTGGCCCGCTCTGGGAATTGCTTCGTTGGGCAATACCCTGGGTGGAATGAGCTCGTATGCTATTGGGCGGTTTTTACCCGATGAAAAAGCGCTGTTGAAAAAATCCGGCGGCAATATACGTGGACTGGAGTGGGTACATAATCATGGTAGCCCTGTACTGCTGTTGGCTTGGGTGCCGCTGATCGGCGACCTGTTGTGCGTCGCAGCGGGATGGCTTCGGATAAACTGGTTGTGGGCCATGCTATTTATGGCTGTGGGAAAATTTGCACGTTACTGGATAATCGCGGCAGCTATTAGTTGATAATTTTCAATCTGCCCAACAAA
Organism: Nitrosomonadales bacterium; assembly: GCA_009886095.1. Classification (GTDB taxonomy): domain Bacteria; phylum Pseudomonadota; class Gammaproteobacteria; order Burkholderiales; family Nitrosomonadaceae; genus VFJL01. Next base: position 18,809 of record VFJL01000079.1, on the reverse strand, counting down.
CAAGCCAGCAGATGCCAGCTTGTTTATTGGGCTCCAGTTCAATCAAATTCTTTATTTCTGCAGCAACTTCAGTAACTCACCGCTCTGGTACATTTCAGTCACGATGTCTGAGCCGCCAATAAACTCGCCGTTGACATAGAGTTGGGGGATGGTCGGCCAGTTCGAATATTCTTTGATGCCCTGTCGGATTTCTGGGTTGGCAAGTACATCTACCGCGAAAAGATCGTTCACTCCACACATATTAAGTATCTTTACCGCATTGGCGGAGAAGCCGCATTGTGGAAACTCCGGCGTGCCTTTCATATACAGCACCACAGGGTGAGCGGTAACTTGCTGCTTGATAGTTTCTTGCGCATCCATGTCTGGTTCCTCATCGAATTTGATCAATCTGAAAATCTGCTTATGGAGAAGTCACACCGTTTTGAGGAGACTTCTTTTATCTTAGGTAAAGCACCTAGGCTTCATATTTTAACAGCTTTATGGCGAGAAATTGCCACGCTTTCCGCCACTAATCCGCATTACGCCAGCTAGGTCAGGACGGGAAAATACGCCGCTAAATCCTGCCTCCCTTAACAGTTGGCAGCATACTTCTGCTTGATCGTAACCATGTTCTAACAGCAACCAACCACCAGCGACGAGGTGAGTTGTGGCAGAAGTGATGATGGAACGAATACAGTCCAGCCCGTCGCCACCTGCCGTTAGCGCCATTCGTGGCTCAAAGCGTAAGTCACCTTGGTCGAGATGGGGGTCTCCGTCAGCAACATAAGGTGGATTAGAAACGATGAGATCGAACTCTTCTCCAGCAACCCCATCGAACCAGTCGCTTGCGACTATATGTACATTAGCCACATCAAGATATTCGGCATTTATTCTGGCAATTACTATAGCATCAACTGAGGAATCCACTGCGACAATGCTGGCTAGTGGACGGCGTTTGGCAATGGCTATTGCAACTGCACCACTGCCAGTTCCCAAATCCAGCACCTTGCAAGGACGATCTGAAAAAATTCGCTCTAGTGCCAAATCCACCAGTAGCTCGGTTTCTGGGCGAGGAATTAGCACGGCAGGAGTTACTTTGAAATTCAGACTGTAAAACTCACGTTTACCAACAAGATAGGCAATCGGCTCACCATTGGCTCGATGTGACGTCAGCAAATAAAATTTTTGCGCTTGCTCCAGAGTGAGTTCCTGATTGGAGTGAGCGATAAGATGGGCGTGACCCACGCTGAGCACACTCTGCAATAACATGCGCGCATCAGTAGCGGCAACATCCAGCCGTGCTTGATGCAGCGCTTGTGCGATGGTGATTTGCTGTATCGGAGGATGCATTCTGAAATCGCCGTGCTGCAACAAATAGCCCAAGTCTGTCGATGACCGTGTCGCCACAAATAAGTGTGACATGGCGAACCCTAGTCTGCCATTGCCGCCAGTTGTTCCGTCTGGTGTTCAGACATCAACGCAGAACAAAGATCGTCCAAGTCCCCATCCATGATCTGGTCTATTTTATAAAGTGTAAGGTTGATACGATGGTCAGTAATGCGCCCTTGCGGGAAATTGTAGGTGCGAATTCTCTCCGAGCGATCACCGCTGCCAATCAGTGACTTACGAGTGGCAGCTTGCTTGGCCTGCTGCTCACGTGTTTGTTTATCGCGGATTCGTGCCACAAGAACACTCATGGCTTGTGCTTTATTCTTGTGCTGCGAACGCCCATCCTGGCATTCGACCACGATACCCGTTGGCAAGTGAGTAATGCGTACCGCCGAATCTGTTTTGTTAATATGCTGACCACCTGCGCCGGAAGCACGAAATGTATCAATTCGTAATTCAGCTGGATTTAACGTCACATCATTAATTTCATCCGCTTCCGGCATCACTGCTACGGTACAGGCAGAAGTATGGATGCGCCCCTGGGTCTCGGTGGCCGGTACACGCTGTACCCGGTGACCACCGGACTCAAATTTGAGTTTGGAGTAGGCGCCGTGTCCGATAATTTTAGCGATGATTTCCTTGTAGCCACCCGCTTCAGATGGGCTTTGTGAAATTACTTCCACTTGCCAGCGTTGGCGCTCGGCGAAGCGTGCATACATACGAAACAGGTCACCTGCGAACAATGCGGATTCGTCGCCACCTGTACCCGCACGGATTTCTAGAAAAATATTAAGCTCGTCGTTGGGATCCTTGGGCAGCAATTGTTTCTGCAATCCTGCTTCGATTTGCAAGAGCTTCTCTTTACCTTCGCGCATTTCGGCATCGGCAAACTCACGCATCTCTATATCTGCGCTCATTTCCTGGGCAGTCTGAATATCGCGTTCACATTGCTGGTGAGCGTGATAAAGTTCGACCACCGGAGTAATCTCGGCGCGTTCGCGTGTGAGCTTGCGGTAGTTATCGAGATTCGCAGTAATGGTCTCGCTGCTTAGCAGACGGCTTAATTCCTCCAGGCGCACGCTGAGCTGCGCGAGCTTGGCAGCGATGCTATTGTTCATTCCGGGCGGTGGAGTTGATACAACCGATTCACCAACCCAACCAGATCATCCCGTTCATCGTCCGTGGCATGATTGAGTGCTTGGGAGGGGATATGCAAGAATTTATTGGTAAGGCCATTGCTCAGCAATTCTAAAATTTTCTGCGGGTCTTCACCCTTGGCAAGAAGCTTCATGGCGCGTTCGAGCTCATGCCGTCGATAGCGCTCGGCTTGGTCGCGTAACGCACGAATAGTGGGAACCAATTCACGTGATTCCAGCCAGTGCATGAAGTTGACCACGTTGGAGTCAATAATGGCTTCGGCTTGTGCCACCGCGCCTTGACGCGAATCCAGTCCCTCTTTGACAATATCGGCAAGATCGTCCACAGAATAAAGAAATACGTCATCCAGTTCCGCGACTTCCGGCTCGACATCGCGGGGTACAGCCAGATCCACCATGAAAATTGGACGATGCTTGCGCACTTTAATAGCGCGCTCCACCATGCCTTTCCCGAGTATGGGTAAGGGGCTGGCAGTGCAAGTCACTACAATATCGTGCAGTGCCAATTGTTCGGGAAGCTCATTCAGAGCGATGGCCTGTGCATTGAATCGCTGCGCCAACAGCCGTGCGCGTTCGATCGTGCGATTGGCGACAGTGATGTGTTTCGGGTGTCGTGCAGCAAAATGACTAGCGCATAGCTCTATCATTTCACCCGCACCGATAAACAGTACGCGCTGCTCGCCAATATCGCCGAAAATCCGCTCTGCCAGACGTGTAGCAGCAGCAGCCATGGAAACGGAATTGGTGCCAATTTCGGTAGAAGTGCGAACTTCCTTGGCGACGAAAAAGGTGCGTTGGAACAGCTTGTGCAGCAGCATACCCAGTGTGCCGGCATGTTCGGCAGACTTCACTGCCTCCTTCAGCTGGCCGAGTATCTGTGGCTCGCCCAGCACCATTGAGTCCAACCCACTGGCGACACGAAAAGCATGCTTCACCGCTTGTTCGCGCGGCAGCTTGTACAGATAGGGCTCCAACTCCTGTGCTTGGAGATGATGAAAATCTGCCAGCCAGTGAGTTGCCTCCTCAGGCTTATCAGTACTGCAATAAACTTCGGTACGATTGCAGGTGGAAACAATCGCCGCTTCCCCCACTGGATGATGTTGCACCAGATCATGCAGCGCGCGCTCCATCGCATCTTGCGGAAACGCAACCTGCTCACGCACATCCAGTGGTGCGGTTCGATGGTTGATGCCGAAGGCAAATAACTGCATGGAAGATGATGTAAGCAACTGGTGAATAATCCGAAATCTGTTGATTATAGTATTACAAGAGCTTGAATACTATCAATAAGGCGTATTACAAATCTTCAGAAAAATTGCAGGGGTCTCGGAAGCCCATATGGGTGATGGTGGCCAAGGGCGGAATCGAACCACCGACACAAGGATTTTCAGTCCTCTGCTCTACCGACTGAGCTACTTGGCCTTTTGTGAAGCTGTCGCATCCTCACATACACAACGGGGGGCTATCTATACGCCAGCCCTAAGAGCAGGCATTTTTTGAAGTGCCTAATTCTAACACAGCGTCAAACTCATTGGAACACGCGGAAGGATGTTCCAATTCCCTCTAAGAAAATCAAGCGGATGGCCTTGCTGTGCATGCTAGAATAAAAAATGTCATCTATCGAAGCTTGATTAAGCTTGTGGTTAAAGCAGACAGGATTCATCACTTTTATTAGGAAACCTATGCAAACATTGATCCCCGTCATTCTCTCTGGTGGCTCTGGTACCCGTTTGTGGCCGCTCTCGCGCGAGAAGCATCCTAAACAACTGCTGCCACTAATTGGTGAGGATTCCCTGTTGCAGGCCACTGTGCGCCGTATGGAGGGACTGGTAGATGTGAGGCTCGGGATGCCAATGGTGGTTTGCAATGAAGAGTACCGTTTTGTGATCGCCGAGCAATTGCGACTGATGAACATAGCGGGTACGATCCTGCTTGAACCAACTGGGCGCAATACGGCGCCGGCGCTGACTTTAGCCGCACTGGCAGCGATGCGTGAGGGAGGTGATCCGATCCTGCTGGTAATGCCGGCAGATCATGTAATTCTGGATACGGCAGCTTTTCAGGCAGTGGTGTGCAAGGGTTTGGCGCTGGCGGCAGAGGGTATGGTAGTTACCTTTGGCATCACGCCGGATTCACCAGAAACAGGTTATGGTTATATTCAATCCGGCGTGACTCTTGGAGAGGGTGGTGCTTGTCGTATCGCACGTTTTGTGGAGAAGCCGGACTTTGCTACAGCAGAAGCTTACCTTGATGACGGTAGCTATCTGTGGAACAGCGGTCTGTTTATAATGCGCGCCTCGGTGTGGCTCGCTGCCATTGCTGTCTGCCGCGCGGATATCCTGATAGCTTGCCGTGCGGCTTGGGATCAAGGTTCGGTCGATGGCGAGTTTTTACGTGTAAATAAAGAGGCGTTTGCGCTGTGCCCGAGCGATTCGATCGACTATGCGGTGATGGAACGTATTGCTATCGGCGAAAGCACATTGCCGTTTGGTGCAGTGATTCCGCTCGCGGCGGGTTGGTCTGATGTTGGCGCGTGGGATTCCTTGTGGAAGGTGTTACCTAAAGACGGCGAGGGTAATGTGTCACAGGGTGATGTGCTGTTGTACGACTGCCGTAACACGCTGGTCATATCGGAAAATCGCTTGGTAGCTTGCGTGGGAGTAGAGGATGTGGTGGTAGTTGAAACAGCGGATGCCATCCTGGTGGTTCACAAGAACAAGACGCAGGATGTAAAGAAAATTGTCGACACCCTCAAAAGCGAGGGTAGAGCGGAAGGGCAGCTACATCGTAAGGTGTTTCGGCCTTGGGGTTGGTACGATGGTATCGATGCCGGTGAACGCTTCCAGGTGAAACGTATTGTCGTCAAACCAGGTGCCGCGCTATCACTGCAAATGCATCACCACCGGGCGGAACACTGGATCGTAGTGCGCGGCACAGCGCAAGTGACGCGCGGTGACACAAGCTATCTGGTATCCGAAAACGAATCTACTTTCATCCCGCTTGGTACCCGCCATCGTTTGGAGAACCCAGGCTGCGTACCGCTCGAGATGATTGAAGTGCAGTCAGGCTCGTATCTGGGCGAGGATGATATTGTGCGTTTCGAGGATGCCTATGGGCGATAAAGAAGTCGATGGAGCTTCGCTAAAGCCAGGATTTTGTTGGCTCTTTGAAGGAAAATAGTCTGCAGATGCCGATTGCACGTCAAGATGCTGCTTATCTGAACGATCTCGTGGTAAATCAGATGTTACATCCATCCGTATCACAAGCAGCATTCGCAGCAGCAGCATTCGCAGCACTTTCCTGCGGCACTGCCGAAATCTCTGCAGCACCATCAATTTCCTCAGAAAGCAGTGCCCCAATTGAGAGTCCAAGCGTGAGGTCGCTCACGTGGCCAAACTTATGCAAGCGCACACAGCCAGTTTTGTCGATCAGAATTAAAGTTGGGGTTCCCTGCATTTGGTACGCACGCATGGTCAGGGGCAGACTGCGGCACTGCCCTTCTTCGTACTTATCAATACCGATTGGAAACCGTAGTCGGTACTCATAAGCAAATACCTCCAGCGCGTCACGCCCCATCACTTCATGATGTTCAAAGACGGTATGTAGGCCGATCACTGCGATTCGCTTCGAATCAAATTCTTCATAAATTCGTTGTACCTGAGGAATGCCAAATTGCACGCAGCCCGGACAGAGCATTTGAAAGGCATGTAACACAACCACTTTGCCGCGGAGTGAGGCAAGCGTAAGCGGTTGCGGTGTGTTTAGCCAATCTGATATTTGTAAATCTGGGGCCAAACTTGCATCATTATGCGTCGTTGCTTTTGTCATCCTGAGATCCGTTGTGAAAGCAACGGCAAATAGAGGCTGCACTTCATGGCGCCGCTATCTCTACTTGCCGTCACAAACTAATTTATTTTTTTGGGCTGGCTGCACGCAATACAGTCCAGTACTGGGTAAAGACCATATCTTTCGCAGCGTTGGTCTTGTGGCAGGCCACACAACTTTCATCAGTTGCCGCACTCTGAGCTTTGTCATCGCCAAAAACAAAATAGCCCCAGTTGCTTGATTTAGCAAACCGCTTGGTATCCTTGACTGAAACCGCAACAGGACCGACATAATCGCCCGGGAAGTATCCACTGCCACTGGCCGACGATTTGGATCCCACGCTGACTAACTCCTTGGCAATCATAGTACCATCGCGAAACTCCCCCGTCTTTTTCCAGTGAACCCAGCTCACTGGATCGATATAGACATAATGAAACTCAGGAAATGCTGGTTTGTCGTTATTCATATCTTTCGGGGTCACTGGTGCACCAATAAAAACCCACTCCCTGAAGTTCGCTGGCCGAGCCAGTTCTCCCGCCTTATTGAATTTGGCGTGGGCCTTATGATGACCATGATCCGACGCGCTGACTGGTGTAATCTGCGCGACTAACATGCCGGACAGTAGTAAAGGTGCAATGCTGCTTAACAGTGCTTTCCGGAAAAATCGATGCTGTAGCATAATAAACTCCTTAAACGATTAAAAAATGTGCGGGAATCAGATTGATCTTTAACATAAATGGTAGACAGGCTCATCTCGTTCGTCAAGGATGATTTTTTTCGGTGTAGAGAGTAAATAAGCTTACCCGAGACCGACACATACAACCCTAGGTTTTCATTCTGGAATAGCTGCAGATGCCCCCTACCCTTCTAGTCTTTTAGCGGGTAGACTCTGCCAGAATCCACAGTTTCAGCAAAATTTACTTCTCGGTTTATTACACTGGAGATGATCACGAAACCAACCAATCTCCCGCTAGATTTTTCTTCTGCTTCACTGCTCGCTGAAGCAAACCGCTGCGTTGCCTGCGGCCTGTGTCTACCGCATTGTCCAACATACCGTATAACCCTGTCGGAAGCCGATTCACCGCGTGGGCGTATCGCCTTGATGAGTGGCGTTGCAAGCGAACGTATTCCGATGAACGCGCGTTTTGCTTTGCACATAGATCGTTGTCTTACTTGCCGTGCTTGTGAGGCCGTTTGTCCTAATCATGTGGCTTATGGACACTTGATTGACGGGACTCGCGCCATGATGACGCAGGCATCATCCACCCTGCCCAAGCAGAACGTGATGATGCAAAAATCCAGATTGCGTACCTTGGTGGAGAGGGAATTTATCGCGAAACCCGCACGGTTAGATGCGGTACGCCCACTTGTGCGGCTTTATCAGACAAGCGGCCTGCAGGCATTGGTGCGAAAATCAGGCATATTGGGAAAAACAAAATTTGCTGCTGTATTGGAGGCACAGTTGCCGCTTATCGGCACACCCTGTTCAGCTTCCAACAAAACAGCCAAATCATGGCAAGCGATCTATCCTGCAACCGGTAGCTTGCGCGGCGAAATTGGTTTGTTCCTAGGCTGTATAGCGCGACTAGCGGATGTGGCAACGCTGAATGCGGCGATATTTGTGCTCAATCGCCTGGGTTACACAGTACATATACCACCCACGCAAACCTGCTGTGGCGCACTGCATCAGCATGGCGGCGACATAACAACGGCGCAGCACTTGGCACGGCAGAATATGACAGCTTTTGATGGATTGAATTTACACGCAATCATCAGCACAGCATCGGGTTGCGGCGTACAACTTACGGAGTCTCCCCTTAGCTCTTTCACTAAAGTCATTGATATTAGTGATTTTCTAGAAAAAGCGGAAGGATGGAATGACGTGGGGATTTCACCGCTGCCCTATAAAATTGTAGTGCATGAACCGTGTAGCCTGCGTAACGTGTCGCGTGGCGCAGTGCATCCTTATGCATTGCTGGCGCGCATTCCCGGTGCGAGCATTGTACCGCTTGCCGACAATGACCAATGCTGCGGCGCAGCCGGGACATATTTTCTCGATCAACCGGAGATGGCAAAGGTGCTGCTGGATGCTAAAATAGCAGCCGTGGACAAAAGCGGTGGACGGTATCTCGCTACTTCCAATGTTGGCTGTGCACTGCATATGGCTAGTGCATTGCGGCAGGCAGGATCAAAGATTGAGGTGCTGCATCCGGCAATGTTGCTGGCACGGCAGATGGGTATGCCGTTTTAATCTCATCGCTCACCTAGGAAATTTCTATGTTGAATATTGACAGGTTCATCACCGGCCTCGACAACGCACTGCGCACGCTATTGACGCCAGCGCAAACTCTACGCCCGGTTCCCGGAACAGAATTGCCGGAAGCTGAGTTGACCGATGTGGAAAAAAGTGAAACCGCCGCACTGATGCGCATCAATCATGTCGGTGAAATTTGTGCGCAGGCACTGTATCAGGGGCAAGCGCTTACTGCGCGGGATGCTGAGGTACAGCATACCTTGATGCAGGCGGCCCGTGAAGAAACGGAGCATCTTGCCTGGACCGAGCGGCGTATTGCAGAATTGGGTGGGCGCAAGAGCTTGTTGAATCCGTTATGGTATGGCGGATCATTCGCTATCGGTGCGATAGCGGGCATGCTCGGCGATAAGTGGAATTTAGGGTTTCTTGCGGAAACCGAGCATCAGGTGGAAGTTCATCTGGGCGGGCATCTGCAGCGTTTACCGCATAATGATGGGAAAAGTCGCGCCATCGTCGCACAGATGCAAGTTGATGAAGCAGGCCATGCTACTATGGCCATGTCTCACGGCGGCGCGGAACTGCCGGCGCCGGTAAAGCTGGTGATGAAACTAGGATCGAAAATGATGACACGGACAGCGTATTGGGTTTGACAAATAGCATCAACCAAAAAGTCCTACTCCTCCAAGATTTCAAAGTCGTGTGTCATCTCTGCCATTTTTCCCAGCATGATTGAGGCCGAGCAGTATTTTTCTGCGGATAGGCTGATCGCTCGCTCAATCTGCTGCGGTTTAAGATCCTTTCCGGTCAGGATGAAATGGAAGTGAATATGGGTGAATACTTTTGGGTCCTCCGTCGCCCGTTGCGCTTCAATTTCCACCACGCAATCACTGACAGCCTGACGACTCTTTTTCAGGATCAGTATCACGTCAAAAGCGGCGCAACCGCCGGCCCCCATCAACACCATCTCCATTGGACGCGGCCCTAGATTTCTGCCACCTGCTTCTGGTGGGCCGTCCATCAACACTGCATGACCGCTACCAGATTCGCCTAGGAAACTCATTCCATCTTTCCACTTGATACGCGCTCTCATGCTGTTCCTTTTTAAAAAATTTTCAGCCGTTATTCTAATGGCTTTGAGTTTGATCAATGGTTGGAAGCGACTGCTGTCACAGCACCCATAATTTAGTGCATGAACAGTCGCTTTTCTAAAACGTGCCAACTGTGAATGGCGCCTGAGCAACAACACCTCCCCAGCAGGAAAAGATTCAGTGGTGGCAGCAGAAAAATGCTTGCCACGTTAGTTACAAATCAGCCCATGATTTAAATTGACCAAATCTCCCATGATTCAGATTCGACAGTTTCCTGGCGAAAAATAAAAAGCCGACGCATTAATGCGTCGGCTTTTTTTATGCGGTAAATCTATGCGACGAACCAAGTTTACTTGATCGACAGAATCCACTGTGCCAAGATTTTGGCATTGGCTTCACTGACACCCGCATTCGGTGGCATTGGGATCGGTCCCCATACGCCATTGCTGCCTTTAGTTATCTTCTCTGCTAACTTGGCTGCAGCACCGGCGTCACCTTTGTACTTGGCTGCGATATCCTTTAGGCCCGGTCCAACCATTTTTTTGTCGAGCATGTGACAATTCATGCAACCGCTGCCCTGGGCCAGTTCCTGACTTGCTTGTGTGGTACCTACCATCAACAAAGCTGATGCTGCAACTATTCCCATCCAGATAGTTTTCATTTTTACTCCTTTTGTCCGTTAAAATTATAGAAGAAACTTCATTCTACCCTGAACTTCGCAGACGCGCAGCAATTCCCGCAAGTCAGAGATTTCCAGTAAGCATTTAACGCTCTGACAGACTCAAGCGTTGACAGACTTATCCATTGGTACGAATTTATTCAGAGTTGACAAGTTCCATTGGTAAAGCAAATGCCAGGGTGTAGAGTTCGATATGTAGCAGCGCAGTTGCGCCGAGAGCAGATGATCAACGCTGTACACTGGCCGCCATACCGTTACCTGAAAGCGTAGCGTTCCTATGATCGTGCCTGGGGCGGTGTATGATGGCCGATTAAGGAAAACCTTCCTCGCACCAGCACCGACGCTTCCTCACCCTGGGGGCGTCAGCTCGCCGGGTTACCAACGTGCTGAAGAAGATGGGGGCTGATTTTCCCACAAGATGACTGGATATGCTCCGTATTTCCTGACTACGACCAGTCTGTTATTGCGCCACGGCTGGCGGTGGAGACCAGTTTTGCATACTTCGCCAGAACCCCGCGAGTATAGCGCGGCTCTGGTGGCTGCCATTCGGCGCGACGCCGGGCAAGCTCTTCTTCTGGAACATTGAGCTGCAGCAGTCGTTGCTCTGCGTCTATGGTGATGGAGTCCCCTTCGTGTACCAGTGCGATGGTTCCACCGGCAAACGCCTCAGGTGCAACATGGCCGACCACCATACCATAGGTGCCACCGGAGAAACGCCCATCCGTAATGAGCCCCACTGAATCTCCCAGTCCTACGCCGATGAGGGCGGAAGTGGGTGAGAGCATTTCACGCATACCGGGCCCCCCCTTGGGACCCTCATAGCGTATCACCAATACGTTACCAGGTTGTATTTTGCGTGCAAGTATCGCTTCCATACAGGTTTCTTCCGATTCAAACACTCGTGCCGGGCCAGTGATTTTTGGATTTTTTACTCCGGTTATTTTGGCCACGCAGCCCTCGGTGGAAAGATTACCCTTGAGGATGGCGAGATGACCCTGTGCATACATAGGGTTTTCCCATTGCCGGATTACGTCCTGATCCTTGCGAGGCATTGCGGGAGTGTCCTGCAATATTTCTGCTATAGTCTGGCCGCTGATGGTTAGGCAATCGCCGTGCAGCAGGCCATGCTCGAGCAGCATTTTCATCACCTGCGGAACGCCTCCTGCCTGGTGCAGATCGGTGGCGACATAACGCCCGGAAGGCTTCAGATTGCACAGCACCGGTACTTTGCCGCGCATACGTTCAAAGTCGTCGATGCTGAGCTCCACTTCAGCCGCATGGGCAATCGCAAGGAAGTGTAACACCGCATTGGTTGAACCACCCACTGCCATTATCACAGCAATTGCATTCTCGATGGATTTTCTGGTGATAATGTCGCGCGGTCGGATCTGCTGCTTGATTGCGTCAACCAGCACTTCCGCAGAACGGGCGGTACTCACCCGCTTCTCGTCATCCTCCGCCGCCATCGTCGAAGAGTAAGGCAGGCTCATGCCCATCGCTTCAAATGCCGATGACATGGTATTGGCGGTAAACATGCCGCCGCAGGAACCTGCGCCGGGACAAGCATGGCGCTCTACCTCCAGCAATTCCTGCTCGTCTATCTTGTGCGCGGCATGTTGTCCGACCGCTTCAAAAGCGCTGACGATGGTCAGATCCTGCCCCTTGTAATGGCCGGGCTTGATGGTGCCGCCGTACACAAAAATAGCCGGAACATTCATCCGCGCCATCGCGATCATCGCACCCGGCATGTTCTTGTCGCAGCCGCCTATCGCGATCACCCCATCCATACTTTGCGCCTGTACCGCAGTTTCAATCGAATCCGCAATCACTTCGCGCGACACCAACGAATATTTCATGCCTTCAGTACCCATGGAGATGCCATCGGACACAGTGATGGTGCCAAACATCTGCGGCATCGCCCCGGCTTGTTTCAATGTGCTCTCGGCGGTGAGGGCCAGCTCATTCAATCCCATATTACAGGGTGTGATGGTAGAAAACCCATTGGCGATGCCGACGATGGGCTTGTCGAAATCCTTGTCGCCGAAACCCACCGCTCGCAGCATGGCGCGACTGGGAGAGCGCTGGGCACCTTGAGTGATGGCCTGGCTGCATTTATTGTATGGCATGGTTACTCCTGGGAAACGTTAGAAATCCTGGCTACAGAGGCATCCCCCTGACGCACATAACATTGCGGTGAACGCGCTTGCCGTATAATTCCGATTTTACCGCAAAAGAAGCTGAAACCTATGTTCGTTCACCCGCAGTTCGACCCTGTTGCTCTCTACTTGGGACCTCTTGCCATCCGCTGGTACGGGCTCATGTATTTGCTGGGATTTGCGTTGTTTATTCTACTGGGGCGCTATCGCATCAGGCGTGAACCACAAGCGGCATTCACTAGCACCATGCTGGATGACATGTTGTTTTATGGCGTGCTGGGGGTGATAGTGGGCGGCCGTCTGGGCTACGTATTGTTTTATCATTTCGGCTACTATTTACAGCGGCCACTGGAAATTTTTGCGGTGTGGCAAGGCGGTATGGCGTTTCACGGTGGTTTTCTCGGTGTGATAATGGCGATGGCGCTATTAGCACGCAAGTATAAATTACGCTGGTTAGTTGTGACGGATTTTATTGCACCGTTGGTACCGCTAGGATTGGGTGCTGGCCGCATCGGCAACTTCATTAATGCCGAACTATGGGGGCGTCCTACTGACGTAGCCTGGGGCATGATTTTCCCCCACGTGGACAAATTGCCGCGCCATCCCTCCCAACTCTATGAATTGGCGCTGGAAGGTTTGGCTCTGTTTGCATTGTTATGGATTTATTCATCCAAGCCGCGGCCAGTGGGGGCGGTTTCAGGCATGTTTTTACTTGGCTACGGTATATTTCGTTCGCTTGCCGAATTTTTCCGCGAACCGGGAGATGGCTTCATCGGCGTGCTGACGTTGGGTATCAGCATGGGTCAGTGGCTGTCGCTGCCGATGATTGCAGCAGGTATCGGGATGCTGGTTTGGGCTAATCGAGAGTCAGATAAACCAGCTAAATCAGACAAATGGAGTCGTAAATAAGGGGGGGGCATCTTCATGTCCTTACGCCGCACTTATACTGTTATCGCGCCATTCTATGATCTCTTAGTCGCAGCCGCGACCAAGAGTGTACGCGCCGAAAGTCTCCGGCAACTGCCACAGCAAGGCAATCTCAATATCCTCATCAATGGTATTGGCACTGGGCTGGATCTGCCCCATCTTCCGTCCTGCCATCGTTATATCGGTTTGGATCTTACTGCCAATATGCTTAGCCGCGTAAAACCACGCATTGGGAGTCTTTGCTTCAGTCTCGTCCAAGGCAATAGCATGTCCCTCCCGTTTGCAAGTGGGCACTTTGACTATGCGGTGCTGCACTTGATTCTTGCAGTGGTTCCTGATCCGCTCGCCTGTTTGCGAGAGGCCGCACGTGTGGTGAGACCGGGTGGGAGCATATTGATACTCGATAAATTTCTCAAACCAGGCGAGGCTGCGTGGATCAGGCGGACATTGAATCTGCTGGCGCAGCATACTGTTACGCGGTTAGATGTAGTGTTTGAGGAGGTGCTGGCAGGCGTTCCTGAATTGAAACTGGAAGCGGATGTGCCGGTGCTGGCAGGGGGGTGGTTTCGCAGTATTCGGCTGGATAAACGTAGTTTTTAATAAGAGTGCATCTACATTTTGCGTTCTCATCCCGTCTTGTTTAGAGCTTTGGATTTTTAGAAGGACCCATAATGTTGCTCATCAATAAACCGGGAAACGAAGCAGGTGCTTACCGGATCGATAAACATCATGGAACTTAACCCGCAAACAGTTATCATATTGCCATGAAATTGTGCTCCCTGATGGCAGTAATATCGCCACTTCTATTTGCTCTAAACGCCTCTGCTAACGAGCTACCCGACCTGGGTGATGTATCTCAAGCCACCATTTCACCACGCCAGGAACGGCAGCTTGGTTTGCAGATCATGGCTGAAATTCGCACGGATCGAAGTTATCTTGATGACCCTGAAATAGCTGGTTATCTCAGCAATCTCGGCAATAGGTTACTTGCCGGGTCAAGCGAGGATCATCCCGACCAGGAGTTTGAATTTTTTGCCCTGCAAGATCCGTCAATCAATGCATTTGCGCTACCCGGTGGTTTCATGGGGTTCAATAGCGGCCTTATTCTTGCGGCGCAGGGTGAATCAGAATTGGCCGGTGTGATGGCACATGAAATCGCGCACGTCACCCAGAAGCACCTCGCCCGTATGATCTCCGGGCAGAAATACAGCATGCTGACCACTTTGGCATCATTAGCATTAGCGATTCTGGTTTCGCGTTCAAATCCGCAAGCCGGGCAGGCTGCCGCTGCTGCTTCTCAGGCACTTGCAATCCAGTCGCGGCTGGACTTTACTCGTGACCATGAAAAAGAGGCTGACCGTATTGGACTGAATATACTGGCTAGTGCGGGACTCGATCCAAATGGGATGACGGAATTTTTTGAGCGTCTGCAAAAAGCTGGACGGTTTCAGGAAAATGGAGCGCCATCTTATTTGCGCACCCATCCGATCACCTATGAACGTATTGCAGACATTCAGAACCGTACGCAAAATATGTCTTACCGGCAAGTCCCTGACAGCCTTGATTTCCAGTTGGTGCGTGCCAAGCTGCGTGCACTCCAGGGAAAACCCAAAGACGCAGTAAGGTATTTTGAATCCAGCATACGGGACAAACGTTACAACAGCGAGGTCGCGGAACGTTATGGATTGATTAATGCCTTGTTGCGGGACAGCAATTATGTACGCGCAGATAAGGAGCTGACACTGCTATATGAAACCTCACGGGCTGGCGGCATGATTGAGATGCTGGAGAATCACCGTCTTGGCACAGCGATCCAGATTGAGTATAAGATTTCACGCTCCAGCCCCATGATCGAAACTCTTGCAGCTCGCGTCAAACTTGCCATGGGACAGCCTGTGGATGCCCTCGGCATTTACCGGGCCGCATTGCGAATCTATCCGCAGCATCGGGCACTAACCTATGATTATGCCGAAGCGATGCTGCGCAACGATAGCGTTGATGCTGCGCTCAAGTTCATAAACCAGCAACTCCTCTTTACTCCCAACGATATACGTCTTTATAACTTGCAGGCACAAGGTTACGCGGCACTTGGAAACAATCTGTTACAGCACCGCGCACAGGCGGAGGCCTACGTCCGGCAAGGTCGTCTCACCGCCGCTATTGACCAGTTACAGACTGCGTTGAGAAGTAATGACGGTGATTTTTATCAGGTGTCTGGTGCTGAGGCGCGCCTCAAAGAACTACGCGAACAGGCTGCTGCCGATAAAAACTAGAGTCCGCAAACCGTGTGATCCGGAAGAAGTGGTAACGGCAAATACGACCTACCTGAGAATCCCGCGTAACAGTGTGATTTATAAACCTCCCACACTCAGGTAACATTCGGCTTTCGCTCTGTCCAGTCTGGCACAGAATATAACCTGGCTGATCATGATCATTATTTCCCGCACCAAGCTACTCGTCATTGCCGCAATGCTGCTATTGGTCGCTGTCGCCATCTGGTACTGGGGTACAAAACCAGAATCCAAGCAGGAGCGATACAAAACCCAGATGGTTGATCGTGGTGACATCGTGCAAAGTATTTCCGCCAATGGCACCCTCAACCCGGTGGAACTGGTCAATGTTGGTACCCAGGTATCGGGTACAGTATTCAAGTGGTATGCTGATTTTAACGACTTGGTCAAAGTGGGCCAAGTGTTGGCGGAACTTGACCCGGCGTTGTTCCGGGCGCAGTTACAGCAATCTGAGGCTAGCGTAATGAATGCTCGGGCCTCGCTAAAACTAGCGGAAAACAAGATGGCCCGTAACCTGCTCCTCAAGGAGCAGGGTTTTATTTCCAGTGATGCGCTGAATGTGCTCGAGCAGCAACTGGATGCTGCTCGCGCCCAGCTCGCATTAAGTACAGCACAACTGGCGCGCGACCGTGCCAACCTCCATTACAGTGTAATCAAATCACCGATTTCCGGAGTGGTGGTGGCGCGTAACGTAGAAATTGGTCAGACTGTGGCGGCGAGCTTCCAGACGCCAGTCTTATTCCAGATTGCCAAGGATCTGCGCCAGATGCAGATTGATACCAACGTAGCCGAGGCGGATATTGGCCAGTTGCGTCTTGGCCAGCAGGCCAATTTCACAGTGGATGCTTTCCATGAGCGCGAATTCACCGGCACAGTAAAGCAGGTGCGCCTCAATCCCACCATTCAGCAGAATGTGGTCACATACAATGTAGTGGTGCTGGTGGTTAACGACGATGGTGTATTGCTACCCGGCATGACTGCCAATGTACGCTTCGCTGTTAACCAGAAGGATGCTGTGCTGCGGGTACCCAATGCGGCATTACGCTACAAACCAATCGATGTCGACTCCGATGCTGCACCGCCAAGGCAATCGGGCAAGCCCATACTCTACCGGCTGGAGAATGGCAAACCTGTTCCTGTCAGTATCAGAACGGGTATCGCTGACGGTAGTTTCACCGAAATCATCGAAGGTGGAGTCAAGGAAGGTGACAAGCTGGTAGTGCGCGAGACTGGGAACAAGGATAAATCTGGCAGTAATTTCAAGCTCAGAATGTTCTGATGGCGTCAGTTCAGATCGATTCTTCCACCGAGTCGTTGATCAGGGTAGAAAACCTGTGCAAGACCTATAGTCTGGATAGCGGCATCAACGGCACGGTCAACAGCCAGGTGTTGTACGACGTAAACCTCAACATCAATCGCGGAGAGTTTGTCGCCATTATGGGACATTCCGGTTCCGGTAAATCTACCCTGATGAATCTGCTGGGTTGTCTTGATACTCCCAGCAGCGGGCATTACTGGCTTGCTGGACGCGATGTGGCAGCGCTTCCAGAGAACGAACTCGCACGCGTGCGCAATCACACCATTGGTTTCGTATTCCAGGGATTCAACCTGCTGAAACGCATGACGGCGCTGGATAACGTGGCGACACCGCTGCTCTATGCCGGAGTGAGCCGTGCAGAGAGCCGTCGGCGCGCACTGGAACTGTTGCGTCAGACCGGTCTCGGCAATTTCGCCGCGTATCAGCCCAACCAGCTTTCCGGTGGCCAACAGCAGCGTGTCGCCATCAGTCGCGCGCTAATCAACAACCCGCAGCTTATTTTGGCGGATGAGCCCACCGGCAATCTTGACACCCAGACTAGCGGTGAGATCATGGCAGTTTTCGAGCGACTCAACCGCGAGCAAGGCATCACCATCGTGCTGGTCACCCATGAAAACGACATTGCGGCTTACGCGCACAGGTTGGTACGTCTGAAAGACGGACGGGTGATACATGACGGCGGAGTGACAGCATGAACCTGTTAGCCATCATCGGCGAGGCCTTGCGTGCGCTGCGGCTCAACCGGCTGCGTACCGGTTTGACCATGCTCGGTATGATCATCGGCGTGGCGGCGGTGGTGTTGATGCTATCGATTGGTCAAGGCGCACAAACTACGGTCAATCAGGCCATCGCCTCAATGGGCAGCAACCTGTTTATTGTAATGCCCGGCGCCACCTCATCGGGCGCCATGCGCCAAAGCAGTGGCAGCGTGCAAACCTTAACCATCGGCGACGCGCAGGCTGTCGCCAGTCTACCCTCGATCAAGGCGGTTGCACCCATCATAACCGGAACGGCACAACTGAATTTTGGTGCTAATAATTGGAGTACCGTAGTCACCGGCGTAACGCCGGATTATTTCAAAGTGCGCAACTGGAGTACGGAAGATGGTGAAGTATTTTCCGATACCGACCTACGCTCCGCTGCACGCGTTGTGGTTTTGGGCCAGGTGACCGCAAAGAATTTGTTCGGCGACGAAGACCCGACAGGCAAAACCATACGCATCAAGAGCAGCCCTTTTCTGGTTACCGGTGTCCTTGCCGCCAAGGGACAGAGTCTGGATGGGCGTGACCAGGATGACAGCGTGTTCATTCCCCTTACTACTGGCCAGCGCCAGGTTTTTGGTAGCCAGTTTCCCGGAACAATCCGTTTCATGATGGTGCAGGGCAAATCAACAGAAGCAATGGAGGAGGCCGAAATAGAGATCAATCAGTTGCTGCGTCAACGCCATCGTCTGGTGGAGGGCACGGATAACGATTTTACCGTGCGCAATATGGCCGCGCTTGCGGCTGTCGCCACCGGTGCTGCCAAAGTGATGTCGCTGATGCTAGGGGCTATCGCCTCGGTATCGTTACTGGTCGGCGGCATCGGCATTATGAACATCATGCTGGTGTCGGTGACTGAACGCACTCGTGAAATTGGCATTCGCATGGCCATCGGTGCCAATCGCCGCGCCATTCTCACGCAATTCCTGCTGGAGGCGCTGGTGATCTGTATCCTGGGTGGACTGGTAGGCGTGGCGCTAGGCAT
>VFJL01000059.1 GCA_009886095.1 Nitrosomonadales bacterium | reverse complement strand
CGGCATGAGTTGTAGTATCAGCCGCATATTGCACTATTAATTTCAGCTCTGCTTCGGTATGGGAGAATTCCTCGCCAGACTCGGAAGTCTTGCCTCTATTTTTCATATTTCTTGTAGGCGTTGTCAATTTTTTGCACCAACGGATGCCGCAGCACTTCCGCTGCGAGCCTGGCTTGGATACATAGATTGAAATGTTCTCCGCACCTTGCAAGAGGTTCCTCAGCGGCCATTCTGTACTATTTCACCACGCAATGAATGCGCCAGAGCAGTGGTAATTCTGACATTTATGAAATGACCGGTACAGTCTGGGTGGCCGGCAAAATTTACCATGCGGTTGTCATCGGTCCGCCCGCAAAATTCATCGGGATTTTTTTTGGATGGCCCTTCCACCAGGATGCGTCGTATTGTACCGACCATGCTCTGACTGATGGCTTGCGTCTGCTGTTCAATTTTCGCCTGCAGTCGGTGCAGCCGTTCCAGCTTGATTTCGTGAGGGGTGCTATCGGGTAATTCGGCAGCGGGTGTGCCGGGGCGCGGGCTGTAAATGAAGCTGAAGGAGTTATCAAAATTCACCTCTCCGATCAGTTTCATTGTGGCTTCGAAATCAGCTTCAGTCTCGCCGGGAAAGCCAACGATAAAATCAGATGTGAGTGAAATATCTGGGCGTACGGCATGTAGTTTGCGGACGATAGATTTGTATTCCAGCGTAGTGTAGCCGCGCTTCATCGCTGCCAGTATTCGATCAGAGCCGGATTGCACTGGCAAATGCAAGTGACTAACCAGTTTGGGTAATGTTGCGTAAGTTTCAATCAGGCGTGTAGTAACTTCTCTGGGATGCGAAGTGGTATAGCGGATACGTTCAATGCCGGGAATTTCGTTGATGCATTCAAGCAACAGCGCCAGATCTGCGGTGTCACCATCATCTACGATACCTCGATAGGCGTTGACGTTCTGCCCCAGCAGTGTCACTTCCTTGGTGCCCTGGTGCGTCAGCCCCGCAATTTCTGCCAATACATCGCTCAGTGGTCGTGAGACTTCCTCGCCGCGTGTGTAAGGTACTACGCAAAAGCTGCAATATTTACTGCAACCTTCCATGATGGAAACGAAAGCGCTTACGTTTCCTGGGCGATCTTCCGTACGTGCCAGCGCTTGCGGAAGATAGTCAAATTTTTCAATTTCCGGAAAGGAAATGTCAACCTGTGGCAGGCCGGTAGCCTGGCGTGCGGCAATTAGTTGAGGCAACCGATGCAGGGTCTGTGGTCCGAACACGATATCCACATATGGTGCGCGTTTTACGATCGCTGCGCCTTCCTGGCTGGCGACGCAACCCCCTACGCCTATAAGCAGATCGGGATTGGCTTTTTTCAGATGCCTGATACGCCCCAGATCATGAAATACTTTTTCCTGGGCTCTCTCACGCACTGAGCAGGTATTAAACAGGATTACATCGGCCGCGTCGGGATTGTTGGTCTGTTCCATGCCATGTGCAGCATGCAGTACGTCTGCCATCTTGTCCGAGTCGTACTCGTTCATTTGGCAACCGAAAGTTTTGATATAAAGTTTTTTGGCCACGATTTTTACAAAAGTATTGAACTGGTACTGACAGTAATTACTATTTCTACCTGGATTTGTTTTTTTTCTCTTCTTTCGCCTCGATGGCCTCTATCGGGGTTAGCAGCCAGATACGGTGCAGGTTACCCATAATATCTGTCTGGTAACGGATCGGGCCAGACTCGTTGAGCATTGATGGCAAAATAATCAGATTATCCTTGCCGCGAATCTGTCCACCTGCGCCCAGGTGCATGGTCTGGCCGCTGATTCTGACTTCAGGGTATCTCATCGCCATGAGTTCACCCAGCTTGCTGTCAGGAGGAAAAGCCCGCACGAGCTGGGCATGAGCATTGCAAGCCAGACCTGCCGTCACGGTGACGAGCATCAGCAGTGGAACCAGTGTTCTTTTCATTGCGGGCTGGAGTTGCATCTCGGACAGACACAAGGATACTTGAGAAAGAGATGCGAGTGGAAATTGTACCAGTTCTGCATGAATTGAATTGGGTTTTGCTTTTCAAGGTTGCCGAGGCGCTGCGCCGGGAGGTTTAATGCAATATTTTCTTGCGATGAAATCCGGATTTCCAGAAGTGGTTTTCAGATTGGCTGACGTGCGTTTTGTAGCAAGGCTCCGAACTGCTCAGCCGGCACTGGTTTTGAGAACAGATAGCCCTGACCGTAGTCGCAGCCGGCAGCAGCCAGCAGATCGCGTTGTTCTATGGTCTCCACCCCTTCGGCAATCACGCTCAGGCCAAGTTTATGCGCCATCACGATGATAGCTTCACATAGCGCCATATCGTTGGAACCCAAGGTCAGACTATGGATAAACGACCGGTCTATCTTGAGATAGTCGATGTCAAACTTCTTAAGGTAGGCGAGCGCCGAATAACCGGTACCAAAATCGTCGAGCGATACTTGCATGCCCGCATCGCGGAAGGCGAGTAACTGGTTGGTAACGGTGACATTGGTATCGAGCAGCAATCCCTCGGTAATTTCTACTGCGATACTTTGCCCGGGCAAACCGAGTTTTTTTAGATGATCGAACCATGCGTGGATATTGCCATCATTATGGAATTGCATGGGTGAACGGTTGACGCTGATCTGAAATGTTGCGTGGTGTGATGTGCGCCATTTTGCTGCCTGCCTTGCCACTTCGTGGAAGACCCAGTCGCCGATGTCGGCGATCATGCCGGTCTCTTCAGCGATGGGGATGAATTCAGCAGGGCTGACCAGGCCACGCGTTGGGTGCTGCCAGCGTACCAGTGCTTCCGCTTTGTGAATGACTCCGGTCGCCAACTCTACGATAGGCTGGTAATACACTCTGAACTGATCACCAGCCAAGGCTCCGCGCAAATCGTTGATCAGCCGCATTCGGGCATATGCAGCTTGCTGCAGGGATGCCGTAAAATAGCTGTAACAATTACGCCCCTGATTCTTGGCGGTATACATGGCTTGGTCGGCACTCTTGAGCAATGCGCTGGAGTCAGTGGCATCCGCCGGATAGAATGCGATGCCGATACTGGTCGATACATAGGCTACTTCATTCTTCAGCTGGAACGGTTCAGCCAGCTTGTGCAGGGCATCCTGAGTGATGCGTTCGACGGTATTGGGATCAGCTAGCTCACTCAGGATAACGATAAATTCATCCCCGCCCAGACGTGCTACGATGTCAGACCCGCGCACGCAGCCACCCAGGCGCCGTGCCGCATCCTGGAGCAGCATGTCGCCCGCAGCATGACCGTAGGTATCGTTGATCTGCTTAAAGTGGTCAAGATCAAATAGCAGCAGCGCTAAGGGAAGGCCAGAGCGATCGGATTTTTTCATTTCCTGTTCGAGCCGGTCATAGAACATGCGGCGGTTGGGCAAATTGGTCAGCGGATCAAAATTGGCCTGCCACCACACCAGAGCCTCATTCTCCTTTCTTTCAGCCTCGGCCTGCATGCGTTCAAGCCACTTCCCCAGATCGTTCCTGATGGTGTCGATGAGATCCTGCTCCATCGGCAGCAGGAAGGGTTTACTCTCGTGATAAAACACCTGTAACCAGCCGCAGACTTTATCATTGGCTATGATCTGCGCCTGCAGTCCGTGCGTAAGATTCTGGCTATACTTCCCGGAAGTAAAGTGCCTGCCATCGAGTTTGATCACGGCAGTGGCAATCTCCGGGAACTGCATCGCATCCCTTAGATGTACAGCAATTCTCTGGCAGCACTCATCCGGCGGCAATTCCTGTTCCATATCACGACGGATCGAGTGGAGACAGGTGATCTCCTTCAAACGCCTGCGCAGCATCTTATCGGCCTGTTTGCGTTCAGTGATGTCAATGCTGATGGATAGGTAGCGGGTGATCTGCCCGTCATCATCTTTGAGCGGCACAATGGTCGAGTCTAACCAGTAGGGCGCGCCGCTCTTGCTGTAGTTGCAGATTTCCCGGTGCCAGTTGTCACCATGTTCGATGGTCGCCCACATTTCGGCAAAAAATTCCTTGGGGTGCGTGCCGGAATTGAGAATATGGTGATCCTGGCTGATCAACTCCGCTTCACTGTAGCCGCTGACTTCGCAGAACCTGGCGTTGGTCTGGAGGATGCGGCCATTGCGGTCGGTGACGGAGACCAGCGCCAATTGACCGATTGCCTCAATATAAGCGGCCAGTTCCCGGGAACGGTTTTCCAGTGCCATATAGCACAGCCGCTCCTCCTGATCGGCGTTTATTTTCTCCTCAGGGCTCATCACGCCGCATAGCTCCAGTTAAATATATCGATGGTCATTCTACTACTTATAGGCATCTCTAATAATTTGAGGTGGTTTGCGTGGTTGATGGCCGAGTCGATCTGCCGCCTGTTGCGCGTGTTCCTTGGTCACGATCACCGGAATACGCAAATCCCATGCTCTTAAGGAAATGGGCATAGGGATGGACGTTACAGCAACCTTTGCCGCGCACCGTATCGCGAGAGTCTCTGCAATACACGATGTCCAGTTATGTGAATGATGCAGCGGAGACAATCGCTCAGCTTGGCTGAGGGCTGTAAAACCAAGCAGTACATCTCTACTATTCATGCCAGAGGGATGCAGTACATATCTACCAAAAATATATAGTACAAATAACCTATATAGCCTTTAGCAATCCACATTTTCAATGTAGACCGCATAATCGTAATGGGTATACCCGCATGGAGCCTGGGTATTCATATAACTATATGAATAATAATGAATAATATAAAGATAGAAAATTTGGCATATTAGAAAATATTGTTATAAAAGGAGGACTTAATCAACCGATTTGCAGATTACCCACAAATTTATCCACAGAAATTGTGGGTAAATAATTTTCTCAATTATTGAGGAAGCACGGCATGAGCTTGCGCAAGATTGCCGAAGAGGTGGGTGAGCGGTGAACATCGTACGAGGCCACTTAGAGGCAGATACGTTACCAAGGCACTGTAGTGGAACCCTGCAACCACTCACAGAAATTTCCTTTCCCCGCTATTGCCATGTTCCATTATGCGCTGGGTGCCAGCGCCATCGAAGCCTACTGGAAAAGTGTAGCTTGGCCAGGAGAGGGCGTATTCGTAGGTGAGCCGCTGGCCCGGCCATTCGCCCCATTATTGCGGGAGATTAGCCCCGGCCGATTTGAGCTGAAGATTTTCTCGCCCCGAACAGGGCGCCTGCGAGTTGAACAATCCCATTCCGCTGCCGGCCCGTTCAGGCCTTCACCCCGGCAGCTGCCGATACGTTGTGGCGCCAATTCATTGCACTTCAAGTTCAACGAAATGACAGACGGTTATCTCAGGTTGCAGTGGTAAACGGGAATTGAAGTCACTCGACATCGCACAGAGCGCTTAGTCGGCGGCATACGACAATCCCTATATGCGAATCGATATAGCTAGCACCGCCAGTGACAAGTATGCTCATACGAGAAATCCTGATTGCTATGAACCCTACAGAAACGCAGATTAATTCGTCATCCCCGCACAGGCGGGGATCCAGCCTCTTGATTTGACTGGGTTCCCGTTTCAGCAGACAACCTATGCTGCATATTCAAATACAGGTGCTTCAATTATGCGAGATGGTTTTTCCTGTCGCCAAATCATCTGCTGCAAATGCTCAACGGTTTCCGGCGAAAAGAATTTCTCCCCGGTTTCCAGGCACACCCGCGCTGGTACGTGCTCAATAATAATAAACTTGCCTTCAAACTCCAATGTATACGTGACTTTCTGGTCGACGAACGATTCTTCCCAGTTATCAGTAGTCATTTTGTGTTCTCCTAATCTTGGAACCTATCCAGAGTTCCGGATCTGGTTCATATAAAGTAACAACCTTGATCAGAGGTCGAGATGGGTAGCTACACTGGACATGCAACACTCTGCCTACCGCAGTTGAGCCAAATATCAAGCAGCTTGGACCATACTTATCCTCAGGATAATCTTCGATCACCTCACCTGCAAAAACTGCCTCGCGTAGTTCCTGCACGCGGATACGGCGAATAATACTTTGGTCAACCGCATGCTGCGAGAATTCAAACTGTTCCCGAAAAATCTTCTCACGGATTTCTTCAATCATCCCCATTGGGCTAATTGTACACCCACATTTATATTTACAATATCGCACAAAACTGGCGATCTATAGCTAGCACCGCTAGTGACTGTCACCAGCGGATGTAAATTGATACGGTGCAGCGATTGAAAACTGATACACCGATTTAAGAAGATAGCCGGGGATTTCGGAAGCGGCCATGATCACAGATGAGGTGTATGTGGAAATTGAATTATTGAGGAAGTACGGCATGAGCTTGCGCAAGATTGCCGAAGAAATTAGGTGAGCCACTGGCCCGGCCATTTGCCCCATTATTGCGGGAGATTAGCCCCGACCGGTTTGAACTGAGAATTTTCTCGCCGCGTACAGGGCGCCTGCGAGTTGAACAATCCCGCTCTGCTGCTGGGCCGTTCAGGCTTTCACCCCGGCAGTTGCCGATACGCCGTGGCGTCAATTCATTGCACTTCAAGTTCAACGAAATGACAGACGGTTATCTTAGGCTGCAGTGGTAAGTGGGAATTGAAGTCACTCTACGATCAGGTTTATTTCACCGTCACCGTGTCACCATCAAAAATAAGAGTGTTGCCCAGCACAGTCATGTAGTGACTATCACCGGTAGTCTCCATCTTTACCGGTATCCAACTACACCCCACTTCCAGCACGGTTACAAAGCGGGCGGTCGTCGATTTCACCAGGCTGGAGAATCTGCCATGCCACTGGTTCGGACGGGTGCCCTGCGGGGCCACCGTAAATTGATCCGTCTGGCTGAGTGCCACGT
>VFJL01000019.1 GCA_009886095.1 Nitrosomonadales bacterium | reverse complement strand
TTGCCAAGACCTCGTTAACCTGTATACCTGTTGTCGCTGAGGCCGTAACCTGGGGATGTATTTGTGGCAGTTTAATATGTGTCGGTTTTCGCAAAATAAGGTATGAAACGTACGCAATTAGGCTCAGCACCATATGCGATTTACTTTGGCTACCAAGAGAAATGAAGAAAAACAGATTGAAGAACCAAAATGCTACAGACGTAATGATCGCGCTACCTTTGTCCATCGGATACTTCACAATTACATAACGGATAACAACCGGTGGCAATAGGCCGATTGTCCAAGTAAATATGATGCTTAAAATAAAGTCGATGACATCAAATTCCTGCATTTGCATTGTCGTGCCCGTCGTTCCGGTGTCCAGCCGTTCGCCATGTTGCACCTCCAATAGTTCATTTGATGGATTGATTGTTTTCTCGTGCGCGTGAGGGGGCGCATCATTGCTTGCCCGCAAGGATTTCCAAACATGCATTATTACAGGCTTAAGCAGTGCGGCTTCGTTCTTGCGATAAGATGTGGAGAGCTTGATAGCCTTATTGCCCATTGGACAAAGCCAAGATTGAGACAATGAAATGCCATCAGACTTTGCGTACTCAAATTCAATAAATATGCAGTTAATGTACCCATTGCTTTCGACCCGAGAATCGAGAGCCTTCACATATTCAACTCCCTCCATAGATCGAAGAAGTTGC
The DNA here is from genome assembly GCA_009886095.1 of Nitrosomonadales bacterium. Classification (GTDB taxonomy): domain Bacteria; phylum Pseudomonadota; class Gammaproteobacteria; order Burkholderiales; family Nitrosomonadaceae; genus VFJL01. The sequence continues at coordinate 45,136 of VFJL01000019.1, read as the reverse complement.
GCAGTTTCAGAGAGCATAGGGCCAAATACAGTATTCAGTTCGGCCTTGGGGTATTTTGCGAACTCTTGAACATCTGCCTGTGTTGGTGCAGCCCCGGGTCGAACACTCAACCGTAAAGTTGCTGATAAGGTCTTGGATGACGTGTACGCATTAGCGGCAAGAAGTATTTGATTGTCACCCTGCGCAACCGGGAATCCTGCTAACCGCCCTACAGCCTCAGAGCCAGTATCGAGATGCTGGCGAATCTGTTTGTTCGAATATTCCCAGTTTCTTGGAACCTCAAGAAAGATTGTTTCACCAAACTGTAACTTTGCGAATGAACTGCTCTGGGCTAGTACATCAAAGGAGATAAACGCCCAAGCTGCACAGACTAATAATATGAGAAATTTATATGGGCTTCGTTGCATCAATACTACTCGAAGAGTCGATAAACTGGCGCACATAGCAAGGATGGTGACTGGTTTCTCATGGGTAATACTCTTATTTGTAATGAAGCGATTGCTTAAGAAGTCTTGTGACGACGTGCCATGAGCATGTCATGTTTCATTATCCTGTCTGGATAATAGTCAGCCGCACTTCACTAACATTGCTAGGTATATCTTCTCACTGGGTAACAACATCACCCGAACAGTAAATTTAGACGACTCTTTTGTGTCACTGATCATGATCCAGCGGTGGGGAAAGCGTGCGTAGCTCCGAAAAGTCACCGTCCGAGCGCTTTGCAACTTCACTCCACGCGCGCCTGAAGGCTGGACGGCGCAGATTGAAAGCAATGCCATCGTTCCAGAATTGCCATGTGGCTTTGGAGATGCGACCATTCTTATGGAGGAATGCTTGCTCATTGCAAAGATCGAAGTAACGATAGAACTCGTCGAAGCATTCCGCGTATTCCTCGTCTGTCAGCGTCTCGCCAAGCAGAGCTTTGGTGGGCAGTTTTGCGGCAAGCTCGCGGTATTCTTTGGTGATTGAGTCTTCGAAACTGGTAACGCTCTGCTTGTGCACGAGCCATAGCTGCCATGCGGCCACAGCCACACCTAACGTAGTGGCGATGCTTGTGAACGCGGAAAGAATTTGGAACATGAGTAGAGAACCTCGAATGTGCAGGCGGTATTAAGGGTAGCTAACGAGACTGCAGGTTCGGTGGCACCCTGAGAAAATGAGATACAGGCAGTGTAACGGAATTTACCTGCAGGCACGGGTACGAAGCGCGCCCTGTCCTACGTCCCGAAAACCAAAGGGGCTAGGTTCACATTGTTTTCAGAATTCAACATCACAACCCCACAGCTCTCCTTTCCCTGGAATTAATGCGAACCTGGCCCCTTTGGTTCGTGATCGGGTATATCCGCAACGGGAATTTTGGTGATGTCTCCAAACGGATAGTCGCCATGATTTTTCGCGTAAGTGGCTTGCGCATTCTTTTCAAACTCGGATGAGAACACGCAAGTGCCGCCCGCTTTTTGAAAGCCGATTCTCATGCCGCCCACCCCCACGAAGAGGTCGATAAATGTGAAGGTGCTTTCTTTGGACGGCTTGATTGGCGTGCCGGGGAGTTGGCTTTTGAACGTTGCCGCATCGGTATAGAGCTGCGTTTTTTTCAAAATGCTGATGAGTTTTTTTGCCGTTGCACCGCGCTCTACCGCAAACGGGGCGAACCCGTAAGCCAGTGCATGCATCCACTGATGCGCCAGTGCTTTTGGCTCTGTGCCTTCAGGTGCATATTGGATTGTGGCGAGTAGCAGTGCCGCTTCGATTTGCTGAATAAAAGTGCTCAAAATTTTCTGTCTAAAGTCATTCGTTAACCAACTTCAAATAAACCACACGCCATTTTGCCGGGCTCACTCGTACACATTCATCGAATCTCGTCTACCAGTTCCGGGTGCTTATCCAAAATCCGAAATAGATTGACCACTGCCGCAACAGGCTTGGACTTGCCGTGTTCGTAGCGGGTAAAGGCATTCACCCCGCCGCCCGCAATGACGGCGGCTTCCTTTTGCGATAACTTTAGTTTTTTGCGGATGCGCGCCAACTCGGCTGATTCTTGTTTGTCTACGGCTTCGCGAAATTGCTCGACTGCCGCCGCATAACGTTTGCCTTCACCCCGTGCAAATTCGCTTTCACCACAGGCGGGGCAATGCCAGCCTTCCACGGCGGAAACGGCAGTTTGTTTGCCGCGATACTCAACTACTTTGTCTTGTTTACCGCGCACCATGTCTGCTTTTTCGCAATTCAGGCATAAGTGTTTCATTTCATTTCTCCTTAAATTGAATAACGACACTTCCGTTTTCACGCAACGTGAGCTTGATATAAGCCTTGAACCCAGATAATCCATTAGGCGGATCTCTGATCCTACGCGAGTGCTGGCGGTCAGCTTGCGGCCATTTTTGCCGCTTGCTCGGCGTCCATAGGCCAGCTATGGACTTCTCCCAACCAACAAAACTGCCTCGCACCCTGCCTCACCATCATCTCACGTCCTAATGGATTATCTGGGTTGAAGCCAGACTTGAGTTCCGCGTGATAAACGTCTTGCCAAATACGGTGGTCGTTATGCGTGGTCATGCTCTTATAAAAATTCGTTTGCCTCAGACCAAGCACAACTGCAACGGCATCCTCGGAACTCAACCCTAAATCCCACGCGCCATGCAAAGCGGTCTGGGTAAAAGCATCAATCCGGTTGGTAGCAACAATAGCCAGCACATCGGATAGTGCGTAGCTGGGCTTCTTCTTTTTCATGGTCAGATGTTAACCTATTAGGTTATGTTGCTCAAGGATGAATTTTTAAACGGTGCAGGCCTACTTTGCGCTGACACAGTGCAAGCCTGCTCTGTCCCAATAGCCGATTTAGGTTAAAATGTGCGCATGACTACTCTGCGCTAGCCGCTGCCATGAAAAAAACCCGTGTTCCACGTCGCAGCAAATCCCCTCGTGCCGTGCAGGAGCTTTCGCGTCTGGCGGTAGGACTTGCCGCTTCCGGCAGCCGTATCGAGGATGCCTTCTGGGAAAATCTGCTGGCGGCGAAGATTCACGCCCAGTTGCGCACGGGCGATGATCAAAATCTGGAAACAGCACTGGATCAGCTCTATGAAACCGATCCTGCGGGCTACGGTGAATTCATCCATGCCATCGAAGCGGCCATCGAGTGCAGCGTTCTGGTTCGTGGAGATTGCAACTACGATGTGCTGATGTTTGCTGCGCCGGTACTGACCTGGTCACGCTTTTCGATCCCTTCTGGTTCGATACCCGAGGCAATGCTCGCCAGCCTGCGAACACATTTGCAGGCTCATGTGCTGGCAGCGGATATTCAATTTTCGCTGGCGGATTACCTGTTCAGTCCTGACCAGTTGCCGCGCGGTTATCACCTCACGCACGAACTGGCCAGCAAGCTGTGGGTAGCGGCGACAGAAGGACATGATTTGCACATGAATTCGCGCCAATTAGCTGAAACCGGACGTTTTCTGTCTGATACCCGTTACCTCCTCGGAGCCATTGCCGTGCCGCAAGGGAAACCCATGTTCCGCTGGCAGGAAACCACCGGGGCCAACGAGATCGGCAATGTGCCCGGGGCCAAAACTCAAAAACAGGAAATACTGCTTGCCTGGCAAGCTTATGGGGGCGAAGCACTGCGCCCATTATTCCAGGGCTGTGCGTTGGAGTTGCTGCTGCCTGACGGCTTCTTCTCTGCCTGGCGCATGGCAGACCGCCTTGCCCGCCCCTATTCCATGCACGCCACCATTGATTTTCTGCAGTCCACTCTGAATATCTCGGCCGATGGTCTGCGCGCGGTGATCGCGCCGTTTTACGATCAGTGGCTGGAGGAGTACCGCATCAGCTTCACCTTCAAGGATCGCGACGACGTGCTCTACGGCATCGTCTGGGCACTGGTGGGCGAGGAAGACGAAAGCAATGACACCGTGATGCAGATCGAAACAGCCTTGCGGGAATGTGGCGTAACTCACATTACGCTGCTGGATAACCGCTTTCCTCTGGAATATTGCGAGGAGTGCGGCGCACCCTTGTTCCCGAACCCGGAAGGCGAGGTGGTGCATGCCGAGTTCCCCGAGGAAGGCAAAACAGCGCCGATGCATTTACACTGAAACGAACCAAGGGCAACCAAGATCGGGAAGCTTTTTTCTGCTTTGACTGTCATAATCGTTTCCCTTTGCCAACCATAGACCTCATCGCTCCGCACCCATGAAATTCCTTTTCGACCTTTTCCCGGTCATTCTGTTTTTTATAACCTTCAAAATTTATGGCATTTATGCGGCCACCGCTGTAGCCATTGTCGCCACTTTTGTGCAAATCGGCTGGGTCTGGTTTCGTCACCGTAAAGTTGAAACCATGCTATGGGTGAGTCTCGTTATTATCAGCGTTTTCGGCGGTGCCACTCTGATACTGCAAGACGAAACTTTCATCAAGTGGAAACCATCCGTACTCTATTGGCTGTTTGCCGTTACGTTGTTGGTAGCCAACGCATTTTTTAACAAGAATCTGATCCGTGTCATGATGAAGGGACAGGTCGTGTTGCCAGAAAAGATATGGGGACGGCTCAATGCCAGTTGGGCAGCATTTTTCGCATTGATGGGTGTGGCCAATCTCTACGTGGCTTTCAACTACTCCACTGAAACCTGGGTCGATTTCAAGCTGTTCGGGTTCATGGGTCTGATGCTGGTGTTTGTGCTAGCGCAAGGAATGATGCTGTCAAAGTATATGGAAGACAAAGAGGATAAAGAAGATAAGGAGGACAAAGGAACATGATGCTCTATGCGATAAACGCTGAAGACAATCCCAACAGCCTGGAAAAACGTCTGGCGGCTCGTTCCGCACATCTGGAACGCCTCCAGGCATTGCAGCAAGACGGACGCCTTATCCTGGCCGGGCCTTACCCGGCAATCGACAGCCCCGACCCCGGTCCGGCAGGATTTTCCGGTAGCCTGATCGTAGCAGAATTTGAGTCACTGCCCGCAGCATGCGCTTGGGCGGAGGCTGATCCGTATGTCACGGCGGGTGTTTACGCAAAAGTTACCGTCAAACCATTCAAGAAAGTTCTGCCAGCATAATCTGCCGGGCACCGCATAAATGAATACACTCGAATTAATCAGGCAGAAGCTTGCCACCCTTGATCCGGAAAAGATTGAAATTCTGGACGAGAGCGCCCGGCATGCAGGACACGAGGGTGCCAAAAGCGGCGGCGGACATTACTTTCTTACGATCGTCTCGTCCAGATTTTCTGGCCAATCGACCATGGCCAGGCATCGTTTGGTCTACGCCGCATTAGGTGAAATGATGCGCAAGGATATTCACGCGCTAAGTGTAAAGGCGTATACTCCTGAAGAGGTTAGATCTGATTCAATCCACTGACAAGGAAGCCCTATGCAACTCATAAAATTTTCGCAATTGATGGCAATTGGTATTTCCGGCATGATTGCTGTGACCGCCGCTCACGCTCAACCCGTAGCACCCTTGGCAAAAGTGAATGGGGTGGCAGTTCCCCAGTCACGTCTTGATTTTATAATCAAAGCTCGTACCACCCAGGGTCAGCCGGACACCCCTGAAGTCCGGAAAGCCTTACGTGAAGATCTGATCGCCGAAGAAGTGATCGCCCAGGAATCATTGAGAAAAGGCCTGGATCGGGACCCTGATATCATAGCGCAGTTGGAAATTGCACGTCAGACCGCACTGGTTCGGGCATATCAGATCGATTATATAAAGACCCATCCGGTCAGTGACGAAGCCTTGCGTAAAGAATTCGAGACGCTGAAAACGCAGATGGGTGACAAGGAATACAAGGCACGCCACGTTCTGGTCGCTACGGAAGCAGAAGCCAAGGACATTATCGCCCGCATCAAGAAAGGTGGGAAACTTGAAAAGATTGCCCAGGAAAAATCCACGGATACTGGCAGCAAAAGCAAGGGGGGTGAGCTGGAATGGAGTCCCGCCGGAAATTATGTCGCGTCCTTCGCTGCGGCTCTGGCCAAGCTGAACAAAGGTCAGCTCACCGAGCAGCCAGTGCAAACACCTTTTGGCTGGCACGTGATTCGACTGGATGATGTGCGTCCCTTGAAAATTCCACCGTTTGAAGAGATCAAGAATAATTTAACACAGCGTGTGCTGCAGCGGCAGTTTGAAGCCGCCGTCAACGAACTGCGCGCGAAAGCCAAGGTCGAATAGTTTCCGCATTCGTTGCGGCGATACTCAGATTAAAAAGGGCAGTCAGATGACTGCCCTTTTTTTATGTGACTACCTGCATGCGTGGCGCTAGTGCACACAGTAACTCGTAGCTGATCGTTCCCGCCGCCTGCGCTACCTCATCCACCGGCAAACCCTCTCCCCAGAGTATTACCTGACTGCCCACACCGGCGCTCCCAATTCCGCTCAGATCCACGTGCAGCATATCCATGGACACACGCCCGAGGATATGGCTGCGCCTGCCATCCACCAGCACTGGTGTGCCGGTGGGCGCATGCCGCGGATAGCCATCGGCATAACCACCCGCCACGATACCGACACGCATCGGCCGGTCAGCGCAAAAAATGTGGCCGTACCCGACCGCGTCCCCTGCCCTGATATTCTGCACTGCAATAACTCTGCTTGATATCGTCATTACCGGACGCAGACCCAGTTCGGCGGCGGTCTTGCCGGAAAATGGCGAAGCTCCGTAAAGCATGATGCCGGGGCGTACCCAATCTGCATGAGTCTCAGGGTGATATAAAATCGCTGCGGAATTGGCTAGCGAGCAGGCCAAATTTCGTCCTGCGGCAACGGCGTTGAAATGCTGCAATTGCATACTGACGCTATTCTCGCCAGCGGGTTCATCGGCGCGGGCAAAATGGGTCATCAATGTGATCTGGCCAATGGCGGGATTGGTTCTCAGGCTTTCCAGCGCAGCGGAAAACTGCTCAGGCATAAATCCCAAGCGGTTCATGCCGGTGTTAAGTTTCAGAAACACGTCCAGACCACCACGCCGCTTGTAGGCAGATAACATGGCCAACTGCTCGCTGTGGTGAATCACGGTGCTTAAGTGGTACTGCTCGATCAGCGCCAATTCCTCTGTCGAAAAAAATCCTTCAACCAGCAGTATAGGGTGGCGGTAACCTGCATCCCGCAAACGTATCGCAGCATCCATTTCCAGCAGCGCAAATCCGTCCGCACTCTTCAATGCCTCGGCAGCACGCAATAAACCATGACCATAGGCGTCGGCCTTGACTACCGCCATTACGCGCGCACGCGGCGCGTGACGGCGAACTACAGACAGATTATATTCGAGTGCAGAAAGATCGATCAGGGCTTGAATAGGACGAGGCATCGGGTTATTTTTAGCGGAGTGTCATTACGGAACTGCTACGCCACAGTTTTCCGTATGTTGTTGGTAGAAGAATTGGTGTAGCTTATCAATAAGTACGAATGACATTTTCAATATGAAACTGGCGGACCATTCAATCACAAAACTTGCTGCCAGAATAGTTGTTTGCCGGAAGTTTGCCGGAAACTTCGTCATTGGCGTAACGGATCAAGGCCGTTACAATTAGCCGTCAATGCGGTTTCATGGTATAAAACCCCGCTGCCCAAAAACAGGTATGGATAGCTATTATATAATCCAACACCTGATCAACTAGAAAATTTCTGGAGAGATAGCTTGAAACGCGGGTTTTATACCATCATGGCGGCACAATTCTTTTCGTCGCTGGCAGACAATGCATTGTTGGTTATTGCCATCGCGCTACTGATAGACCTGTATGCCCCCGCTTATCTCACCCCCATGCTTAAGTTTGTGTTCGTGTTGTTCTATGTGATTCTTGCCCCCTTCGTCGGCGCCTTTGCTGACTCTATGCCCAAATGGCGGGTAATGTTCATTAGCAACACTATCAAGATCCTGGGCTGCAGCTTGCTATTTCTTGCCACACACCAGTATGCTGCCCTCGCTGCCTACGCTGTTGTAGGGCTGGGTGCTGCCGCTTACTCCCCGGCCAAATACGGCATACTTACCGAACTGCTGCCACCAGAAAAACTGGTTATTGCCAACGGCTGGATCGAAGGGTTGACCGTGGCCTCCATCGTGCTCGGCACGGTGCTGGGCGGAGTGTTGATTACACCTGCGGTCTCTGCCATATTTCTGGCGTTTGATTTCCCCTTCATCAACACTGGCGTGGATACTGTGACAGAAGCAGGTATTCTGCTTATCGCCACGTTTTATTGTATTGCCGCCACCTTTAACCTGTACATTCCCGACACCGGGGTTGATCACCGCATACTCAAGAAAAACCCAATATTCCTGATACATGAGTTCAGGCATTGCATGCAGCTGCTATGGAGAGACAAGCTTGGACAGATTTCACTCGCTGTAACAACATTATTCTGGGGAGCAGGTGCAACCCTGCAATTTATTGTACTGAAGTGGGCTGAGGCAGCGCTTGATTTTCCACTAAGCAAAGCTGCACAGTTGCAGGGTGTGGTTGCTCTCGGCATTGCGGTAGGCGCGGTAATGGCGGCACGGCTGGTTTCACTGCGGCAATCGGTAAAAGTGATCCCGCTAGGTATCGCCATGGGCATTGTGGTGATGACCATGATCGTAGTGAGCGACCTGTGGGTTGCAATCGGACTACTTATGCTGATTGGCGGACTGGCCGGGTTCTTCGTGGTACCGATGAACGCCCTGTTACAACATCGCGGGCATATTCTGATGGGTGCGGGCCATTCTATTGCGGTACAGAATTTCAACGAGAATCTGAGCATTCTTACCATGCTGGCACTGTATGCTGTGTTGGTGAGTCTCGATGTGCATGTTAACACCGTCATCATTCTGTTCGGCTTGTTTGTGGCGGTAATCATGACGCTGATACGCAAATGGCATTTGCTCAACCAGAGCAAAGAAGATTCATTGCACCTGATCGGGGCGCATAAGGGGCACTGAGAACCTCGCTACAAAACCACCGGGTTGTCGGCGAGTTCATTCTCTCCCCCTTGCCGCTCTGTCGGGAAATACGCGCGCAGATGCCCGCTGATGGTGCCGATTCCTGTAATTACTCCCGCCTCGAACTGTCCCTGCCGGAATGCAACTTCCATCACGCGGCAGATTTTTTCCCATTCCCCGCTACCAACCATGCCGTGGATTCCACGGTCAGCAACAATTTCCACATGACGGTCGGCAAGCAATAAATAAATCAACACCCCGTTATTGCACTCGGTATCCCACACCCGCAGTTGCGAAAACACTTCTATTGACCGCTCCCGTGCTGACTGGTTTCCAAGCAATGGCAATATATGCAACGCTGCTTCTACCGCAAAGCGGATTTCACCATCATGGCTTATTTCTGATTGCTTGATGGTTTGTTCGATGGCTCTCAGGGATGCGGCGGGAAATGCGCGCCGCAGCGTCAGTCGACCAGTAAAGAGATGCCGGAGTATGCGGGGGAAATTCACTTACCATCTCCCCGATGCACCACCACCGCCAAAACCGCCACCGCCGAAACCACCCCCCCCACCAAAACCGCCGCCAGACCAGTCGCCGCGTCCACCCCGGTAAATTCCTCCACCTGCATTCCCGAACAGACTAAAGAAGAAGGCAAGAAGCGCAATGAACAGGGCAACAACCAGTGAGGAAAAAAACAACCAGCCCATGAACCCTGCCACTGTACTCATTACAGTGGCGCCAATGAAGCGTCCGAACATGGCCTGCAATATTTTGCCAAGCACGATGAGTCCGATGAAAATGGGGAGAATGTTTTCCGCAGCAGCATCCATTCCAGCAGAGGTGCTGGTGCCATGCATGGACTGTGGTGGCGGTAGCGGTTCCCCCTCGATCACCTTCAGCATCCGCTCGGTTCCTGCTGCAATGCCGCCAGAAAAATCTCCCTGCCGAAATTTGGGGGCAATTATTTCTTCGATGATACGCTTTGCCACGGCATCCGGCAGCACACCTTCAAGACCATAACCAACTTCTATGCGCAGCGTCCTGTCGCTCTTCGCAACCAGTAGCAGTGCGCCGTCATCCACTCCTTTGCGTCCCAGTTTCCATGCTTCAGCAACACGAATTGAATATTGTTCGATGGTTTCAGGCTTGGTAGTAAGGACGATCAGTACCGCTACCTGGCTGCCTTTCTTTGCTTCAAATGCCGCTAATTTCTGCTCTAGTTGTGCGACTTCATCAGCGGGGAGTGTTCCAGTCAGATCAGTGACACGGGAGTGGAGCAGCGGAACCGCCACTTCCGCCCCAGATAATGGGGCAGAAAGCAGCAGCACAACAAACATCAGGGCTCTTATCCAAGCTTGTAGCATTTTTCAGAAACCTTTTAGCCACAGATTAACCCGGAAAAGTAAGCTGAATCGCAGTTTCAAGGCTTATATACCCCTATTTTGCCACCGGCACTGGCATACTAAAGTCCACTTTGGGTGCGGTGGAGATTTCTTTCTCATTCTCCACCGTAAGACTGGGTTTCACCTGATGGCCAAATACCATTGCAGTAAGATTACTGGGGAATGAGCGCACCACCACGTTATATTGCTGCACCGCCTGGATGTAACGGTTGCGGGCCACGGTGATACGGTTCTCGGTGCCTTCCAGTTGCGCCTGTAGTTCACGGAAATTAGCATCTGATTTGAGCTGCGGATAATTCTCCGCTACTACCAGCAGGCGTGATAAAGCACCCGATAACTCTCCTTGGGCTTTCTGAAACTTGGCAAATGCCTCTGGATCGTTGAGGAGTTCAGGCGTCGCCTGAATGCCGCCCACTCTAGAGCGAGCATTGGTCACCCCCAACAGCACATCTTTTTCCTGAGTGGCAAAACCTTTTACTACATTTACCAGGTTTGGAACCAGGTCGGCACGGCGCTGATACTGGTTCAGAACTTCCGCCCAGCTCGCTTTGATCTGCTCATCCGTTGATTGCAGGGTATTGTAGCCACAGCCACTCAAGGCAAGGGTGAGCAGCAAGGTCAAGGACAATAGTAAATTACGCATGGATCTCTCCTGAAAAAATCTACCCAGAATAAATGGGGACTAAATCACTGATTACAATAACGCCTGCATGGTGCTGTTAGCAAAACACAGATCTTCCCAGGCCTTGGCCTTGTCAGTCAGCGTGCGCAGCAGATAGGCTGGGTGATAGGTGACGATTAAAGGAATGCCGGAATACTCATGCAGCTTGCCGCGTAAACTGGCGACCGTGGCATCGTTGCGCAGGAGATTCTGTGCAGCGACTTTTCCCAGCGCGATGATGAGTTTTGGCTGGATCAATTCAATTTGCCGCCTCAGATATGGCTCGCACTGTTGCGCTTCATCAGACTCTGGATTCCTGTTGCCAGGTGGATGGCACTTAACGATATTGGTGATATACACATGTCGTCCGCGCTGCAGATTGATTGCTGCCAGCATGTTGTCCAGCAGCTTGCCAGCCTGGCCGACGAAGGGATCTCCGCTGGCATCCTCTTCAGCGCCCGGACCCTCACCCACCCACAGCCAGTCAGCGTTCTCGTCACCCATACCAAACACTGTGCTGGTGCGAGCCTTATGTAGCGGACAGGCGCTGCATCCTGCCACGCTTGTCTTGAGCTCGGCCCAGTCCATGTGCAGAATCTGTGCACGCCTGGCATCTGTGTCGCTGGCCTGATGATCGAAAGCCACTGCGGCATGCCGAGCAGTACGGCTATGCCACAGTGGCGTGAGACCCAGCTCCTCAAGTATTTCTTCGCGTCTGGTGTTCATGACCAGTTCATAGCAACATTCACAGCATTAGCTCCATAACCAATGAATCCTCCCGCCCGCCCATTGCGGGATAATAATCCTTGCGTCTGGCGATATGCCTGAATCCAATCCGTTCATATAATCGGGCAGCGGCATAATTGGATTCACGCACATCCAGAAACATCGACCGCACATGGCGTTCTCTGCCAATGTGAATAAAGTGTTGCAGTAATTTTTCACCCCAGCCCTGCCGCTGCCATCCTGCGGCGATACTGAGAGTGAGCAAATGGGCTTCATCTGCTCCGATTGTCATCACGCCGTAGCCGAAAATATGATCTGCCTGCTCCAGCACCAAGCAATGATAACTGGAGTCGAGCGAGTCACCGAAATTGCCACGCGTCCAGGGAAAGAGAAAAACTTCACGTTCGATAGCTACTACCGCATCCAGATCTGCCGGAAGCATGCACCTAATTTGTGGCGTTTCCTGCCACGGAGTACTCATCGTTCGCTTTCCTTCAGCGCTACCTTGTTGCGGATATAAAGTGGTGCCGCATCGGCAGGATCAATACTCAGTCCTATTGCAAATCTTGGTGCTGCCAATTGCGCCACCTCCCGCGCATGAGGACTGAGATTGCCAACAATGTGGCTAACGCACCCATAGTAACGACTGCGCAACGCCTCGTCATATATAGCGAAGCCGCTGCCGCAACCAGTCCAGCCATCCCCTGGCAGCAACGGTGCCTGCTGCGGCAGGCAGAGAGCCGGTTCACTCACCGTCCGCCAACCGTCTATCGTTTTTGTGTAAGCGGCATGATAAATCTCGCCTATGCGGGCGTCGAGCGCCGCAATCACCCTGCTGTCCCCGGTTTGCTGCGCCAATGCTTCCAGCGTGCATATGCCTACGACCGGCAGGTTCGCACCGAAAGCCAATCCCTGAGCCACTCCGCAAGCGATACGCAGACCTGTGAACGACCCCGGGCCAGCGCCAAAAGCAATGCCATCCAATTGTGTCAGCGTCAGTCCGGCTTCCGCTAGCATCTCCTGTAACAGCGGCAGGATCAGTTCGGAATGCCGCTGTCCAGCAAGCACTTGCCGACTCAGTATCTCGTTGTCGAGCCAGAGCGCAAGAGAACAGTATTCGGTAGAAGTATCGAGAGCTAAAATTTTCAAAACGGTAGGCTGGATAAAATATCGGGAGCTGGCAATCGAGCTGTAGCAGGCCAGTGTCCTATGGGGGGAAATGCTGTCACCGGAATTATACTTCCGCTGGTAAACCGCTGTTTATAAAACTCCCGCACGATGTTATGCTGGCAACGAAATTGTCCGGTCTTCACTCTCATCACTTCATCATCTCATGGAGGCATTATATGAGCATCACGTGGATACTAGTCGCTAACGCAAGTGCAGCATCTCTGTATGTAAATTCCGGGCCTAAAAAAGGGTTACAGAAACTTAAGGAATTCGAACACGCTGCCAGCAGGGAAAAAGGACACGATCTGGTTTCAGATCGCCCCGGACACAACAAGAGTCATGGCAACGGCCACGGTTCCTACGTGCCTGCCGCCGACCCGAAACAAAATGAAGCTCAGAATTTTGCCAGCCAGCTCGCGCGGGAACTCGAGCAAGGACGTACTGCCAATAGCTACCAACGCCTGATTCTGGTTGCATCAGCCCCTTTTATTGGGCTCATCAACGGCCGCTTGGGAAACCATGTGCGCGCTCTGGTAAGCGACAGTCTCGAAAAGGATTACACCAAGGTCAGCGAAAAAGAACTGGCACGACACCTGGAAAGCTGTATCTATCTCTGACTCGTTATGCCAGGGGCCAACGGCCGATAGGGATATAAACCAATCCGCCGCTGGCCTGTTCTGATTTTACCAGCACCCATTCACGTACTGGCCAAACTACTGGCTGCACCAATTCAGGCAAGCCTGCCTTGAGCTCAATCGAAGGGGCAGGGCATCTAGCTTTTCTCACCAGTGTGATATGCGGCACATAAGCCTGGTGATCGAACGAAAATCCGGCGGCGGACAAGGCGCTCTGTAAAGCGCCCACCAAGTCCAGAAGTTCCTGGGGGATCCCGCTCGTTCCTGCATAGACGATATGATTATGCTTCCAGTAGCGGATTTCCTCGACGGCAAAATCAAAAGCCCGCAACCCGGTACCCCGAGCTTCGTTAGCTGCCAAACATAAGGCATCCAGTCGATCGACGCTTACTTCCCCCAAAAACACCAGCGTTAGATGGATATTTTCTGCTCTTACTTTTCGTCCTTCACAGACTGCTTCCAGTCGCTCTGCCAGTTCATCCAACTGCCTTTTAGCCGCAGCATCTGGCCAGATTGCAAAGAAAACCCGGACGGTTTCTTCCCCTGCAGCGGTGTTTGTTTCAATTACCTGCGTCATCTGTTGCGGTGATCAGGCACACCACCTCCGCTTCTATGCCCTCACCCCGGCCAACCGGCCCAAGATGCTCGGCAGTCTTGGCCTTGACGTTGACATCTCCGGCCCGCATCTGCAAATCCTGCGCAATATTGGCAATCATGGCGGGAATATGCAACGCCATTTTCGGTGCCTGGGCAATGATGGTCGCATCGATATTGCTCACCTTGTAGCCGTTTTTCTCCAGCAAACGATAAACTTCACACAGCAATACGCGGCTATCGATATTCTTGTAACGCGGATCAGAATCCGAGAAATGCCGGCCAATGTCTCCCAGTGCTGCTGCACCCAGCAATGCATCGCACACTGCGTGTAACAACACGTCGGCATCGGAGTGCCCTAGCAGGCCTTTCTCATAAGGGATGGTAACGCCGCCAATAATTAGCTTGCGGCCTTCAGTCAATTGATGCACGTCAAAACCCTGCCCAATTCTAATCCTGCTCACTGTAATTCCCTCTCTCTCGTAAAATCAGTTCTGCCAGAACCAGGTCTTGGGGATAGGTAACTTTCAGATTACGCGTATCGCTCAACACCAGTCTGGGATGTAGACCCAAAGCCTCAACTGCGCCAGCATCATCGGTCATGGCCGCACCACCAGTTCTGCTCAGGGCGTCGACCAGCAGCTTGTAACGAAACATCTGCGGCGTCTGCGCCTGCCACAGACTTTCTCTGGATTCGGTACGCTCGACCCGGCTGCCGGCATCGCTACGCTTTAAGGTATCAGCCACCGGAACCGCAAGCAATCCGCCCACGGCATCATCAGCCAGTTCATCCATCAATTTATCGAGCTGCGCCGCACTTAAACAGGGCCGTGCCGCATCATGTACCAGCACCCAATCGTCATCATTAATGGATGATGCCCCCGGCGCTGCTTTAAGGCCATTGAGTATGCTCTCAGCACGGGCTGCACCGCCGCAATCGAGTGCCACCAGCTTGCCCGAGAACTCCGACCAGTCATATTGTGACCACTCACTATCACCAGGTGCAAGCACCACAAACACGCCGGCAATGCGAGATGAGTTACATAGTGTGCGCAAAGCATGATAAATCATCGGCTTGCCTGCCAGCGGCAGATACTGCTTGGGCAGCTCGTTCCCCATGCGCGAACCGGAACCTGCCGCAGGAATCAGTGCAAAAAATTTTGTCATGATGCAATTGTAACGAAAAATCTGCCTCTCTTGACGATATGCCACAGGTATCGAGATACTTTCCTGAATCCTCTGCGGTCCCTGCAGCAGGCGCAGCTTGCCAAGCTTGCTGTATAATTTTGTCTTTCTCGTATTTTCAGGCCAAACTCCCATGGAAGCGGAACAACTCAACACCATCGCCAACCAGCTTACCTCTCTCGATAACCGGGTGGCAGAATTACGGAGGTATCTTTGACTTCGACGCCAAGCAAACGCGTTTAATCGAGCTCAACCGGCAGGCGGAAGATCCCGCCATCTGGGGCGACAGCAAACGCACCCAAGAGCTGGGACGGGAAAAGAAAATGCTGGAGGGCATCGTCAATACCCTGGAAATCGCCGGGCGGCAATTGCATGACGCTCGCGACTTGTTTTTGATGGCAAAAGAAGAAGATGACGACGCTACGCTGGAAAGTGTCGGTGTCGATGTCGGACAATTGGAAAAAATCGTGGCGGATATGGAATTCCGCCGCATGTTCTCCAACCCGATGGATCCGAATAACTGCTTCATTGATATTCAGTCTGGCTCTGGCGGTACCGAAGCGCAAGACTGGGCAGCAATGCTGGAACGCATGTATCTGCGCTATTGCGAGCGTCGTGGCTACAAAGTGGAAGTGCTGGAAGAGTCCTCCGGTGAGGTCGCCGGTATCAAGAGCGCCAGCCTTAAGGTTTCCGGCGATTACGCTTACGGCTACTTGCGTACTGAAAGCGGCGTGCACCGACTGGTGCGCAAATCCCCATTTGACTCAGGCAATCGCCGTCATACTTCGTTTGCCAGCGTATTTGTTTACCCCGAAGTCGACGAGACCATCGAAGTAGACATCAACCCTGCGGACTTGCGCATCGACACATTCCGTGCCTCTGGTGCGGGCGGACAGCACATCAACAAAACCGATTCAGCGATTCGTATCACCCACAATCCCACTGGCATTGTGGTGCAATGTCAGAATGACCGTTCCCAGCACCGCAACCGCGCGGAAGCCATGGCTATGCTGAAATCACGCCTGTACGAAGCGGAATTGCGCAAACGCAACGACGAAAAACAAGCGATGGAAGATTCCAAGACCGACATCGGCTGGGGGCACCAGATCCGTTCCTATGTGCTGGACCAATCGCGCATCAAGGATTTGCGTACCGGCGTTGAAATCGGCCATACCCAGGGCGTGCTCGACGGCGGGCTGGATGACTTTATCGAGGCGAGTTTGAAACAAGGGGTTTAATTCAAAGCTGTAAGGTTGCTGAAAATCCTTTAGCTACCGAGAGTGTAAGAAATTTCATTTACACACCATTCAGGATACCCTCCCTACTGGCAAAGTTCGTGACACACTTGTACAATTCGTGACACACGACATTGTTGGAGAATACCCCATGAAAACCCTTACCATCCGCGAAGCCCGCGAAGGCCTGAGCCACCCGGACAAGATGTTCGCCAATAATGAGGAAATATTGGTTGTTTGCCGGGGAGAACCGGTGGCGCGCATCCTTCCTGCAAAACCAAAAATGCGGGTACGCTCGCTGGCGGCTTTTCGTGCGCAACAACCGATGCAAACCGTGCCGAACGAAGAGATTGTGGGCGAGGATCGCACCGAGCGAGCCTGATGATCTACCTCGACACCAGTGTCCTGCTCAAGCGCTATATCATGGAGCCGGAAAGCAACGCCTTTGAAGATTTCTTTGCGGCAAATGCTCCTTTCCATTCCAGCCGCCTGACGCTGGTTGAAGCGCGCAGCGCATTGGCGCGCCGCCGCCGGATCGGGCAGATCACCCGCAAACTGGAATCAAATGCGTTCGAAGAATTGCGCACCGATCTGCAGGATGGTGCGCTGGTGCTGCATGCACTTACCGATTCCCATACCACCCATGCGCTTGACATACTGGCAAAAACGCCAAAAATCCCGTTACGTACGCTGGATGCCTTACATTTGTCCATTGCACAAGAAATTGGCGCCACCAAATTTGCCACATCCGACCGGAATCAAGGCGAAGCTGCAAGCCTGATCGGATTCGAATTATTCTTCTTTTGAAAAATAAACCCATGAACGAACAGACTCCCGTACCTCAAGATGAAAATCAGATCATCGCAGAACGCCGCACCAAGCTGACCGAGCTGCGCAAGACAGGCAGCGTTTTCCCCAACGATTTCCGCCGCGATGATCTGGCATCCGACCTGCACCAACAATATGCTGCGGATACCAATGAAACACTGGAAGTGGCGGTGAAGACCGTAAGTGTGGCGGGGCGCATGGTATTGAAACGCGTAATGGGCAAGGCGAGCTTTGCCACCATTCAGGACATGAGCGGGCGCATCCAGCTCTATATCAGCAACGATCTTACCGGTGAAGCCGTTCACCAGGCATTCAAGCATTACGACCTGGGCGACATACTCGGTGTGCAAGGAACACTGTTCAGAACCAAGACTGACGAACTTTCGGTGCGAGTCACCCACCTGCGCCTGCTGACCAAAGCGCTGCGCCCTCTGCCGGAAAAATTCCATGGCCTGACCAACCAGGAACAGAAATACCGCCAGCGTTATCTTGATCTGATCACCAATGAGAACGCCCGCAAGGTGTTCGCCACCCGCTCCGGAATCATCCAGTCTATTCGTGAATTCTTCGTCGCACGCGGCTATCTGGAAGTGGAAACGCCGATGATGCACCCGATCCCTGGCGGTGCAGCAGCGCGACCTTTCGCCACCCATCACAATGCGCTGGATATGGCGCTGTACCTGCGCATCGCACCAGAGCTTTATCTGAAGCAGTTAGTGGTAGGCGGGATGGAGAAGGTGTTCGAGATTAACCGCAATTTCCGCAATGAGGGAATTTCCACCCGGCATAATCCTGAATTCACCATGCTGGAATTTTACGAAGCTTATCAGGATTACGCCTATCTGATGGATCTCACCGAAACCATGCTGCGAGAAGTAGCGGAGAAGGTTCTGGGTACAACCCAAATAGCCTACCAAGGGCGAGAAATTGATTTTGCACAACCGTTTGCGCGACTTACCATCACCCAGGCCATCCGGAAATATTCCCCGGAATATACCGATGCGCAACTCGACGACCGTGCATTTCTGATTAGCAGACTACAATCACTTGGCATTGCCCACAAACCGGGGAGCGGTGTCGGCGGATTGCAACTTACACTATTTGATGAAATCACCGAGCATTTGCTGTTCGAGCCAACCTTTATCATTGATTACCCGGCGGAGGTCTCCCCCTTGGCGCGGCGCAATGATATTAATCCCGAGATAACCGATCGCTTTGAGCTTTACATCGCCGGGCGCGAAATCGCCAACGGCTTTTCCGAATTGAATGATCCCGAAGATCAGGCGGCACGTTTCCTCGAGCAAGCCAAGGCCAAAGAGGCAGGCGATGCCGAGGCCATGCACTACGACGCCCATTACATCCGCGCGCTGGAATACGGCCTGCCCCCGACTGCAGGTGAAGGCATCGGCATAGACCGGTTGGTCATGTTGCTTACTGACAGCCCCAGTATTCGCGATGTGATTCTGTTTCCGCAGCTGCGGCAGGAAGACTGACTCTCACCCTGGTTCGTGCATCAGCGCAAAGGTGAATTCTATCGGGTATTAATTGTCTCATTATCGAGCTGTTCAGAGGTTCCACATTACTGGCCGCCTGAATCTACCTTGCATACGCTGACTTCACCATGAATGCGCAGTCATTATGAATTCGCTTACTCTCAAGCAAATTGAGCTGCCCATTGAAGGTATGACATGTGCAGCCTGTGCCGCACGGATTGAAAAAAATCTCAATAAGCTGCCCGGTGTCCACGCAGTAGTCAACTTTGCCAATGAAAAAGTACGGGTGAAGTTCGATGACGACACCACGACCCTGCCCGAAGATCTGGTTCGTTCAATCGAGCAAGCCGGGTTTCACGTCATCCCCCAATCGGTACAACTGCAAATCAGCGGCATGACCTGTGCCGCTTGCAGCGGTCGAATTGAAAAAGCACTCAACAAACTTCCCGGCGTCAGTGCCACAGTTAATCTGGCCACGGAAATAGCCCACGCCAGCTTCAGTCCCGGTATGACAACGGTGAATGACCTGATCGCCGCCGTCATCAAGGCAGGCTATGCTGCCAATGAGATCAACGATGGCAGTCGCGCCAATGAAAAGGCGCGACTGCTTGCTGCTTACCAGGCAGAACTTCGCCTGTTCTGGATTTCCGCTGCCCTCAGCCTGCCTCTGATGCTACAGATGGGTGCAATGTTCTTGGGTACTCATGACGATTTGCTGCCGCGCTGGCTGCAATGGCTGCTGGCAACTCCGGTGCAGTTCTGGGTCGGTAAGCGCTTCTATGTCGCAGCATGGCACGCGCTACGCGGTGGTGGTGCCAATATGGATGTGCTGGTGGCACTCGGCACCAGCATGGCGTATTTTTTCAGCGCGGTGGTTACGCTGTTGGCATTGCAACAGCATGTCTATTTCGAATCAGGCGCGGCCATCATCACGCTGGTATTGCTGGGCAAATTAATGGAGGCTCGCGCTAAAGGAAAAACTTCGGCTGCCATCGAGGAACTGATCAAGCTGCAACCTAAAACTGCGCGGGTAGAGCGCGACGGCAAGATCATCGAAGTGGACGCAAGCACCCTCATAGTGGGCGACATTTTCATCGTACGCCCGGGCGAGAGTCTGCCGGTAGATGGCACCGTCATTGAAGGAGCTTCCAGCGTGAACGAAGCCATGCTGACTGGCGAGAGTCTGCCGGTTGCCAAGCAGGTGGGAGCGAAAGTCTATGCCGCCACCATGAACCAGCAAGGTCTGCTCAAATGCCGCGCTACCGGCGTTGGTATCCATACCCAACTTGCGGCTATCATCCGTCTGGTAGAAGAGGCGCAGGGCTCCAAGGCACCCATTCAACGAATGGCCGACGCCATCTCAGCAATATTCGTGCCGGTGGTAGTGGTGATCAGTGCGCTGACCTTGGCGCTCACCTGGTGGTTCGCGGGTGATTTTGTTCCGGCCTTGATCAATGCTGTTGCGGTACTGGTTATCGCCTGCCCCTGCGCGTTAGGTTTGGCCACACCAACAGCGATCATGGTGGGCACGGGGCGCGGGGCGCAAACCGGCGTGCTGGTAAAAAATGCAGCAGCACTGGAACAAGCAGAAAAAATCCAGGTGTTGATTGTAGACAAGACCGGCACCCTCACCGAAGGTAAGCCGTTGGTGACTGATATCGTTGTGGCTGGATCGGTTACTGAATATGATTTAATGCAAGTTGCCGTCACCCTGGAACAGGGCTCGGAACATCCTCTCGCAAGAGCAGTGCTGGAACGTGCCGACGGGATGAACATTCACCCGAATACAGTGAGTGATTTTAGCGCAGTTGCCGGCAGCGGAATCACCGCCCGTATCGACGACGCTGAATACCTTCTAGGCTCGCCAAAATTTCTACGTGATCGCGGCGCTACCATTGATGACAATCGGATAGCAGCTCTTCAAGCTGAAGGCAAAACCGTCATAACCGTGGCTGCCATGACTAACAATGTTCCTGAAGTTCTCGGCTACCTGGCCATCGCTGACCGGTTACGCAACACTTCCGCGCAAGCGGTGAAGCGGCTGCAAGCTATGGGCATCGAAGTGGTGATGCTGACCGGTGACAACCACGCCACCGCCGCCGCTATTGCCAGGCAGGCAGGTATCACCAGCTATCGCGCCGAGGTGCTACCAGGGGATAAAGCCGCCGAAGTAAAGAAAATGAAGGTGAATGGAAAATTTACCGGCATGGTCGGTGACGGCATCAATGACGCACCGGCATTGGCCGCAGCCGACGTGAGTTTCGCCATCGGCGCAGGTTCGGATATAGCGATTGAAGCCGCCGATATCACTCTGATGCGCGATGACCTGATGAGTGTGGCCGATGCAATCTCGCTCTCACGGGCAACGCTGAGCAAAATCCGCCAGAATCTTTTCTTTGCTTTCATCTACAACATGCTGGGCATACCATTGGCAGCAATGGGACTGCTCAATCCCGTGATTGCGGGCGCGGCGATGGCGATGAGTTCGGTGTCGGTGGTAAGCAACTCGTTATTGCTGAAACGCTGGCAGGCTGGTTCCTGACATCATTAAAAAGGAGTTGAACAAATGCAAACGACCGTGATCAACATCAAAGGCATGACCTGCATGGGTTGCGTCAGAAGTGTGAAGAATGTGCTGGAAAGAATTCCCGGGGTAAGTAATGCGGATGTTTCGTTGGAGGATGCGCAAGTCACGCTCCAATATGACGCCGCAATAACCGGCATCGATCAGCTCAAACAGGCCATCAAGGATGCCGGTTTCGAAGCCATTTAATCCCCTTACAGTATCAGACTCCTGTTCATTTCCCCTCCCCCACAATGAAATTGCATCTTCTCATTCCCTCCCTGTTCTGGCCGGGAGATTCCTTGCCCGAAATTTACCGCGACCTGCCGTTGCCCGCACTGGAAACCCTGCTGGCAAAAAGCTTGCGCACTGAAGAGAAATCGCAAGGGGTTGAAGCGTGGCTATGCCGGACTTTCGGCGTGGCGAAACAACAGGACTGGCCGGTGGCACCGCTCACGTTGCAGGCCGACAGCGCCGGGCAGGTAACAGCAGAGGGCCATTACTGGCTGCGCGCCGACCCGGTGCATTTACGGCTCGAGCATAATCAGATCATGCTGGCTGATAGTCAGATTTTCCGGATCACCTCCGAAGAAGCAAATCAGCTTGCCGATTTGCTTAACCAACATTTCGCTGCAGATGGTTGCGATCTCCCATCGCAGCATGCCGCAGCTGCCCAGCAGAAACTGGTCTTTCTGCCGTTGACCCCAGACCGCTGGTATTTGCGCGTGGCTGAAACGCCCGCGTTGCAAACTCATGCGCTCAGTGCAGCAGCCGGTCAGGATATTCATGCGCTCCTGCCATCCGGCACAGACAACATGCGCTGGCAGGGCTACTTCAACGAAATTCAGATGCTGCTGTACGAGCATCCGCTCAACCAGGCGCGGGAAGCGCAGGGTGAACTTGCCATTAACGGCATCTGGTTGTGGGGTGGCGGAACCATGCCGCGGTCACTCAACTGTCCCTATACCCAAGTGTGGAGCAATGCTGCTCTCCCCCGATCCCTGGCGCTGGCATGCGCTACGGAGCATGCAGAGCTTCCGTCCACGGCAACAGCATGGTACCAATCTGCCACAACGGGTAATCATTTGGCCATACTCGACATGCTGCAAGAAAAAACCCAATACGATAACGCCTACGGCTGGCGCGAAAGCTTGAAAAAACTGGAGCAGGATTGGTTCGCCCCTTTACTGGCAGCGTTGAAACAGGGCAAGCTTGACCAACTGACCCTCACCGTCATCAGCGAGCATGGCGACAAAAATTTCACCATAACACGTGACGACTTATGGAAATTCTGGCGCACGGCTAAACCGCTTGCGGCTTATGCTGCTTGAACTCGGATAATCCGTTAGGACGCGCGGTTTGGCCAGTGCGTTTCTGCTGGTGGTGACAGTCGCAAATCGACACACAGCCGTCGTTCAAATCTTGCCTATCCTGTTTGCACACCAACCTACTACCTATAGTGGGTTGACCTAATCGAATGAGAACGATGATCCTATTTCCCATCGTACGATGAGTTTGACGGATGACATCCTTAATCACTTAGTAGTTACGCACAGTTACTCTCAAAATAATGTGCAATCCGCACCATTGCCACCGTATCTCGTTCACAGTACAACAGCAGTGCATCGTGTAATTGTTGGCGGCGTTCTAGTGAGGTTTCTGGTTGCATGATTTCAGCAAATGCTTCCTGTGCCATGCCGCCATTCGCCACTTCCAAATTGTCATACGCCAAATCTGGAGCAATCGTCGGCAACACAGCCTTGAGCGACCACGAGCCGCGCATTTCAGGGTGACAGTAGTAATCCCTTGCAATTGGATACAAATCAACGATACGAACAACCGCAGCTCGTAACGCGGGTGCCAGATCAGGGTAATAGTCCGCAAGCTCCTGCATTCGGCTTCGTTCAAACGGGGCGCAGTAAACAAAGATTGGGCCGTCAGTACCAGCCGCGTCAATCAGACTTTCGGTAAAAGATCGACGCGGATCACTTTGCCCATCGGCTAAAAATGCACGATGCGTCATCACTCCTTTGGCTGTTTCGCTATGGCATGACCACTGGAATGGCACTTGCATATAGGGGCGTGTGCCTGCCCAAACCGGTACAGCAGGGTTAATGGTCTCAAAGTCGATGTAATAGCGCGGGTAAGGGAGAGCGGCAATAATCTTTCCGGCCTCTGAGTTCAGTTCAGCCTGACCGTTTTTTGACACCCGCCAGACGCGCTGATGTCTCGGGTTGTCCAGACGTTCTTCAGGCACGTCGCGCAAGTCGGTGTATCCCTCATCGCGCAAAGTGGCAGCCAACGCACGGCCATATGGCAGGATTTCAGGCGGGTACGTATCTTTAGTCTCAACAGTCGGTGAGCAGTAACCAGAAAAGGGGCACGCGAACGGCGTGTTACATTGACTGCCTGGGGCAATGCACGGCTCCTGGCCGGATAAAGTTTTACGCGCAGCATTGATCCAATCAGGAACCTCCGCTCTCATGTCTACAATCTGTGCGCTAATGTTGACGTATTTAAATAGACCATGGTAATCGCCACCGCCGGGATAGACGAATGAATTGTCGAGATGCGCAATTTCCACACTGGTCAACGGTAACCTGGCTTGCTGCGCCACCCAGCTTTGAATGGCCGCATCAGTCAGGTGGTAATCCTTGACGCTGGTGGATGACTTGACTTCCACCATGCGATAAGCTCCCTCGCCCGCTTGCGGGAGAGGGTTGGGGAGCAATAGATCGGCGCGAATCAGCACGCCATCGGCTTGAAACGTCGCCTCGAAAATCGGGCGTTTTTCGCCGGCCAGAATTGCCGTGGTATCAATCATGGCTTGACCAAGATCATCGCCATCGATCAATACGCCATCAGGATAAAGCTGCTGCACCACTTCACCGACATAAGTACCCGTTGCGAAACGTGCCTGGTTGCCGTCGTCCACCTCTTCCAGTTCTGGGTGATGCACTTTCAACCACAGCCGTTTCGGGCATTGGCGATGTTGCAAGAGGCGTGATTTGGAAAGGCCGTGACGTTTTGTTTGTGTGTTGTTCATGGTGTGATTGGGTCTGGGTGAGTTGTGGATATTACGCTATCCCCCTCGAGCAGTAGGTGGAGTTGATTAGGAGTAGCATCACTAAACGCTTTATGCACACGAACAGCTATGTCTGTAATCTTCTCTACCAAACTTCCATCCATTATGGACACCCAAGGCTTGGGACTGATCCACCAGTTCTTCATTTCGATACCAAACTCGTGATCAGGAAGATATGAATACCACGGCCAGTTAGCTGTAGATTTTGTTGAACCAAAATGGGTGCTCATTAATTTGTTAACTTCTGCCCATACATGCTGGTTATTGTATTGTTTGTTATCTCTGGATATACCCCAAAAAAACTGATTCAAACTTGTTTGGTCAAAAGCGAAACGAAGGTTAAGGTTTTGTTTGTGTTCGCAAAACCGAATACTGAAGCCGATGTAAGCCCTCCAACTTTCCAAATCCCAATCATCAAGTTTCAGTCCATGTCGTTCAAGATTGATATCAAGCTCACCATGAAATTTATTCAGTAATTCTTTTTTCACGCCTTCCATCGCTTTGAAAACTTGGAAAGCAGAACTGAGACTCTCCGATGTTTTAAGAATAACGCTGCTTACTTCTTTCTCTTCCGACATATCTAATTCTCCATTGATGTCCATCCGAATAAATTTTGCGAGTTCTTCAATAAATACTCGCACGACCAACGCTTTCGACTTGCAAGCACAGTCTTCAAGCCACTCAATGATATTTTCATACGTAAGCCGAACGAATTGCTTTGATTCTTCGAGCACCTCTCGTTCGCTTGTCGTTATGCTTTCCTCAGATGGGTCACGGTTGCTCAGATAGACCAGCAGCCATTTCTTGTTTCCAGCTTCCTTTTTGATATAGGCTGCATAATCTGCCAGTTGCCGATCCTGATCTCCTGCCCATGGTTTATTCTCGATGCCTATAACCCCCACCCTTTGAAAATCCAGATAGATGTCAATACGTCGCTGACCATTAGCTTGCTTTTCCGTCATGACTTGACAATCTTCGGCAGTCGTTGCCCAAGCTGAAGCTGACCCAATTTCCTTCAGGAAAATATCTAGAAATACTCTTCCCTGTCCATGCGCGCCATTGGAGTCAAGCAGATCTGCGATGCACCTAGACACCCCCATTTCATCGGTGCGCAGATAGTTAAATATTCTGAATTCAGGCGCAAGCTGAGGAGAGAAACGGTTTCTGGCTTCCCGCAAAGTTCCCATTTTGAATGTCACATCTTTGAGTAGCTGGTCTATTTCTTGCTTCATTGTTACCCTCGCTTCATTGGTTTTGTTGGTGTGTTGTTCATGGTGTGATTGGGTCTTGGTGAGTTGTGGATATTACGCTCATTGTTATGTACTGCCGAAACCTTTCCAGCACCGCCAGGTAGCGGGCTACCCATTCATCCATTTCTTTGCCACGATAGGTCGTGACCCATGATGGATGTGGCAAGCGCATCGAACAATCAACACTTGCGGGGAGCAGTTTGCACACGGTTTGCTGCACGGCTTCGCCCAATGAAATGACATGAGTGGGTTGGACAATTTTCATTTCCTGGAGAAAATTGCGCTCGACCACTTCCAGCGCTGATGCGGGCAATTCGTAGTAATTGAGATTCTTGCTGCCACGAATGAAACCCGCCGACGCCACATTGGTGACATAGAAAGAATGGAAAAAGGCTTCCACCCCAAACTGGCGCACCACCTGAAAGAAGAATCCCGCAGTGCGTTCACTGTCTTGCCGGTCAATGCCTGAGATCAGTTGCGAGAGCGACTGAAAATCCAGAAAGGGAACGCCTGTCTTGCCCGCCCCGTGCCGTCCTGGATTGATGCCACAGAGAACAACTCGCGGCACAGCGCCACCGTAGTACTTTTGCCAGAAAGTCTCGATGCCGTCCTTGTTGCGCAGAAAGTCAGAAAGAACACAAATTTCATGTTCCCCAAGCTGATGCAAAAAAATGTCATCGTTCAGGTAGCGGTCTAGATTTTGCTGAAGCAGGTTCATGTCAGATAGGCTTGTCGTGGCTAAGTTGCAGACTTTACCTCACTGGCACGACAACATGTGTCGCGACTGATACAAACCCTATTACCGAGCTACACCCGTAGCACACCGAATTTTTGTTTGAGTATGCTTACCGCGCCGTTGGAACAAATGCATCGAAGCTGTCGATTTATGCTTTATGCGTCCTTTAAGTGACTGATAGCAAGGTATTAGTTTTCTCGAAGGCTCTGGATTGCGCGTAGACTCCTCAGTGAGCAAATCTACCAAGCTGCGTAGCAAACCGATTAGTGCTTTTTCTTTTCGCATAGTTGCTTGATCTCCAGAGTAAGTCCATGCAAAGCATCATAGGCTACGCCATATTTCTGTTTGAGCGTACAGATGTCGGCATCTACGTTCGCGCTGCGAGCGGCTGCAACTATCTGTGGAATCTTGTTCCCGAATAGTGATGGTTGTGGCAGTCCGCCAGGCTCGCTAAACCGGCCTAGCCGTTTGGTCGTCAGATCCGCGATAACCTGCCTATGTAGGTTGTTCGCTTGCACCTTTGTAGCGACGATCCCGAGGGGTGGAATCGGTAGCCCGATATCCTGTGCGAAGCGCTCCACATTGTCGACTATCAGGTAAATACCCAAGGTTGCCACCAAGTTGGGGGTGGCGGGAATCACGTATCCGGTGGAGATTCGCAATCCGTTCTTGGTCATGGTGCCAAGATTCGGCGGGCAATCAATGATGATGTAATCGTAGCGGTCGATTACTGGCTGAATGGCGGCTCGCAGGATATCGAGCGGATTGGCGGTAAAGTTACCGGATCGCTCAATCATTGAAATGCGGTATTCGAGCTCGATAAGCCGGATGCTCGAAGGCAATAAATCGAGCCGTGCAATGCCGTCCTTGATTGTCGAGACCTGGTGGGCAATCGCTTTTTCGATATCGAACTTGGGAGCATTATGCGGATTCAGTCGATCTTCGAAGAGTTGGGCAATAGTTCGACCATTTCTGTCCATCTCGGCGCGTTGGTCTTCGGAGATTAGCGAGGCCGTTGCATTAGTCTGCGGGTCGAGGTCGATCAGGAGAATGTGCTTGCGCTCATCCTGTGCAAGCATCTCGGCTACGGCCACCGCTGTGGTGGTTGTTCCGACGCCGCCATTGAAATTGATGAAGCTAAGGACGTGGGTTTCCTCACCATTGAAACTTCTGACCCATGCCGCGATCTTCTCCTGCTCCCAAACTGAGCCACTTTGAAGGCTCTGAATTGCGCGCGGGAAGTGGTCATACCGCATGCACCAGTTGCTAACAGCTTGCTTAGAGACTCCCGCTAAATCCGCAATCTCAGCTATTCCGAGGAGGCTGTTGTTGGGCATGTGCGCCTCCTAATGGAGAATGAACCACTTGCAAAACTATTTTTGATAATAAATGCTCAAAAAGGCAGCAATTTTTCATGGTTATAATGCAGAGCATGTACTTTTTCGGTTTTCGCAAAACTCGTAAAAAATCGCAAATGCTCTCAATCGTACCAAACTGGCTTTTGGAGAGTTTGGTGCAACTTTGATCTCCGGGCAGTGGCAATGCTGCTACGACGCTGCTGCTGAGGCTCATTTAAAGATTGTCGCGACTTTTGCAAGAGGCTCGAATGAAATCCCATGCTTCATTTCTTGTTTTTCCTGGAATAGGAAAGTTCGGATGTGGCAAAAAAACAATCTTTGCCCCATTAAAGAAACCTCTCGCTGCATAACACGTAACATCCTTGCTCCCTCGCTTGAAAGGGAACCCTCTCTTCTCAATATGATCCACTCGATTTGAGTTACACAAATACTCACGGAGTTGGCCCGAAAAACACAAAACTATTGACGGCATTAAGAGCATTATCAACTTATCAAATATTGGTCGGCACAACTCCAAATCTTTTTCAACAATATCTCGTTCGCTCTTTGACCTAAAGAAGCAGTAGTTCGTCTGGCTTGCTTTATCCAGAAAATCCTCTCCAAAATATTTTTTGCAGAATGGGATGATTCTTTTCATCGAACCCAAGTTTTCTAAGCAGAGATCTTCCACCTCAATATTATTCTGAGGCTTATATTCAGTATCGCTCGCGCCCCAGTTAAAACCGATAATCAATGGCTGGTTTTTTTGTAAGCTACCCGTGATGAGCGAGTAATTCAACCCCGCCGTCTCCTTGATACCTGACTCCTCATATGCTGCTTCAATCTCTTTAAGCAATGCCTCTAATTCGTTTTTCATATTGCCGCCATCCTCGTTTATTTGAACGTGTTGGGAGTTTTCCATAGATAGGCATACTACAATGTTTCCTCATTCACTGTCTTATGAGTAAAGATCAAAGTGTTCCAAAACACATCGGTATTTCATTTATCCATCTTCGCTGCCCTATCGAAGTAATTCGATAACCAATTTGCAAACATATAATCCCGGTAGCCTATATGTCGCATATATTCAATGCCGACAGTGCGCTCCTCAAAAATTTGCAGTAGTGTTTGATTAGTTGGCGAATAGTGAATGCTCCTTAATGTGTCTTGCCAACCAGCATCTATCAAACTACAAACTTTACGAATCTTGGCAACTTCGGTGCTACCCACACCCTCAATCATGCGACAGATGTCGACAAGCTGATTCGACCACATCAGTATTCCGCGCGATTCACGAAGCACAGCATCAATCCAAGGGTCGGGTGTAGCATTCAAAGCTGGCAGATTCTGCCCTGTCCTGAGATGCATTAGGTACAGTTTTGGCACCATTAACCAATCGCCCCAAGAAATTGGATTAAAGTGCGCTACCCACTCGTTGAAACCTGTGATGCCCGCAAATGGTGGAGTCGTCTCGGAACTCAGCCCAAAATCCAGCTCCTCAAAAGCAATCAGGGCGGTAGTAGTAATTGCACCATCGACCAGTTCGCGGGCGATAAGTGCCCATATGCCGCTGGGAATCTCTTCATGTCTGTCTCTGTGTAGATATGCATCTTTAAGCCAGGGATTAATGGCCTTACTCATTAACTCATCCCGAAATGTTAGGTAATCCTTGACCGATCCAAAATCACTTTTGATTTTCCTGATCTCGATTAGTTGAAGATTATCGCCCTGCTTTGCTTCTGCTGAATTCATTTCCATTTGTTTGCACATCCTTGTTGAATCATTCATGAAAAGTGACATGATGATCATATTTCCTGAATGCGACACGCTATGACGCAGTCAGGATGCTAAATACACCCCAAAAGAAAATTACTGGAAAGGATCAAAATGAACTACGAAACAAAACAAGCCTCGCTGTTCGAGGCGGTTCACGCGTACAATGAAAATTGTGTCGCACAACAGCCTTCAGGGTATTTATTAACGCCTCAAGGAGCTAGCTATGAAAATTTACGAAGGCGATAACCACTTCAAGGTGCTATTCAATACCACTGACCGTTTTAACACAAAAGAACTGGCAGCTATATTGCTAACATGCGGTCTAATATGATTGTCGAGGATCTTTGCGAAAGAAATGCTCAGAGGGCTTGATGGCTATGATGGTCGCGGCAGAATCGTCCTCAGTAGCCGTTCGGTATCTGCCTATGGTAAATGCCATGCAGTGATTGAGCCATATTTACAAACTCTTCCCGCAAAGAAGCAGGCTCCAGCACTTCCACCTGATCGCCAAAACCCAACAGCCACCAACGTAGTTGTGCCGTGTCCGGCACGGTGGCTTGCACGCGTACCCAGTCGGGTTGGTCTGATTCCATTTGCTGATCAAGCGACAGTGGCGTTTCCCGCAGATGTTCGGCAGCGGGAGTGGTGAAGCGCACCACCAGTTTGATTTCACCCTCTTTATCAAAGCCGAGTGCACCAAGGTGGATGTATTGCATCAGATCAAAATCTTTCGGTGTCCTGGCGGGTTGATCCAATACTTGTGCCGACAGGATGCGGTGCACGGCGAGCAAGCGAATGTCGGTGTAGTCATATAGCGTGGCAACTAGATAGGTGACTGCGCCGCGTTGCACAATCCCCAGTGGATGAACCGGATAGGTTTTGGTTTCACCTTGCTCGCGTGAGGTGTAACTGATCTGCAATTGTTGCTCGGACAGCAAGGCGGAATGCACCGTTTCAATGATTGCTTCGGGATAGTCCGGCGGGATCAAAGGCTGGCTAGGCGGCACGATGGCAATCTTCTTGCGCCAGCTAGCCAGTTTTTTCACGCCTGCACCGCTGGATAACACGCCATCAGCACATTTGAAATACGGGGCGAGAGTTCCAAGCAAGCTGGCCGGTAACAGAGCGGCCAAATGATCGTGCGCAAGTTCCAGCGTCAAAGCTTGTAACGGCGACATGGTGGGTAATGCAAACGCCTCGGCATCTTTACTCCAACTCCATCCATAAGGACGTGAGCGCTCGTTGGAAAGCAGCGGGAAGATCTCAGAAAGCGCGAGCAGATCGCGCTCCACGGTGCGCTTGCTGACCTCAAAGCCTTCCGATCCCAAACGTTCAGTGAGTTCCCGTGCGGTTATCTGGCGCGGATGTTGCGGGATACGCCGGAGCGTCGCCCATTGGCGTAATTGCGTGTCGTTCTGAGATTGCATGATGTTGCTCGATGGATTGGTTATTGTGTCCATGGCGTCAGGGTGCGTAGCCGAAGAACCAATATACATTTCGACTGCGACACAGCATGACGCGAATGGATGCAATTCTACTCATCTATCTGCAAAAAGGTAAAAACAATGATCTACGAACACATCGAAGGCGTGGAAGTCTAATGACTGTTCGGCGTCATACCGCTCACTGAGAGAGGCGAGAGAATGCAGAGGAAATTTCAGCCTCTTATCGAGCACATCAACGAAGGAGTTGTAGAGTTCAACTTACTACTTGCAGACCACTGCAAGATCAAAATGATTTCTACGTCTGATGCGCACATGTTTAGGGAGACAGTCCCAGGGAAGTGGGGTGGTGACGTATGGCCAAGTAGTGATTACGGCGGAGTCTATTTCTTGCTCGCATCGCACATAAGTAGCGACTCTCTCGGCCTATATATTGGCAAGGCGACTATGCACACCATAGGCGGCAGGCTGGCAGCACACACTAAAAAATATCGGAACTCCGCTGCTTTCATCCGGCCAAGCCCTGATGGGGACTACAAAATTGAAGCAATCGCGGCAATAGCAATCACCGAGCCGTCGCAAGTTTGCATTGCTTCTTCGCTTGAAGAGTTCTTGCTGTCTCGTGGCGTGGGTAGACTCGGTCGTCTGCTAAATTACGTTGGCGTGAGACCGAGGAAATGACGCCGAACAATTCGCTGCAGGCGCGACGGCCCTCCAACGAATGGTTAGCCATCTCGACCGTCTCTTTCTGGCACGGAGCTGCCTGTCGCCATGTGTCTCTTCCTGGCACAACTCAGCCGAGTCAAAGAAGAAACAGCCACTGTAAATCATGCCGCAGCCGTTGCGCCCAATGCCTTGAGCAACTTCTCGTGGATGCCGCCGAAACCGCCGTTGCTCATGATGAGAACGTGGTCGCCGGGGCGGGCGGTGGCAGCAATGGCGGCAATGAGTTGTTCCAGACTGTCATGGCTCGCAGCTTTGGCGCCAAGAGATTGCAATGCTTCTGCCGCATTCCATCCCAGATTGGCGGTGTAGCAGAACACCTGGTCAGCGGCAGCGAGGCTGCCTGCCAGACTGTCTTTCCAGGTGCCCATTTTCATGGTGTTGGAGCGGGGTTCCAGTACGGCGATAATGCGCGCCCCCTTCACCTTATCGCGTAAGCCTTGCAGCGTCGTGTGGATCGCGGTGGGATGATGCGCGAAATCGTCGTACACGGTGACACCGTTGACCACACCGCACACTTCCATGCGCCGCTTGACGTTCTTGAATTGCGCCAGTGCCGCCATACCGCTGTTGACTGGCACACCGGCATGGCGGGCAGCAGCCAGTGCTGCCAATGCGTTCATGCGGTTGTGCTCTCCCAGCAACTCCCAGTGCAGGATGCCTTGGGATTCGCCCCTGCAGGAAATGGCGATTCCGCCATCTCCCACGATTTCCGCCTGCCAGCCATCGGCTGTCCCCACTTTTTCCACTGGCGTCCAGCAGCCTTTAGCCAGAACCCGCTGTAAATTCTCATCCTGACCATTAGCAACGATCAGCCCATTACTCGGTATGATGCGTACAAATTGGTGAAATTGCTGCTCAATCGCAGCCAGATCGGAGAAGATGTCGGCATGATCAAACTCAAGATTGTTGAGAATCGCGGTCCGGGGGCGGTAATGGACAAATTTGGAGCGCTTGTCAAAGAAAGCGGTATCGTACTCATCCGCTTCGATGACAAAGAAGGATGAATCGCTGCCAAGCCGGGCCGAGATACCGAAGTTCCGGGGTATACCACCGATCAAAAAACCGGGTTCCATTCCCGCATACGCGAGTATCCATGCCAGCATCGAACTGGTGCTGGTCTTGCCGTGGGTGCCCGCAACTGCCAGCACCCATTTGTCGCGCAGCACGTTTTCCGCAAGCCATTGCGGGCCGGAAATATAGGGCAGATTGCGGTTGAGGATCTCCTCCATCAGCGGATTGCCGCGTGATACCACGTTGCCGACCACGAATACATCGGGATTCAGCTTGATCTGTTCCGGGGAGTATCCTTCGATCAGATCAATCCCCTGGGATTCCAGTTGGGTGCTCATCGGCGGATAAACGCCAGCATCGCAGCCCGTGACCTTGTGTCCAGCCTCGCGCGCAATCGCCGCAATGCCGCCCATGAAAGTACCGCAAATGCCAAGAATGTGGATATGCAAGATTCAGCTCCAGAATATGAAATACACTGCGCCCGGCAAACATGGCCCAGTATAAAAATAACCAGCCTTGAGCGGCGACACTATGAGTCACCCGGCAAAGGATCCTGCAAGTGAGTCACATCACCCCATAGCGGTAGCGACCAACGCCCACCGACCCCGTAGACAAGACAATTGAAACCCGCGTTTGGCAATGGAGCCGTGCGCGCGCCATGCAACGGTAGCCCGCTGGCATGACGGTACAGTACATCCAGCACCCCACCATGAGTCACCACCACCACAGCCTTCCCGGGAAATTGATCAGCGATAGCGGAAAAGGCCATCATCACTCTGTCTATGAATTTCTGCGCATTCTCGCCGCCAGGGATTACGCAATCAGGATCGAATGTCCGGTAGCGGGCATAGATTTCCGGGTGCAATACCTGTGCTTCGGCACGGATGAGTCCCTGCAGTATGCCGAGATTGCGCTCTCTGAGGGCTGGATCAAGGACAACCCGATGATCGGTACGGGCGGCGATACGTTCCGCAGTTTCGCGCGCACGCCCCAGATCGCTGCTGTAGAGAGCGGCGAAGGACTCACCAGCCAACCGGTGTGCCAAGGCTTCAGCCTGGGCAATGCCGATAGCGCTCAGGGGACTGTTGAGGTGTCCCTGAATACGGCCCTCCCGATTCCATACGGTTTCGCCGTGACGAAGCAAAATGATACGACTGATGGTCATTGGGGTTATCTGGAATAATTTCAGAACAGATAATAGGATTATACTGTGACAGGCAGCTCTTTCTTGTCATCGACATCCATTGCCGAAATGGCCATACACCCGTTTTCACAAATTTGACTGCGACGCTCAATCCCGTCAGCTTCCTTCTCACCTGAAAACAATATGCTCAGGAGCCCCTATCAAAACCCGCACCATCAAAGCATGTATATGATTTGTCCTCTGTTTTTTGTTACACTTACAACCTCGTGTGCCGCTGCAGCATCGTCAAGCAGGTTGAGTGGTGGACTCGATGCTTGCCCCACCTTTTCTGGAAGCCGACCGCAAAAGGATACATGCCGTCGCATTTCGATACCGATAATGCGATACCTATAAACCTGAAAACGGCAATTCATCCTTGGCCGAATAGCTTTTTCAGGACAGACATCCCAGAAATGAATTTGCATTTTCCCTGCGCTACTCGTTGGTTCATTTGTTTACTTTGCATTTCGCTCAATGCGTTTGCTGACGCGCCGTCACCGACTCTGAGTGCACTTGCCAATACGTTACCATCGCCACTGAAAAGCAGCAACATGCCGACATTCACTGAGGCTGGGCGCTTACAGGGCCACTATGACCGTGGCATTGAAGCAATCAGTACCATTGAGTTACGCGGCAGCCTTCCGCCTGCAGTTGCCAATACCTTGCTACCGGTACAAAGAACCAGGAAGAATATCAGCAATAACAAGTTTGCATTTACCGAGGCTGGGCTGGCTCAGGGTCACCATGAACGTGAAATTGGCGCCTTATATGAGGATGAGCTGCGTGGTAGCAACTCGGATATCAGGCTGGTATACATTGACGCCGATCGCATGGAAGGCCACGTTGACAAAATGATCGAGGCCATCGGCAATGTTGAGCTGCGTAGTGGCGACAAGCTCATTCTGGCCAAGCAAATAAAATATTTTCAGGATACCGAAGAAATCGTAGCCGAAGGCGGCGTGCGTATCGAACACCAGGGCCGTGGAGACATTCTGGAAGGCTCGCAACTCAGGCTAAATATGGAAAATACAACCGGGCAAATGAGTCAGGTCAACTATCGTCTGCAAAAAGGATTGCAGAAGGGGGGCGATAGTAGTCGCGGCAATGCCGGTTTACTGCTGTTCGAAGGTGAGAACAACTACCGGTTGCGGCAAGGAAGTTATACCACTTGCCCAGCAGGAGATGATGACTGGATGCTGCTGGCGGATGATCTGGCAATAGACAACGAGCGGAAAACAGGTACCGCCCGCCATGTCAAACTCGAGTTCAAGGGGGTACCTATTATGTATACACCTTGGGTAAGTTTCTCCTTTGACAATGAGCGCAAGAGCGGATTACTCGCCCCCACTGCCGGTTACAACGTCAGAACCGGTGCCGAATTTACAGTGCCATTTTATTGGAATATCGCGCCCAACATCGATGCGACCTTCGCGGCACGGACTATGTCGAATCGCGGCATCATGCTACAAAACGAGTTGCGTTATATGGGAAAAAATGCAACTGGTGATTTGCAACTTGAATTCTTGCCGAGCGCAACGTCTGATGTAATACCGGGCGCCACTGCTTCAGACCGAAATCGCCACAGCTTGGCGTTCGTACATGACCAGAAGTTTGGCTACGGCTGGACTGGTAATATTAATTACAACAACGTTTCCGATAGCCGATACTTCACTGACCTCGCCTATGATGTCAGACAGACCAGTCAGGCAAATCTGAAACAGGAAGCGTCTTTGTCGTATCAACGCGATCTGTGGGGAGACGGGTCTTTGAATTTTAAGGCGATGACACAAAGCTTCCAAAACATCCGTGGCGCCGGGGTTTACCAGCGCCTGCCAGAATTTACTCTAGATATAACAAAGCCCAACATACTCGGGGCAGAGCTCGATCTCAAGAGTAGTTGGACGAGTTTTTCCCATCGCGACCCCACCCGGATAACCGGCAATCGCCTGGTGCTCAATCCTAGCGTCAGCTTCCCTATGCGCAAGGAATTTGGCCATATAATACCCAAGATTGGCATACACCACACCAGCTATGACCTGAATCCCAATTCCCAGGGCACGCAGCAGCCGAGTCGTACTGTACCCATATTCAGCTTGGACAGCGGTGCCGTGCTTGAACGTGATGTCGCATTACGCGGAGAACGGTTCACCCAGACCCTTGAGCCACGAGCCATGTATGTTTATGTACCTTTCCGCGAACAGAGTCTGCTACCCAACTTTGACTCCACTTTTACGGACTTCAGTTTCGCCCAGATTTTTAGCGAAAATCGCTTTAGCGGCAGTGATCGTATCAATGATGCGAACCGAATTAGCCTGGGACTCACCTCGCGCCTGCTTGAGCCAGATTCCGGCAAAGAACGTCTGAGCGTCAGCATAGGCCAGGTGATTCACCTCGTGCCCACTCGGGTAACCGCATTAAATATACCCCAAGCCAACAGCAGGATAGATTTTATCGCTGCAGTCACGGGACATTTCACGCCGCAAATTAAAACTGACACAACTGTGCAGCTCGATCAGAGCAAGATGGAAGTCGGCGTGGTGCGCTCGGCCTTGAGCTACAACCCGGCACCTGGCAGGGTAATAAATGTTGGCTACCGCTACTCCCGTTTTGGGCCAGGCCTGAATTTGAACCCGAACCCGCCACTCTATCCCCTGAACCCTCTTGGGCTCCACCAGGCTGATATTTCTACACAATGGCGGTTTTCAGAAAAATGGCAAGCTGTAGGAAAAATAAACTACTCAATACTGGATGCCAGAATTCTGGAATCGCTTGCAGGGATTGAGTATAATGCCTGTTGCTGGTCGCTGCGCTTTATGTTCTCGCAGATGGCCATTCTCCCCCAACATACGACCACAGTAGCTTTCCTGCAACTTGAATTGAACGGCCTGATGGGGATTGGTATAAGCCCGCTGAAGGCATTGCAGCAGAGAATTCCTGGCTACACCGATACTAGCCCGACGGCTAGAAACCGGGGTGCCATGAACCCGTGAGCATAAGCTTGCGAACATCGCGCAGCCTACATTCTATTTTCATTGCTCTATAACCCCCTGAAAACCTTCATCCATGGGTATAAGTTATTTTTCTCGCCCCTTTGTCTTGCTGCTCATGTTAATGGCTGAAATTGCTGTTGCGCAACAGGTCGCCCACATTGGCAGAATTGCACCGATAGATCGCATCGTTGCAGTGGTGAACGAGGAGGTCATCACGCAGAAAGAACTCGATGAGATGCTTAAGCACACCATCAGGCAATTACAGGGCCGCGGAGTGCAGGCACCTGCGCATGATGTTCTGGAGAAACAGCTGTTAGAGCGCTTTATCGTCAACCGACTACAACTACAGATTGCGAAGGAAACCGGTTTGACAGTAAGTGATACCGATCTCGACAACACCCTGCGCCGCATCGCCCAGGAGAACAAGATGTCCTTACCGGAGCTTTACGCCGCACTTGAGCGAGACGGGGTCAATTTTAATAAATTTCGTGACGAAATTCGCAATGAACTTATCTTAATGCGGCTGAAAGAGCGTGAGGTAGACAACCGGATCGCTATAACCGAAAGCGAAGTAAACGATTTCTTGCATGCCCAGGAAGCCTCCGCCAGCAATACCAATGAATACCGTCTTGCCCACATTCTGGTACAAGTGCCAGAACGTGCGGAACCAGCGCAAGTAGAAGTCAGGTACCGACGCGCAGAAGCTGCCTTGGCCAAATTAAAAAATGGGGCAGAGTTTGCCCAAATAGCTGCTGAGTTCTCTGATGCTGCCGATGCCATGAAAGGCGGTGTGCTTGACTGGCGTCCAAGCACTCAGCTACCAACAAAATTTGCCGAAGTACTGGCATCAATGCAACCGGGTGAGTTGACACCGGTAATCCAGAGTCCAAACGGCTTTTATATCTTCAAGCTGCTCGATCGACGCGGACAAAAAACAGCCACCGTGATAATAACTCAGACCAACGCCCGCCACATTCTTATCAAAACCAACGAACTTACCTCTACAACCGATGCCAAACGCCGCATTCTTGATCTAAAAGAACGCTTAGACAATGGCGCCAATTTCCAGGAACTGGCAAAGCTCCACTCTGAGGACGCCAGCGCCTCATCGGGCGGCAATCTGGGCTGGGTCTCACCCGGCGACACCGTGCCAGAATTTGAGCAGGCTATGAGCGCGTTGCAACCTGGACAAGTCAGCGCACCAGTGCAGTCCCCGTTCGGCTGGCACCTGATTCAGGTAGTCGAGCATCGAACTCAGGATATAAGTAATGATCGGCAACGAAAAACAGCGCGCCAGACAATCCATGCACGCAAAGCTGATGCCGCCTTCCAGGAATGGCTGCAACGGCTGCGTGATCGGGCCTACGTCGAATATCGACTGGAAGAACATTAGAATTCGTTTGGCGCAGGCCGTGACCCCACCCAATTTCACCATCACCCCAACTCTTGCTCTCACCGCTGGTGAGCCTGCCGGAATCGGCCCCGACTTGTGTGTGCAGATCGCGCAACGGGATCTGCCATGCAAATTGGTGATCATTGCTAGCCGTGAGTTGCTGCAGGAGCGCGCCCGCTTGTTGCAGCTTCCGCTGGAACTGATGGACTATCTCCCGGATGCCGCAGTTGAACACAAGACTGGCCGACTGCAAGTGCTGCATGTACCGCTGAATAAGCAGGTCGTTCCCGGCAAGCTCGATCCGGCCAATGCCCGTTATGTACTAACGACCTTGGAGCGAGCCGTTGCGGGCTGCGGCAGTGGCGAATTTGCTGCAATGGTAACTGCACCCGTACATAAAGGTGTCATCAACGATGCCAATATTACCTTCACCGGTCATACCGAATACCTGTCTCAACTCACCAACAGTCAAGTAGTAATGATGCTGGTCGGCGGCGGCATGCGTGTGACACTCGCCACCACCCATTTGCCGCTCAAGGACGTTGCGGCAGCCATTACACGCGAAAGCCTGGAACGGCAACTCCGCATCATTCGGCACGACTTGAGCACGCGCTTCGATATTACCGAGCCGCGCATTGCGGTGGCAGGATTAAACCCCCATGCGGGTGAATCCGGCCATCTTGGCCGCGAAGAAATAGACATCATCATTCCGGTACTGGAAAAGCTTCGCGCCGAAGACATGCATCTGATCGGCCCACTACCGGCCGATACTCTGTTTAACCCATCTCAGCTGGAAAATTATGATTGCATATTTACCATGTATCATGACCAAGGACTGCCAGTGTTGAAACATGCCAGTTTTGGCACCGGTATCAACATTACGCTGGGATTGCCCTTCATCCGTACCTCAGTGGATCATGGTACCGCGCTGAATCTGGCCGCAACCGGACGTGCCGATCCCGGCAGTTTGCTGGCAGCAATCGAAATGGCTGTGATGCTGATCAGGAATAGAAAACCTTAAGCTATGCGCCACATTCCCCGCAAGCGCTTCGGCCAGAATTTTCTGGTTGATACCCGGATCATAGCGGATATTATTTT
This sequence comes from Nitrosomonadales bacterium, assembly GCA_009886095.1. Taxonomy (GTDB): domain Bacteria; phylum Pseudomonadota; class Gammaproteobacteria; order Burkholderiales; family Nitrosomonadaceae; genus VFJL01. Next base: position 5,711 of record VFJL01000019.1, on the reverse strand, counting down.
CGCCATCTGCCCGGCCAAAGATGATCTGTTGGTGGAAATCGGCCCAGGGCTGGGTGCATTGACGCGGCCATTACTGCAAGCGCTCAACCATCTGCACGTAGTAGAAATAGACCGCGATATTGTCGAACGCCTGCGGCGGGAATTCCCTGCAGAGCAACTGACGATATACTCGGCCGATGCACTGGAATTCGACTTCTCAGCGCTCGGAAATAATTTGCGGGTGGTTGGCAATCTACCCTACAACATTTCCACCCCAATTCTATTTCACTTGAGCAGCTTCGCGGCAAATATCACCGACATGCATTTCATGCTACAGAAAGAAGTAGTGGAGCGTATGGTAGCCGCGCCTTCCACTCCGGATTACGGACGGCTTTCCGTGATGTTGCAATGCCGCTTCGAAATGGAGCAACTTTTTAACGTGCCGCCAGAATCCTTTCGCCCTATGCCGAAAGTCGAGTCCGCCATCATTCGCATATCCCCGCTCAGGCAAGCGCTGATCGAACCAGGCAAGGAGAAATTATTTGCCAAGATCGTCGCCGCCGCATTCTCGCAGCGCCGTAAAACCCTGCGCAATACACTACACGACCATCTCAAATCGGAGGACTACGTGGCACTGGAAATTGATCCCGGACTGCGGGCAGAGAACTTGTCAGTGGCGCAGTTTGTGGCGATTACAAATCGCCTGAGCGGGCTTTAGCCCTTGAGGGTATCTCTATTCCAAACGGGGCACGGCAGAAACAAAAATGTAGACCTGACATAGAGGGTGACGTGTAAGGAAACATTTTGTGTGTGCAACAAAGTATGCGATGAGGTTCAGATTTCTAGAGCCACCCTCCCCCCCTTTAATCTTTCTTTTCATCGTCCTTTTTACGTGGCCTAGTCCACCATACAAGGATAAATATCATCACAAGAACTGCGCCTGCTTCTAATAGTAATATCCACATATTCTTACCGTTGTTGTATATTTGCCAAGTGCGACTTTAACTAATATCCAATGAAAAACCAAATAAGTTTGTTTAGCGTTACGTTATTGTTGTTGCTGCTCAACGCTTGCACTACTGCACCAATTGCCCCCCTTATTACTCCGGAGAAGTCACCGCTGGCGGTGATTCCGCCACCCGCCATCGCCACGCTCAAGGCGGCCGACTGGAGCGCGCTGACGGGCTGGACAGATGATGACATTATGCCCGCATGGGATGCGTTCCTGCGAAGCTGCACGGTATTAATAAACCGGCCACTCTGGCAGGAAACCTGCACCCAGGCCGTCTCGATACAACAACCGGATAGCGTCACGCTGCGGCAATTCTTCGAGAGCCGTTTTGTCCCACACCAGGTATTGAACGCCGACGGTGGCAACGATGGCCTTATCACTGGTTATTACGAGCCGTTGCTGAAAGGCAGCCGAAAGTCTTCCGGGCGTTACCGCTATCCGCTCTATGCCACGCCCGATGAGCTTCTCATTGTCGACCTGGGCGAAGTCTATCCCGAACTCAAGAATATGCGGTTGCGCGGACGCTTGCAGGGGCGCAAAGTGGTGCCTTATTATAGCCGTGCCGAAATTGAAAACGGTATAGACAAAGGTACCGCAGCATTACAGGGGCGCGAGCTTGTATGGGTGGAGGATGCAGTTGAGTTATTCTTCCTGCATATCCAGGGGTCGGGTCGGGTAGAACTTGAAAGCGGCGGAGTCATGCGTATTGGTTACGCAGAACAAAACGGCCACCCCTATAAATCTATCGGCAGGCTGCTGGTGGAACGCGGCGAATTAGCTCTGGAGAAAGCTTCCATGCAGGGGATCAAGGCATGGGGGCAAAATAACCTGAATAAGCTGAACGAATTACTACAACAGAATCCAAGCTATGTTTTTTTCCGTGAGCTGCCTGCCGATCTGCCGGGGCCATTAGGTGCACTCGGTGTGCCTCTAACTGCGGGCAGAAGTCTTGCTGTTGATCCTCGTGCCATCCCCCAGGGTGCACCGGTATTCCTTGCTACCACCTGGCCCAATAGCGGCAGGCAACTACAACGGCTAATGGTGGCACAGGATACTGGCGGCGCCATTAAAGGCGGTGTGCGTGCCGATTTCTTTTGGGGTTTTGGCCCGGAAGCAGGAGATCAGGCAGGGAAAATGAAACAGAGCGGCAGGATGTGGGTGTTAATGCCGAATGGTTATACGCCATAAGGGCGTATCTAATAATTCGAAATTCCAAACGAAACCAGGCAAGGCAGGAACAAAAAATGTAGACACGGTCTACGGGTGATGCCTGTGATAAAAAAGGTGTCCATAAACTCAAATACCACAGTCAGGTTGCTGACTGCTTCATTTTGCCAAGGCGGCATTCAGTTTCTTCTCAATCATTTCAGCAGGTATCATTCCCGGCGTAACCGAGCCGTCGGAAAAAATTAATGTTGGGGTGCCGCTCACGCCGTGTTTCTGACCTAGCTGAATAAGCGTGGCGATCGGTGTTTCACAGTTCTTTGCAGTTGGAGCAATACCTTTTAGCATAAAATCGTCCCATGCCTTGAGCCGATCAGCGGAACACCATATTGTCGTAGCTGCTGCTACTGAACCGTTAAGTACTGGATAAAGCAATGTGTAGACAGTGACATCGGTGACCTTGGTCAGTTCATTCTCCAGACGCTTGCAATAAGAACAATTCGGGTCAGAGAAAACCACCACTCGGCGCTTACCGTTGCCTCTGACTGCTTTGATTGCCAGCTCCAGCGGCAGAGAGTCAATATTAACCCGCCGTGCATCCTTGATCTGTTGCAGGCGCCCTTCAGTCAGACTCTGACCAGTTTTTGGATCAATCACATGCCCGGAGAAGAAATAGCTCGCTTTCTCATCGGTATAGAATAATCCGCCTCCAACTACCACTTCATATAATCCAAGATAAGAAGTTTTTTTCAGGCTTTCAATCTTGTCGCCAGGGAAATGTACCTGGAGAGCTTTTCTCAGTGACGCCTCATTGGCAACAGCCGCACCAGAAAAAAGACCTAACAGCAAAAAAGGAAGCAAGAGACTTAAACGCATAACCATAATTGCTCCAGTTCAAGAAAAAACATCTGGCAGCATTCTCGTGCTGCCAGATTGCGGAATCTATCGGCTCAAAAACTCAACTCAGCGCATGCTGCATTAGACGGTTCTTTATCAGCGGCAAGCGGTTAGTGATGCCAAACCCTAAATTACGCAGGCGGGCAAGCGTCGGGTTGGCATTATTGAACAATTTTTGCAGGCTGTCGGTAGCAAGCTCCATTGCCAGGATGTCTTCCTTGCGTGCCCGTTCATAACGGCGCAGCAGCGAATAATCCCCGCAATCCGGCTGCGATGCACGTGTAATAAGGGTTTCAGCCAGTGCGCGCGCATCGCGCAAACCCAGATTCACACCTTGCCCAGCCAAAGGATGAATGCCGTGAGCGGCGTCACCAATAAGTGCAAGACGCGGCTGTACCAGTTTCTTCACGTGTACAAACTTTAGTGGAAATGCGGCGGGCGGCGTGACGAGTTGCAGTTTACCCAGCGCATGACAGGAAGCCTCAGCGACCTGCCGGCATAATTCTGCTACCGGCAAATCGAGCAGCGCCCGTGCTTGCTCTTCATTTGTCGACCACACCATCGATACCAGCTTGTCCGGTAGCGGCAGCAACGCCAACACCCCATCTCGGCGGAACCACTGATGAGCAATGTTGCGGTGGGATTGCTCTGTGCTGAAATTCGCCACCACACCGATTTGTTGATAGGAGTGTTGCGAGACTTCGATTCCCGCCTGCTGCCGCACCCAGGAATTCAGGCCATCCGCAGCAACGATTAATGCGGCCTGCAGCACACTGCCATCTGCCAGCTGCAAATCGACCTGAGATTCGTTCCATACTATCGAGGTGCACTGTGCGGGACAGAAAACCGTCATATCCTTCTTCCGGCGCTTGAGCGCCTTCCACACCGCAGTCTGAAGCTGGCGATTTTCCGCAATGAAGGCCAGCTCCGTCAAGCCGGTATCGTAGGCGCTAAAATCAAGCCGTGCGGCGCTGTCATCCCCGAACACTACCATTTCATAAACTGGCGTTATGCGCGCGGCATCGAGTGTCTGCCACACCCCAAGGGTTTGCAGAAACGCAGCACTGCCGGGGCTGATGGCGTAAATTCTGCTGTCCCAACTGGTGTCAGCAGGCAGAGCAGCGGGGGGGCGAGATTCCACCAGGGCTATTCTCAAGCCGCTGTCTTTGAGAGCGAGCGCCAGGCCCGTTCCCACCAGTCCGCCGCCGATAATGACAATATCAAATTTCATTGAACTAAATCCGGCAGTTCGACGGGATAGAGCGTGCAGTTTTTGATGTGCAGAACAAGGTGTAACGACGCAGAATGGTCATTCCACTCCAGGGAATTGCAACGCAGCCACCTGCCGCAAAAATCGTGCGATTTTCCCCGTAGCGAACTCACCCCAAAGGTGAAGGCGAAATACTGCAAAAAATTACTATATGTCATAGCGTTAGACTAGGAAGCGAGCGATCAATTGCCGGATTTAGATTCAAGGATTATACAGGCGCTTTGCATCTGATGGGATGGGGTTGTTACTGCCTCGCCAGCTCAAAATAGGTACAAAGAGACTGTGAGCGCACATCCCACACAATAAACCCATGCAAACAAACGTCGACTGGCAAAACATATATTCCATTGTTTCCGGAGCATCAGTGTTACGTGGAGCCATTCTGTGGCGCTGCAGTGTTGTACTTTATAAAAGACCAGACGCATGTTGAGGTACTCAATGATATAAACGGTGAATTGGTTAACCTGTATCGAGCACATGGCACGGCAGGACTGCATACGCAAGTACGACCGAACACACTTTGTTCTATTGTGATCCGCCCGATTGGGGCACAGAAGGCTATGGTGTAGATTTTGATCTGGAACAGTACAATCAGATGGCTGAGCTGGCCAGAACGATCAAAGGAAGCACGATCATCATTTCTGTCAACGACATTCCGGAGATGCGCAAGGTGTTCAAGGGGCTGGTGATGAAGACGGTACAAATCAGTTATGCAGTGGGCGGACAACAAGAACGTGGGCAATGCTCTAAGTTGGTAATCCTGAACTTTTGACCATCTGACGTTCTTCCCGTTGAAACCGCAGAATTTGCAGTCTCAAATAGCGCACGTTTTTACAGTCAATTATTCGGTTGCTTAGCAACGGTATTGGTATTGGTATCAGGCTGCAAGGATGGCAGTAGTTTGATTGCTGGTAGCGAATCCCAGACTCGAACTGGGGACCAACGGATTATGATTCCGCTGCTCTAACCACTGAGCTAATTCGCCACGGTTAATTTAACCCTTACTATCAACACCTTATGGTTATTGACAATAGTGATTGTAACATAAAAGAGAGAGACTGAGGAGGGGTCAGTGTGAATATGTCAGCGCAAAGTAGTAATGTCCCCTTTCTCCCAAATAGAAATGTCCCCTTGAGTTTGCGTTGAGTAAACTCAGTGCCCGATAAAAACCATAGCGGCGGGCACTATCTGAAATTTGAATAACCACTCTATGCGATGTCGAGTGACTTCAATTCCCGTTTACCACTGCAACCTGAGATAACCGTCTGTCAATTCATTGAACTTGAAGTGCAATGAATTGGTACCACGACGTATCGGCAGCTGCCGAGGAGAAAGCCTGAACGGCCCGGCAGCAGAGCGGGATTGTTCAATTCGCAGGCGCCCTGTTCG
>VFJL01000020.1 GCA_009886095.1 Nitrosomonadales bacterium | reverse complement strand
CTGCCAAGGTGATGTCGCTGATGCTGGGGGCGATCGCCTCGGTATCGTTACTGGTCGGCGGCATCGGCATTATGAACATCATGCTGGTGTCGGTGACTGAACGCACCCGTGAAATTGGTATTCGTATGGCCATCGGTGCCAATCGCCGCGCTATTCTTACGCAATTCCTGCTGGAGGCGCTGGTGATCTGTATCCTGGGTGGACTGGTAGGCGTGGCGCTAGGCATCAGCGGCGCCTGGGCGGTGAGTCGAGCGGCGGACATGGTGGTTGTTATCACCCTCGGCATGGTGGGTTTGGCGTTTTTCTTTGCATCGGCAGTAGGAATATTTTTTGGCTTTTACCCAGCCAGGAAAGCGGCGGCGATGAGGCCCGTGGAGGCACTTCGCTATGAGTAAAATTTTGCTGAGAAAATCGACCGCGATACACTATTTGCATTCAGTTAGGTTAAGCGGCTTGATATGGCACGATTCCTGCTTATAATAAATTAGACACTTCAAATGTTGTGTTTAATCCTTAAAGGAGAATCAATCATGAAAACCCAAAAAGGTTTTACCTTAATAGAACTGATGATCGTGGTAGCGATTATCGGTATTCTGGCGGCGATTGCGATCCCGCAGTATGGCGATTACACCTCGCGTACCAGGGCCGCAGGCACTGTAGCCGAGCTGGCAGCTTATAAGCTGGCAATTGGCGTGTGCTACCAGGATGCCGGAAGTTTAACTAGCTGCGGTTATGGCCAAAATGGCGTTCCAGCAACCTCCCCGGATTCAACTAATGCTAAAAGTATGAGTATCGCAAACGGTGTGGTGAGTGGAACCAGTACAGCAACCGCCACTGACGGAACCGCGTTGACTTTTGTTTTTACACCAGTTCCCACAGTCGGGGCGTCAACCTTGCCGTGGGTAATGACCGGTACAATTTGTAACAACACACGCGGTCTGAAACCGGGCGGCGGGCTCTGCGCTTAGTTATATAGGTGGAACGTAAGCGCAACCCACCAAATAAAAAGCCCCTCCGCGTGAGGGGCTTTTTTTATGTGTCGCTGGGGGCACGGGCAACGCGACAGCGACAAAGCGTCGCAGTATTTTCTCCGGACGCAACCTGAATTCGGCGGAATGTGCCCTTTTTTGTCACATTGCCCCCTCGTTTACTTGATACATACCGCATGTACCTGGCGCATATCGGTAATGCCCTGCAACACTTTCTCGATACCGTCCTGCTTCAAGGTGCGCATACCATCATCCAACGCAGTGGCCAGCATTTTAGTCACCCGTGCATGATCCTGAATATCACTTTTCAGCGCATCGGTAGCGATCAACAATTCATGTAAACCAACTCGCCCCTTGTAGCCACTGCCGGTACAGGTGTCGCAGCCAGTAGCCTCATATAGCGTAATCTCCCCCTTGTCATTGCCATACTGCTTGATCCAGTCAGCTTGGATCGACTGGTAAGCAGCTTCAGGATCAGTCTTGAAGCGCTCAATATTTTTTAACTCTTCGCAATACTCTACCAGCAGGGCATGGATTTCTGCCGGTCCGGCGGTATGTGCTTTTTTACAGTTACACAGGCGTCTGGCCAGACGCTGCGCCAGAATTCCCAGTAACGCATCAGAGAAGGTAAATGGATCCATGCCCATGTCCAGTAAGCGGACGATGGACTCCGTTGCGCTGTTGGTATGCAGGGTTGCGAACACCAGGTGGCCAGTGAGCGAAGCTTCGATGCCGAGACTGGTAGTTTCCTTGTCGCGCATCTCACCCACCATGATGATATCGGGGTCGGCTCGCAGGAAGGATCGCATTATCGCCGAAAAAGTTAATCCTGCTTTGGGGTTCATCTGTACCTGACGCAATCCCTTTTGTGTAATTTCGACTGGGTCTTCGGCGGTCCAGATTTTGGTTTCCTGAGTGTTGAGAGTCTTCAGGACAGAGTGCAACATGGTGGTTTTCCCGGAACCGGTCGGGCCGCAGACAAAGAACAGACCGTAGGGCTTGCTGATCAGCGTTTTGAGTTCCTTCAGGTTGCGCGCAGTGAAGCCCATTTTGTCGAGCGGAATCACTTCCCCTCCTGACAAAATGCGCATCACCACGTCTTCCATTCCACCCGCAGAGGGAATGGTGGCAACCCGCAGCTCAATATCCAGCGGGCCAAATTTCTTGAATTTTATCTTGCCATCCTGAGGTTTGCGTTTCTCGGAAATATCCAGATCGCACATTATCTTGATGCGCGTCACCAACGGATTGCGGTAGTACGCGGGTATCTGGATATAGGGCAGCAACAAACCGTCTCTGCGGAAACGGATTTCGGTTTTGGCATTGCCTGGATAGGGCTCGACATGAATGTCGGAAGCTCCCATGTTATAGGCATCGGTGATGATCTTGTTGACCAGCTTTACTAATTCGTTATCGGATACGGTAGGGCTGTCGTCAGCCACATCCTCGATTTCTACCGTATTATCAAGAGTGGAAAGCATTTCGCTTATGCTGCTGGTATCTGCTTCCCCCAGGCCAGTGTCGCTATAAAATAAATCCAGGGTCGCTTTAAATTCACGATGGGGGCAGACCTTGTAGATGATTTTTTGCTTTGGAAAAACATTGTCGACGATATGCGAGGCTTTGATTTTATCGGGATTGGTTGTCAGCACCACCAACCCGTCCTCGGTATCGTCGATCGGCAGCCAGAAATTTTTCTCGATGTAATCGCGTTTCAGGTTTTTTAGCAGTTTCGCCGGCCTGATCCGGTCAGCTTTGAAAGGTTCATATTCCACTCCGAAAAACAAAGCCAGTGATTTGCCAAGAGATGATGGCTTGATATGAAACCCTTCAATTAGCGCCGCTTCCAGGTCATCCCCTTTTCTACGCGCAGAATGCGTAGCTAAATCCAGCTCTGCCGCTGAAATAACCCCCTCGGTAACTAAATTGTCATACCTGGATTGCTGCTTGAAGGCGATAGCCAACGTTTGGCAAAGTTCGCGCACCCCGCTCACAACCATCTGCGGGAAAGGTTTGCCGGTTCCGCTATTGATAAGCTGTACCACGCCCATCAACTCATTGTTACTGGTGTTTAGTATTGGTGCCACCAGCATCTGCTTGGTGCGATAGCCGGTACGTTTGTCCACTTCCCGCAAGAAATGTAATTGCGGGCCAAGTGCTTTTAGTTCGCTTTCGTCATAAACGTCCTTGATATTGACGGCCTTCTTGTTGGTGCAGACGAAACCAACGATGTCTTGATCCCTAATGGGAATTTTCAATTCCCTGAACAGATTGGGTCCGGTTCTCACTTTGGAAACAATAAAAGTTTTATCCTCGCCAATCGAATAGATGATCAGGCGTTCCGTGTTAAATAGCGAGCAAATATCCTTACTCACTTCCAGCATGATTTCGTCGATGTTGCCAGCGGCATATATCCGATTGGCGACGGCTTGCAGATTTTTGGAGAAATCCAGCCTGATGCTATTATCGACAGGGTTCAACTGGGTTGAATCTGGTGTGGGGATTGTACTCATGGGTACCTCATAGCATCTGTCCGCTCAAGTTGACAGCATGTAAACAAAAAGCGCTTGTCACGGACACACGTTACGTGCGAATTAAAATAAAATGGTAATCACCGTAATCTCAGCCGGCTCTGTCCTGATGGATTATCCGGCATGTAGTGACATGCGTCCCAAAGGTTGGGCAGTGCGACTATACATTGTATGGCCCAATCGCTACTTAACCAATAATACCGGTATTGTAGAAAGCTGCATCACCTTGTTGGTGACAGAGCCCAGCAACAAACCCTTTACTGACCCCAATCCGCGTGGCCCAATGACGATCTGGTTGCACTGCTTCTCGATGGCGCAGTGCTTAATCATTTCCGCCGGGTCACCCACGAGAATGTGCAACTGGCAGGCAATGCCCGCCTGATAAAGCAAATCGCGCGACGCCTGTAGAGCTTTTAAACCCTCTTCCTGATGATATTGTTTAATGTTCTCCTTGTCGATGAACATGCCGATATCACCACGTAACGGTAGCTGAACATTGAGTAAATGAATTTCCGGTGTTTCCCTGTACCAGTCGAGCAGTTTTATGAAATCTGTGACCGCTTTGTTGGAAATATCGGAACCATCCACCGGCAACAGAATTTTTAGCATAATTTCTCCTTGTTATGACTATGACTGTGGCGGGTGTTGGCCATTATCAGCCAAATCAGCCACCTGCACAGATTTTGCTGCTATGCGTGCCGATGCTCGTGCAGCCAGCCACTTGCCGAGAATGACGATCAGCAGTGCACCAGTCGCCGGGGCAATCCATTGCAGCAAGGGCATACTGCCTTTGACCCATTCCTTGGTGGCGGCATCGGTTACTGCCATATCGCCCGCGATCCAGCCAAGCAAGCCGGCACCGATGGCAATGACGACAGGGAAACGGTCCATCAGCTTCATCACCAGCTTGCTACCCCATACAATGATGGGTACGCTCACTACCAAACCGAAAATAACCAGGCCGATACTGTCCTTGGCGGCACCTGCAATGGCAATGACATTGTCCAGACTCATTACCGCATCGGCGATAATGATAGTCTTGATCGCACCCAGCAGCGTGGTGCTGGCATTGATCTCATGCCCGCCATCTTCAGGTTCGGGTTGAAGCAACTTGACCCCGATCCATAGCAGCATCACCGCACCGGCAATTTTCAGAAAAGGAATTGCCAGCAGAGTGAGGGCGAAAAAAATCAGCACCACGCGCAGGCCGATGGCACCGAACACCCCCCAGAAAATCGCCCGGTTGCGTTGTTTTTCCGGCAAGCGGCGACTGGCAAGCGCAATCACGACTGCGTTGTCGCCACCCAACACAATATCAATCGCGATAATTTGCATTACTGCGACCCAGAATTCCAGGCTGGCAATATCCATATAGTAATCTCTGAAGGTGAAGCAATCTGGTGGAGTGTGATTATGCCGTCTGAATTTATCCCTGACGGAATTTCCAGCGCAGGATTATATCAGCACCGGCTCAATCGTCTGTGGTAACTCCGAGAAACCGCAGTATCTCTGTTGTGTGCGGAATCGTATCCTGGTAACCCAGCTGGATCAGAGCGCGGCAGAAAGGTTCCTCAAACAGCACATAACTCAATAGGGCAGAGCCGTCACGGCCCGTCGCGCCAAGAGCACGGTAAAAAAGACGGATAGTGCGTGGTAGAGCAAGGGCGTGCTGTTCTGCGATCTTGTTGATTTCCATGCTGGGGGAAATCACCATCGACTCCACCCGGCGCAGAGGAATGTTGTTACTTTCCAACTTCTCCTGTGGGATCAGCTGGATGGTATTATTGATACGTTGCAGCCGTTCCAGATCCGCGTCAAGGCCGTCGAGAAAGATGCTGCTCATGACGTGTCCTGCAATCTGTGCCAGTGGCGGATAACTATCCACTCTTATACGATCGGGCGACATCTCAACTGTCTTGCGTACCCCTATCACCAGCACCCGTTCTGCCCCCAGATGCAGAGCTGGACTAATGGGTGCAAGCTGACGCATAGAGCCGTCACCAAAATATTCACGATGTAGTTTTATTGCTGGAAAAAGAAATGGGATGGCAGAAGATGCCATCAGGTGCTCGACACCAATACGCGCCGCAATACCGACACGACGCACCCGTTTCCAGGGAGCTATGCTATCCGCACCTTGATAAAACGTCACCGATTGGCTGGAGGTGTAGCCCCATGCAGTAATGCCCAGAGCATGCACAGCGCCTGCCTGGATACTCTTCTGGATCGCGCGAAACGGTAGGTGCTGCTCCAGCAGTTGCGCAAAAGGTGAGTTGTCCAGCATGGAAACTGCATCAGTACTATGCTTGCCCAATCCGCTAAATAACAGGGAAGTCAGCCAGCGTGCGCTATTGCTAAGCACACCGATTGGGTCGGATCGATAAACCTGGTCGACATGGGAATTCTCCCACACTGACACCAGCTGTCTCACGCCTTCATGAAAGTTCCTGGCCGAGCCCGCAAGACTGGCAGCATTAATTGCACCGGCGGAGGTACCGCAAATAACGGGAAATGGATTGGGTGCACCCTCCGGCAGCATTGCGGCGATTGCCTGTAACACCCCAACCTGATAGGCGGCACGCGCACCACCGCCGGTCAGAACAAGACCAACTCTAGGCGGCGTTGGCGATCGTATTAAACTCATTCACTGGCAGTCAACTCTGCCTTCACCGTGTTCAGCGCATCGCGCAAAGTGTCTTCAGACAGGTCATTCAGACAGTTGGACAGCATTTCTGCTGCCTCATAAGCGTTCTCTGGCAGAGTGCCACTATCCAGGTTGGCAATAAATACCGCCGCCGCACCGGTAGCCTTGAGCAGACTCTGGCG
>VFJL01000025.1 GCA_009886095.1 Nitrosomonadales bacterium | reverse complement strand
GAGAGCAGCGATAGCGAGTGAGGTAGCGCGGTTGCGGGGTGTTCCCACCGCCCGTCACGGGTAGCGGGAACACGCATGACGCCAACGTTTGTTAAAAGGCTGTCGATCTCCTCAGTACGCGGATTGCTGAGTGATCTGGAACAACGCAGTTTCAATCTTAAATTCATTTCTTCCCCGATGATTTATGCCATGTCGGGACATGTTCTTCATTCTTACCTGCAACCTGTTTTTCCAGCTTATTTCTTACTGTTTCCCCGTGGCTCCAGAATGACGCCAAGTGACTTCATAAATATTATGACGACGTACGATTTCAATTTCAGCTCGAAAATGAAACGGGACGATGACGAACGAATAGCACAAACAGTTGACTTCTGAGGGAGCTTCCTTTGGGATGAATAGTACGGTCAGATGCAAGTGAAGATATTAGCGAACGTATCGCTGATGCAATGAAATTGGAATAAGTGGTAGCCTTACATGCTTCAGATTCTACGAAGTACCTGTTAGGGCTCCAAAGGGAAAATTCATGGTTAAGAGATCCGCAGTCACGATTCTGGCGCTGGATGACGAGCCTTTCATGCTCAAACTGCTGGCCCGTATGCTGACAAATATGGGGTTCACCTCAGTCACGCTGTGCGATAACGGGCATACTGCCCTTGATCAGATCGATGATGTAAACGTACGGCCAAACCTGATCCTGCTGGATCTCAATATGCCGGGAATGGACGGCATCGAATTTGTCCGCCACTTGGTCGAACGACACTACAGCGGCAGTCTAATCCTGATCAGCGGCGAAGATGAGCGCATGCTGCAGGCTGCTGAAAAACTGGTGCAGGCACATAGAATTCAGGTGCTCGGGCATCTGCGTAAACCGGTCAAGCCGGAGGTGTTGTCCGCGCTGCTGGAAAAGTGGACGCCTCCCGCCCTGGATAATCTTCCGGTAACGAAGAAAGTTTATGGCGCGGACGAGGTGTATGCTGCCATTGGCAGCGGCCAACTGGTCAATTACTACCAACCCAAGGTAGCGGTCGCTACTGCTGCAGTGGTAGGGGTAGAGACCTTGGTGCGCTGGCGCCACCCCGTAGATGGAATAATACTTCCTGATCAGTTCATCGGCGTGGCAGAAGCGCACGGCTTGATCAATGATCTCACCCGCACGGTATTAACCAGCGCGCTGACCCAGGCAAAAGCCTGGCAAGAAGCGGGGCTGGCATTGCGGGTGGCCGTCAATATCTCGATGGATAACCTGATGTCTCTGGACTTTGTCGATTTCGTTACCGAACTCGCAACCAAGGCAGGCGTGCCGCCGCAGGGGGTGGTGCTGGAGGTGACGGAAAGCCGTCTGATGCAGGACACGCGGGCCCCACTGGAAATCCTGACACGGCTGCGTCTGAAACGTTTTCACCTCTCAATCGACGACTTTGGCACAGGGCACTCTTCCCTCGCACAATTACGCGACATTCCCTTTGATGAACTCAAGATCGATCAAGGCTTTGTGCATCGGGCCTGGAACGATGAGACCCTGCGGGCAATGTATGATGCCAGTCTTGCTCTGGCAAGACAACTAGGCATGGAGGTTGTGGCCGAAGGAGTCGAAGACCGAAATGACTGGGACCTGCTACAGCGTACCGGGTGTGATCTGGCACAGGGATCTTTCATCTCTATTCCGATGCCGGCTGCGGAATTCCCCATCTGGCTGAAAGGTTGGCAGGAACGAGCACGCACCGAGTTTGCCAGCCCTGATGTATTATCGTGATGCAGATCACCGCTAAAAATCTGGATTTTTTTGCAATGCTTCGTTACTCGCAAGAAATATTTCCTTATTCCGATTCCATTTCATTTCATCAGTGACATTTCCTCGATATTCTCACTTGCACCCGATAAGTACGCTTTTAATTATTAGAGGCGCCCATGTACCAATCGGCAAAACCTAGACCAGCAACGCTGCTGCCACTCGCCGCCCTTCCGCTGTCAGAATATTATAGGTGCGGCAGGCAGCACTGGTATCCATTACTTCAACACCGATTTTTGAAGCAGTCAGTATTTTTGTCAGGGAAACATTAGGAAAACGCAGGGTAGCGCCAGTACCCAGTAATACTATTTCCGGTCGCAATGAGCACAAATACTCAAAATGTTCTACCGCCAGTTGCTCGAAAGTCTGCGCTGGCCAATCTTCGATGATACGGTCGGGCAGAATAATCAGGCTGCGTTCATAGCGTGTCTGATTAACCATTACATAGCCGGTGCCATAGCCAGTGAACATATTCTGTTCGGAAGGTCCGGAAAGATGCAGCTTCAATTGAGGTCTCCATTTGCGGCAGGTTGGCGGGTCGGGTAACATTACATCTTTTTTGCGTCACGATAAAGTAAAAAATAATGGGGCAGAATTAAAATTCCGTCCATTTCAGTTGTCTTTATCAGCGCCTTTCGTGGCTCAAGGCTTTTATTAAAACCATGCAACCGATACTAAAATCCAGCAAGCTGGCTAATGTCTGTTACGACATTCGTGGGCCGGTGCTCGACCGCGCCAAACAGATGGAAGAAGATGGACACTACATCATCAAGCTTAATATCGGCAACCCAGCATCGTTCGGTTTTGATGCGCCTGAGGAAATTCTGCAGGACGTGATCCACAATCTGTCTGATGCTTCCGGTTACTGTGACTCCAAAGGCTTGTTCGCCGCACGCAAGGCGATCATGCACTATACCCAGGAGAAGCATATCCACGATGTCCAAATGGAGGATATTTACATCGGCAATGGCGTATCCGAATTGATCGTTATGACCATGCAGGCGCTACTGAATAGCGGTGACGAAGTGCTGATTCCCGCACCCGATTATCCTCTATGGACGGCAGCAGTGGTACTGGCGGGTGGCACGGCACGGCATTATATATGCGACGAGCAATCCGGTTGGCTGCCTGACTTGGATGATATTCGTGCCAAAGTAACCGCGAATACTCGTGCCATCGTCATCATCAATCCTAATAATCCAACCGGCGCACTCTATCCGGATGACTTGTTGCGCGAGATCATTGAGATTGCCCGTCAGCACCAACTCATCATTTATGCGGATGAGGTTTATGACAAGGTGTTGTACGATGGTGCAACGCATACTTCAATTGCATCACTGGCGGATGACGTACTGTTTGTCACTCTCAACGGCTTATCGAAGAACTACCGCGCTGCGGGATTCCGCTCTGGTTGGGCGGTGGTTTCTGGCGAAAAGCAGCATGCCCGCGATTACATCGCCGGCATGACTATGCTGGCGTCAATGCGCCTGTGTGCCAACGTACCCGCGCAATTCGGTATTCAGACCGCGCTCGGCGGCTACCAAAGCATCAATGATCTGGTAATGCCGACAGGACGGCTAGTGCGCCAGCGTGATCTTGCCTGGAAGCTGCTCACCGACATTCCCGGCATTACCTGCTTCAAACCTCAGGCGGCGATGTATCTGTTCCCACGTCTTGATCCAAAAATGTATCCGATCAACAATGATCAGCAATTTGTGCTGGATTTACTGATTGAAGAGAAGGTTCTACTGGTGCAGGGTAGCGGCTTTAACTGGCCACAGCCGGACCATGTGCGCGTAGTCTTTCTGCCGAACAGTGATGACCTTACCGAAGCCATAGGTCGCATTGCACATTTTCTTGAAAATTATCGCAAGCGGCACGGAACTTAGTGTTTACCCCCCAATTTTATTTAATCTTCTTTTTGTACTGAAAACATGAAACCCATTAACGTAGGTCTGTTAGGTATTGGTACAGTTGGTGGTGGTACCTTTGCGGTACTCAAGCGCAATCAGGAAGAAATCACTCGCCGTGCTGGCCGTGGCATCGTCATTACGATGGTGGCTGACCGCGAGGTAGAAAAGGCGCGCAAAATTGTAGGCGACAATGTCATAGTCACCGCCGATGCGAACGAAATCGTCACAAATCCTGACATAGACATCGTGATTGAACTGATCGGTGGTTATACCGTCGCCAAGGAGTTGATCCTCAAGGCCATTGAAAACGGCAAACATGTAGTTACTGCCAACAAAGCGCTGCTGGCTTCACACGGCACTGAAATTTTTGCTGCCGCACAGAAAAAAGGGGTGATGGTCGCATTCGAAGCAGCAGTGGCGGGCGGTATTCCAATTATCAAGGCGTTGCGTGAAGGATTGACTGCCAACCGTATCGAATGGATTGCCGGCATTATCAACGGCACCAGCAATTTCATTTTGTCAGAAATGCGCGATAAGGGATTGACCTTCGACACTGTGCTGAAACAGGCGCAGAAGCTGGGTTATGCCGAGACTGACCCTACTTTCGACATCGAAGGTATTGATGCCGCACACAAACTCACCATCATGGCGGCCATCGCTTTTGGCATTCCCATGCAATTCGACAAGGTCTATACCGAAGGCATCGCCAAACTGACCCGCGAAGATATTTGTTATGCCGAGGAGTTGGGCTACCGCATCAAACTGCTGGGCATTACCAAGCGCACCTCCAGGGGTATCGAGCTGCGCGTTCATCCTACGCTGATCCCTGCGCGGCGACTAATCGCCAACGTCGAGGGTGTGATGAATGCGATTGTGGTAAAAGGTGATGCAGTGGGCGCTACGCTGTATTATGGCGCTGGGGCTGGTGCCGAACCCACCGCCAGCTCGGTCGTCGCAGATCTGGTGGATGTGACCCGCATGCACACTGCCGATCCGAAACACCGTGTTCCCCATCTCGCTTTTCAGCCGGATCTGCTGTCGAATACCCCCATTCTGCCGATGGAAGAAGTAGAGACTTCCTATTATCTGCGACTGCGAACGCTGGATAAACCGGGTGTGCTCGCCGATATTACCCGCATACTTGCCGACCTGGACATTTCGATCGATGCGATGGTGCAAAAGGAGCCCAGTGAGGGCGAAAACCAGGTAAACATCATTATGCTCACCCATATGACGATGGAAAAGAATATCAACGCAGCCATTGTCAGAATAGAAAAACTACCGGTGATGACAGGCAAAGTGACACGTATCCGGCTGGAAGAACTGAATAGTAAATAACCCCACAAAAATGATCCACGTGAAGGAATGTGGATGTTTGTGCAATATAACGTGTTCCCAGCTGGGTGAATTACAACCACCCAGCCATTGTCCCTTAAAGTTTCTTTGTGGCCTGCACGCCCCCCTCAAAGGGGTATTGAAAAAATATATTTTGCGGCGAAAAACATGCGTTATATCTCCACCCGTGGCGGCATGCCGCCAAAAACGTTTTCAGAAATTCTCCTGAGTGGTCTAGCCTCTGATGGTGGACTGGCAATGCCTGAAGCATATCCGAGTATCAGTCCCGCCGAACTTGAGAAATGGCGTGGGCTGAGTTATCCGCAACTTGCATTTGAAATTCTTTCGCGTTTTGCCGATGATATTCCCGCCGCCGATTTACGCGGTATCATCAAACGCACCTATACCGCCAAATTGTTTCACAGCAAGGAGATTACCCCGCTCAAGACCCTGGAACCGGGGCTGCACATTCTCGGCCTGTCCAACGGACCAACGCTTGCATTCAAGGACATCGCCATGCAATTACTCGGCAATCTGTTCGAGTACGCACTGGCAAGAACCGGGGAAGAACTGAATATCCTCGGCGCAACTTCCGGCGACACCGGCTCCAGCGCGGAATATGCCATGCGCGGCAAACGTGGTATCCGGGTATTCATGCTCTCACCGCATAGAAAAATGAGTCTTTTTCAGACTGCACAAATGTTTTCCCTGCAGGATCCGAACATACATAATATTGCCATTCGTGGTGTGTTTGATGACTGCCAGGACATCGTCAAGGCAGTGAGCAATGATCACATTTTCAAACAAAAATACCATATCGGTACCGTCAATTCGATCAACTGGGCACGCGTTGCGGCGCAGATCGTTTATTACTTCAAGGGTTATTTTGCCGCCACCCGTTCAAATACCGATCAGGTGTCATTCGCTGTGCCATCGGGAAATTTCGGTAATATCTGCGCCGGTCATGTAGCACGCATGATGGGACTGCCGATCAAGCGGCTGATACTTGCTACCAACGAGAATGACGTGCTGGATGAATTCTTTCGCAGCGGCTGCTACCGGCCCCGCACCACGGCAGAAACACAACATACCAGCAGTCCCTCGATGGATATTTCCAAGGCGTCGAATTTCGAGCGTTTTATATTTGACCTGACCGGGCGCGATGCAGCCAAGGTAAAAGAGTTGTGGCGAGCGGTAGACAAGGGTGCCGCTTTCAATCTTGCCGATACACCGTTATGGGAGAAAGCAAAAGATTTCGGTGTTGTATCGGGAACCAGCAATCATGCAGCGCGTATCGCCACCATCCATAAGCTGCATCAGCAATACGGTGTACTGGTAGATCCACATACCGCCGATGGCGTAAAAGTGGGACTGGAGCAGCGCGAAGCCGGTGTGCCGCTGATTTGTCTGGAAACCGCACTGCCGGTTAAATTTTCCGAGAGCATTATCGAAGCTATCGGCCATGAGCCGAAACGCCCATCAAGCTACGAGAACCTGGAAAACCTGCCGCAGCGGTATGTGGTGATGGATGCCGATACCGATGCAGTCAAGGCCTTCATCGCCGAACAGGTTTGACTCATACCCGCTGTTTTCTGACTGCAGCAAGAAAATCCTCCAGTATTGGGCCAGCAGTGCGCAATGGTCTGTTCAAGATATTGCAGGGTTTTATTGCGAAAACCCAGTTCCGCTGGAGGGTGGTGCAGGATCCGCGGTGACAGCCCAATGCGTAATGGGCGTGACATCCTGGTTATTGCAGGTGCCGTTAACCGTTCATCCACAACTTGGCCTGTTGCTGCATCATATCGCTAAGATTGTGTTCGTGCGCGTAAGTCTGGCGCAGCCAGCTTGCACCGTTGCCTTTAGCGAGTATCTCGCGGATACGTTCCATTGCTTCCTCAGCCCGCAACTCTACGGCATGATCGGCAATACGTAGCAGCATATCTGCAATATCCTCCCGCAGACTGCGCTGTTCATGGGTGCGCGGATCAATGAAGACTCCTTCGAGTCCGAAGCGGCAAGCTTGGAAACGGTTAAACGTATAGACCAGATAATCATCCTCCTGCGGCTCACCGGGTCGTTCCACCATAATATAGCGCGCCATTGCCTGGATATAACAGGCTATGGCAGCAGCAATTTCGACAGTAAGCGGGGTATCGCATACCCGTACCTCGATGGTGCCAAACTCGGGTTTTGGACGGATGTCCCAGTAGAAATCTTTCATCGACTCGACTACGCCAGTGTCAGTCATTTTTCCGAAGAAACGCTCAAAATCTTCCCAATTTAAAACGAATGGCGCACGCCCGCTAAGCGGGAAGGAAAAAACGGAATTAAGGCGAGCCGAGGCGAATCCCGTATCATGCCCCTGCACAAATGGGGAGGTAGCAGACAATGCAATAAAATGCGGAACATAGCGCGACAGCATATGTAACAGATGGAGCGCTTCGTCCGGGCCTGGGCAACCGATGTGAACATGCTGGCCGAATATGGTGAACTGTTTTGCCAGATAGCCGTATAACTCGGACAAATAATGAAAACGTGGCGCGTCAAAAATCTTCTGTTCGCTCCAATGCTGGAACGGATGCGTGCCGCCGCCAGCCACCGCGATATTGAGAAAGCGACCGGCATCGGCTACGGTGTTGCGCAAGGAACGCAACTCCTCAACCAGCGCACCGTATTCGTGCTGCACCGAGGTATTAATCTCAATCATGCTGCGGGTCATTTCGGGCTTTATTTCCCCGTGGTGTGCCTGCGTTGCTATCCGGCGCAGCATGTCAGGTGCTGAAGAGATCAAGTCGTAATCGTTGCAATTAAGTAATTGCAGCTCAAGCTCAACCCCGATGCTTAACGGGCGGGATGAGGCAAAGGGCATCAAACTCATACTTTTCTCCTCCAGGGTGCCTCTAGTGTTTCTCCTGCTCCCCGCAGAGCCATTTGCACCAGAATGGGTCCGGCAAGCTCCAGTATCACGATGCAGCTCATTAACACCAACCCCAGTCCCGAAGCAAAAGCAGGGAAAACAACAGCCGTATCCAATGTTAATAGCAATGTAAGACTGGACATGGGTACAAGTGCGATTCCCAGGGCTATCGCCTGATGCAGACTGATGCCGCTATACCTTGCCAGCACCAGCACCGGCAACAGTTTAGCGATAGCGCGCACCAGGATGAGCAGCAACACCAGCAGCATGCTGTCACGCAGCCCATCGAGATTTGCCGCGAGGCCATTGGCAGTAAACATCAACACGACCAGAATTGCGCCGGCAGAACCAAAATGTGGCAGGAAAGTGCGGGGGTGCTCACGCTGATAACGGGTGATCAGGCCGGCTGCCAACAGCACCAGCATCGGGCTGAGCTTGAGTGTCGAAGCTACGATGGTCGCAATTGCAATCATGCCAAACAAAAGGAAAGAGAAAGTTTCTTCGTGTTGCCCCATATGGCGATGGATAAAATTGAAAGCGCTGCCAAATAACCCGCCCAGCAGCGCCGACCCACTGATGAGGTAAAGTGGTTGCAACACGGTATGGATCAGACTCGTGCCAGCTTCATCATGCATGAAAGCGACAGCCAGTTTGTGGCAGATAATGGCATAAATACAATTGAGCGCAGTCATCAGCAGCAATCGCTCGGTGACTTGCCCCCGAGCGCGGGATTCCGTCACCGTGCGTACTACAATGGCGGGTGAAGTGGCAATTGCAATGGCCGCTACCACTGCGGCGGTAACGTGCGCGACATCGAACCATAGCAACAGTCCAAATACCGCAAAGAAAGTTGCGGCAGCTTCCAGCAGGCTGGTACCGGCAATCCAGGGATTAGCCTTAAGCCAGCGCAGATTCACCTTGCTTCCCAACTCAAACAACAGAATACCAAGCGCCAAATCAATTAGTAGTCGCCATTCTGCAGCAGGTAGTACCGGGATCATATTCAAGCCGGCAGGCCCCAGTAACATCCCAATGCCAACATAACCTACAATGCGCGGCAGCCGCAGATAGCGCACTAGCCCTTCTCCTACCAGTACGGCAATTACCAGGGCAAGCGCGAGCCAAAGGGCCGGACTGACCGACAGCGGCCATATTGGAAGGTAAGCGGACAAGGTCATGTAAGGAGTCGCATCGATAGATCCACTGCCTGCAAATCCTTGGTGAGGCTGCCGACGGAGATCCGGTGCACCCCGGTTTGCGCGACAGCGCGCACGTTCTCCAGCGTGATTCCTCCCGATGCTTCCAGTATGGTTCGCCCACTTGTCAGTTTTGCAGTCAAAGCAACTGCGCTGCGCATCTGGGCAAGTTCAAAATTATCCAGCAGGATCATCTCTGCCCCGGCAGCGAGCGCTTGACGCAACTGATCCAGTGTTTCCACCTCAATCTGGATGAATACCCCTGACGTGGCAATTTCTCTGGCTGCTTGCAAGGCTTGTGCAATACTGCCCGCAGCGATAATGTGATTTTCCTTGATGAGTATGCCGTCATATAGACCCAGACGATGGTTGACGCCGCCGCCACATTTTACCGCGTATTTCTGCGCAAGCCGCAGGCCCGGCAAAGTCTTGCGGGTATCCACGATCACTGCCCCGGTTCCGGCCACCATCTCCACGTAGCGCCGGGTTTGCGTGGCAACGGCAGACAATGTTTGCAGAAAATTCAGTGCGGGACGTTCTGCGGTAAGCAGCACACGTGCATTACCGTTTATTTCACACAACCCTTGTCCGGCATCAATTGCGTCGCCGTCCTGCGCAAACCAGCATATCCTGGTTTCCGGCGCGAGTTGCTGGAAACATGCTTCAAACCACTGGATGCCGCACAGTGTCGCCTCTTCCCGGCTGATGACATTGGCACTGGTAGCCTTCCCGGCAGGGATCAGGAGCGCCGTGAGATCGCCTGTACCCACATCCTCGGCCAGCGCCCGGCTGACGTTGTTCCTGATTTCTGCTGCTAAATCCATCAACTCTCCATGAAATTCGCTTACCATGTTTACCGCGACAAGTTATTCTAACTGAATGCGATGAGGGAGGCGGCATGTCTGGCGCAATGAACATAGTTTTCTACAGTTTTGGCACCCTGCTCGGCTTTGTCCTGATCGGGTTCATCATATTCTGGTTCTTTCATGATCTGACCCAGAAAAAACATTCGATTCTGCGTAACTATCCGCTTATTGGACATCTACGGTATTTTCTGGAAAAGCAGGGGGAGTACTTCCGTCAGTATTTTTTTGCTGGCGACCGGGACGAAATGCCGTTCAATCGCGCCACCCGGACGTGGGTATACAAGAACGCAAAAAATGAAGTTGGTATCGTTGGTTTTGGCTCCACCAACGATCTGCGCGAACCCGGTTCGATAATTTTCGTCAATGCCGCTTTTCCGATACAGGAAGACGACCGACTGCCGACACCATCGCTCATGATCGGCGAGGGTTACTGCGAGCATCCGTTCGATGCCAAATCCGTGGTCAACATCAGCGGCATGAGCTACGGCGCAATTTCGGCCCCGGCGGTGCAATCATTATCGCGCGGTGCAGCAATGGCCAAATGCTGGCTGGATACCGGAGAAGGCGGGCTTTCGTCTTATCACCTGGAAGGTGGCTGTGACATCATCATGCAGATTGGCACCGCCAAGTATGGCATCCGCGATCAGGATGGCAATTTCTCGCCCGAGCGGGCACGGGAACTCGCCAAGGTGGTCAAGGCGTTTGAAATCAAACTCACCCAGGGCGCGAAGCCGGGCAAAGGGGCCTTGCTGCCCGCCGCCAAGGTGACCGATGAGATTGCTGCCATCCGTGGCATTCGTGCGCATCAGGATGCCATCAGCCCCAACCGTCACCATGACATCGGCAATGTCGATGAGTTGCTTGATAAGATTGCTTATATCCGCGACCTGACCGGACGTCCGGTTGGGGTCAAGACCGCCATCGGTGGCTGGCATTTCATCAATGAATTGTGCGATGCGATAAACCGCCGTGGCCTCGAATACGCGCCGGATTTTCTCGCTATCGACGGCGGCGAAGGCGGCAGCGGTGCTGCCCCGCAGGCGTTGGTCGACCACATGGGCCTGCCCATCGCCGAAGCGTTGCCGCGAGTGGTAGATGCGTTGCTACAGGCGGATTTGAAACAGCGCATACGGGTGGTTGCGGCGGGCAGACTGGTAACTTCGGCAAAAGCGGCATGGGCACTGTGCGCGGGTGCGGATTTCATCAACACCGCGCGGGGTTTCATGTTCTCGCTGGGCTGCATCCAGGCCATGCGCTGCCATACCAACACTTGTCCGACCGGCATTACCACCCACAACAAGCGCCTGCAACGCGGCCTGGTGGTGGAGGATAAGTACCTGCGCGCCGCCAACTATGCCAGAAACATGAATAAGGAGATTGACATGATCGCGCACTCTTGCGGTTTACGCCATGCACGCGAATTGCGGCGCGAGCATGTGCGCATCGTGGAAACTGCAGGCAAAAGTGTGGCGCTCAACATTCTGTATCCGTATCCGGAAGTGCGGCAGCGAACGGATATTGCTTTGTAGTGCGTCTGTGGGGAGTCTCTAAGAATTCAAAGTTTAACCAGAACGTGGCGGGAACAAAGAATGTGGACACAGCATATGATGGATACGTAAGAACATATTTTAGTCACCCAACCAAAAAGGAGTAAAGCATCATGGCAAGAATCGTAAAACGGGATCGTAGCAGTCCTTATCCGGTCACAATAGGTGCAGAAACAAAATATATCTGCGGCTGTGGGCTTTCCAAAAATCAACCGTTTTGCGACGGCACACACAAGATTGCCAAGGATGAACCGGCAGCCAAACTTTGCTGGTACGATGCCGATAATGTATGCCATGCGATGGAGGATGCCTTTCCCGCAATGCCATTACCGGCAGCATAATTAAATTGCATAACATCCATCCAGCTTCAGGCTAGAAGTCGGCGTTTCTGTACCGGAATAGCCGATGCCAATGTAACGCTGAAAAGCCGGTGTCGCTCAAGCGGCCTTTGCAGGTATCAGCGCATCGCGCAGCACGGCTTCGAGCAGACGGCGGCTATCGGTTTGGGTGGCGCTGAGCTGGGCTTCCAGTCGATCGCACAGTGCCATCAGCTCATCGACTTTGGTAACGATGCGGTGTTGTTCGGCGAGGGGTGGAAGTGGGATAGCGATTTTGTCCATACGATTCTTTGGCAAACCTTCCCGGCCCGCTCCAGTTTGCGATCCAATAATTTCATTCTGGAAATATGGCGAAAGGATAGTTAGGTGTGTGAAGGCATTTGACTCCCCCAATACCAAGCGCAGTATCGCCACATGCTGATTGATATTCCCATTTTTAAAATTATCTGGAATGATTGCCCGGTATGGGTATCGCCGCCAAATTTCACATCCCTCGGTAGCCAGTTCTTATTCTGATGTCGTAGCAGATTCAAGGCGTAGCCACACGCATGCGCCCTTGCTTTCACGCTGGATCCTTTCCAGTTGCTGCGCATGGGCTTCCAATTCCTCAGCGCTGGCAGGCGGTACCAGCATTTGCAAGTTGGCTGGATTTATCGCGGCGCCAAGCACTGGCGGCGGGATTTCCTCTTCCATCATCAGGCTTTCCTGCCCACGGGTCATGGCAAGGTAAATTTCCGCCAACAATTCCGCATCCAGCAGTGCGCCGTGTAAGGTGCGCCGGGAGTTATCCACCTGATAGCGTTCACACAGCGCATCAAGATTGTTCTTCTTGCCGGGATGCAGATCCTTGGCCATTTTTAGTGTATCGGTGATTGTATGGCAGTAGCTACGTAACGGTTGCAACTCAGCCAATCCCAGCTCATGGTCAAGGAAGCCTACGTCAAAAGGCGCGTTGTGCATGACAAGCTCCGCGCCGTCGATGAATTCCAGTAACTCCTGAGCAATGTCACGAAATTTTTGTTTGTCCTGAAGAAATTCACTGGTTAGGCCGTGTACTTGTAATGCGCCCGCCTCGCTCTCGCGTTCGGGATTCAAGTAGTGGTGCAAGCGGCGTCCAGTTGGTCTCCGGTTGAGCATTTCGACTGCGGCGATTTCGACGATACGGTTTCCTAGCCTGGGTTCCAGTCCGGTGGTCTCAGTATCAAGAAAAATTTGGTGCATGAGTCGTCCATGTAAGAAAAATTATTTAACTGCAGAAGACTTGGAGATCGCAGGGGGAAATCAACAAAAACTACAGGCCATCTCTGATAGTCCGGATCTGGTTACACGACTTCGCTGCCCACAAAAAATGTTTCCTTGCATATCACCCCCTATGCCGCGTCTACAATTTTCGTTCCTGCCTTGTTTTATCCGGAACTTTTAATTTCTAGAGGTGCTCTTAGCTTCGCGTTCTCTACGGCGCTCGTCACTCTCCCCGGATAACCGACTCCACCCCACGATTTGCCAGCATGTCCGCTTGTTCGTTGCCATCGTGGCCGGAGTGCCCCCGTACCCAGAACCATTTGACCTGATGCTGCTGCGCTAACTGATCGAGTTGTTTCCACAGGTCGTCATTTTTCACCGGCTTTCTGGCGGCAGTATGCCAATTACGTTTCTTCCAGGAATGTATCCATTCACTGATGCCTTTCTGCACATACTGGGAGTCAGTATGTAAATGTATTTCACATGGCCGTGTCAGTGCTTCCAACGCGCGTATCACCGCAAGTAGTTCCATGCGGTTATTGGTGGTCAGTCTCTCGCCACCAGATAATTCACGCGTACGTCCATCGTATTGCAGCAGAGCACCCCAGCCGCCAATACCGGGGTTGCCCTTGCAAGCGCCGTCAGTAAATATCTCCACCACACCAGCGTGCTTTGTTTTCACTCCCCGCCTCGCACTTTGGTTTTGGTGCGAGCAGCTATCCGAGGCTCTTCTCCAGCGGTGTTGCCGTTAAATCTGCGCGCAACTGGCACCACTCCTCTCCTGGCGGCGAGCACATCTTTCCATTCAGGCTTGATGACACGCATACCATGCACGCGCTTGACCGCCTGCAGGAAATATACGCCACCAGAAATGGGCCACCAGCGATCGCCTGCAGCTTCCATAAAATTAAATCGCCGCAGCCATTTTTCCTGACTGAACGGCGGCGCGTAGCAGCATAACCGGCCTGCAGTCATCTCAAAATCCAATAATGTCAGCCAGTCCTTGAGTCGCGGCAGCGCGATGAAATTTCCGCGCCAGGGGAAATCATACCTGGCCGATCCAAACCATCGACGCACCCCCCAAAGGCTGCGAGGATTAAAGCCGCAGACAATAACATGCCCCTCCGGCATCAGTACCCGCTGCACTTCACGCAGAATCTGGTGCGGATTGGAACTGAACTCAAGTACATGTGGCAGCAACACCAAATCTATACTGTTGCTTTCAATCGGCAGAAAATCAGGGGCAGCCCGTAACACAACATTTTTCTCAATTCCCACACTAAACCGCAGCGGCATGCGATTGCTGCGTAGAAAATCATGCTGCGGAAACCCGATCTGTATAGCGTTGTAGCCGAATACATCCGCTACCGCCTGATCAAAATAGCTTTGTTCCCGCTCCAGCAGATATTGACCAAGACAAGTTTCAAACCATTGCTGCGTAGTTTGCATCGGCATATATAATGTCCAAATATTGTCTGGAGACAGATGGTAATTTAATTACGAATTAACCCGAGTATTCCCTATAGAACCTCTAAACAAACCCCACGCAGTCAAGCCGAAATTTAACTCAACCCCATCACACCATGTTACATATCGTTCCGGTTCGCGCATTTACTGACAACTATATCTGGGTCATCCACAACCACTGCCACGCCGCTGTGGTTGATCCGGGCGATGCTGCGCCGGTGCTGGATTTTTTACGACGCGAAAATCTGCAACTCGTCGCCATACTCAATACCCACCACCATAACGATCACGTCGGCGGTAACGCAAGATTGCTGCAGGAATTTCCAGTACCTGTTTACGGCCCCGCGCATGAATCAATCCCTACGCTCACGCATCGTCTCAAAGAAGGGGATCATGTGCAGTTGACAGAATTCCCGCTCAGCTTCGACATACTCGACATCCCCGGCCATACTGCAGGACACATTGCATATTATGGCGCAAACCTGCTGTTTTGTGGCGACACCCTGTTTGCCTGTGGCTGCGGGCGATTATTTGAAGGCACGCCGCAACAGATGTATGCTTCGCTGCAGAAACTGGCTGCGTTGCCCAATGAAACTCAGGTCTATTGCGGTCACGAATATACACTGGCCAACATACATTTTGCCAAGGCGGTCGAGCCGGGCAACTCGGCGCTGCTCGAACTCGAAGTTGTGACAAGAGAACTACGTGAGCAGGACATTCCCACCTTGCCGTCAACGATGATGAGGGAAAAAGCTACCAATCCGTTCTTGCGATGCAAACAATTGGAAGTCATCCAGAGTGCCAGCGATTACCTTGGCGAATCATTGTCCGATCCAGTCAGCGTGTTTGCTGCAATCCGTAGCTGGAAGAATAATTTTTAAGGGGGGTACATTTCATGAATGCTCCTGACGAGTTGATAAAGTAACACCAACTTCCCGGTCTACAAAAGCAGGCCCCGCTCAGACCTCCTGCAATCGCCTTGACCCATCATTCTGTTAAGGGTAAAGTCGAATACACATAAAAGGGGTGAAATACTTATCCTTTTTAACCTGTTGGGGCAATGACGAGCCCTTGGTGAACAACATATAATCAAAAAGGGATGATGATGAACAGAACAATTTCAGTGTTTGTGACAGGAATTATATTCCTGTTCTCTACCTCTACCTACACCTTGGCTCAGACTCCGGCACCGACTCCAATTCCAGCTCCAGTACCGGCCCCGCAGACAACAACCCCCGTTCCCACAGCAGAGATGGAACGGAAAAAGAAAGATGGCGATGAGCGAAGGGCCAATCGTAAGGAAGACAGGGGCGACCACAGGGGGGATAGAGGAGATCGCGGGGAAGATAGGGGTGATCGCGGAGGGGATAGAGGTGATCGCAGGAACGATGACAGGGATCGCAGAAGCGATGGAGCGGATCGTAGGGATGATAAGGGAGATCGCAGGGACGATAGAGAGAATCGCAGGGATGGTCGCAAGGGGGAACATAGAGCAGATCATAGGGATGGCCCTCGTGAAGAACGCAGGAGAGATGGTCACGGAGAGAAAAAGCGTGGACTGGATCGGGCTGATGAAGCAGCCGGCGAGCATGGTAAACATGGACGCGACAATGCCCGTGGCCATGGCAATCGCGGCGATCACGGCAAACAGGGTAAGCACGGACACAATTAAGAGGGGTTCCTAAAATGAAAATTTCTTTGATAACTGGTATGTTGCTAGCAACTTCGCTCACCATCGCACAAGCGAATAATGTGTTTGCGGATGAACTGGGTGCTCTGCTGCTCGATAACAAGCATGTCATTCCCTATCTACCTGCAGATGTAAAGGTCGCAGCAGGAACGAGTTTTCGTTGTGACGAGAATGGCAGCACGACGAAAGATGCCTCCATCCGCGGTCGTTGCATGAATTACAGCAGCGCGGCGACCCGCACATCGTGGAGAGTGCGGTTCATATATGAAGGACAGGCTGACCGGGTTTTCAAGTATGAGAAACGCGGTAGCCGTGAAGTACTGACCCCATGGGTTACTTTTGACCCGGATGACAGCGATGTCTACGGTCCACCCCTGTTTGTTTCCAGCGGAGCTAAACAGCAGTATGTACGCAATAGAGAAAGTACTGGCAAAGAAAGCACCAGTGCTCGCACGAATAGTTCTGGGGCATCTCAAGATTCTCAGTCCCAACCTGCTGCTGCGGCTGCGGTAGATTGCAGCGGACTAGGTCCCTACGCAAGAATTGCCTGTGAAGCAGGCAATGCGAGTGCAAATGAAGCACTTAAAAACGTAACCCTACCCCAATCAGCTGTCTCGGCAACAGATTGCAGCGGATTAAGTGCCTACAAAAGAATAGCCTGTGAAGCAGCTAACGCAGCAGCAAACGAAGCCATGAGAGGCTCCGGCAGGTAATTTCAGCGAGAGACGTTATCCATTGGCGGCAGCGCAGAGAGCAGTTGTTTTTCAGAACGCCTTTAACTCCGTGCTGCCGTTATCCCAGGCATCAACCCGGGCGCCTCTTTCAGCAAGAATTCCCTGAATGCTTGCGCTACGCTTGAAAGACGCTTATTTTTCCGATGCACCACATGCCAGTGACGCATGATGGGGAAATCCTGTACGTCCAGCACTTTGAGTCGTTTCGTTTCCAGCTCTAACTCGGCTGTGTGCAGCGACATAATACCCAATCCCATGCCTGCCTGTACCGCCTGCTTGATCGCCTCATTAGTGTCCGTTTCCATGCCGCGGTTGATGTTGATATGGTGGACTGCAAAAAAACGCTCCATCGCGCCACGGGTGCCAGAACCGGGTTCGCGCACCAGGAAAGTTTCCTGCTCCAGCCTTTTTACCGGAATCTTGCGCAACTTGCACAATGGGTGATTCGGCGGAGCAATGACTACCAGAGGATTTTCCATGAAAGATACCGTGGCGATATCCAGATCATCCGGTGGCTGACCCATGATGGCGAGGTCGGTTACATTGTCAGCCAATTGCTTTAGCACGGTTTCACGGTTGGAAACGCTAAGACTCACGGTAACGCCACTGTAGCGCTGACAAAATTTGGCGAGCAAGTGTGGGGCAAAGTAATTGGCAGTACTCACCACTGAAATATTGAGCTTGCCGCGTTCCAGTCCTTTCAGTTCATCCAGCGCCAGTTCCATATCAGCCAGTTGCTGAGAAATAGCCCGGCTATAATGATAGAGTTCGCGCCCGGCATCGGTCAGGTAGATTTTCTTGCCCATTTGCTCGAACAGCGGCAGACCAATGTTACCTTCCAGTTGCTTGATTTGCATCGAAACTGCCGGCTGGGTCAGATAGAGCTCCTCGGCAGCACGCGAGAAACTCAGGTTACGGGCAACCGATTCGAATACTTTTAATTGTCTTAAAGTAACATGCAACATAGCTTGGGTAGGATATAGGTAATGATAAGCTTAATCTTATCATAATTATCATAATTATTAATTTGTTCTTATGGTTATCCGCCTATATAGTGGTAACTGGAATTTGCAAATGGTCATGTTCGTAACACGATCTCCCGATTTCTCCTTCTGCGGGAAATAAGCGGGATTTAACTGGAGGTAACGCTATGGCAGTGAAAACATATAACGCCGGGGTAAAAGAATACCGGCATACCTATTGGACACCGGATTACACCCCGCTGGATACTGATCTGCTGGCCTGTTTCAAGATCACCCCGCAGGCAGGTGTGCCCCGTGAAGAAGTGGCTGCTGCAGTAGCTGCCGAATCTTCCACCGGCACCTGGACCACGGTGTGGACCGATCTGTTGACCGACTTGGATTACTACAAGGGTCGCGCTTACCGGATCGAGGATGTGCCCGGTGACGATACCTGCTTCTATGCTTTCGTGGCTTACCCGATCGACTTATTTGAAGAAGGTTCCGTGGTTAACGTACTGACTTCACTGGTCGGCAACGTGTTCGGCTTCAAGGCCCTGCGCGCGTTGCGTCTGGAAGATGTGCGCTTCCCTATCGCTTACGTGAAAACTTGTGGCGGCCCTCCCGCTGGGATTCAGGTGGAACGTGATCGACTGAACAAATATGGCCGTGCGCTGTTGGGATGTACCATTAAACCCAAGCTGGGCCTGTCCGCCAAGAACTATGGCCGTGCCGTATACGAATGCCTGCGCGGTGGCCTGGATTTGACCAAGGACGACGAGAACGTCAACAGCCAACCGTTCATGCGTTGGCGTGATCGTTTTGAATTCGTGGTGGAGGCTTGCCAAAAAGCTGAACGTGAAACCGGCGAACGCAAAGGTCACTACTTAAACGTGACCGCGCCGACCCCGGAAGAAATGTACAAGCGTGCCGAATTTGCCAAAGAATTGGGCGCACCGATCATCATGCATGACTACTTGACCGGCGGTTTGACCGCTAACACGGGTCTGGCCAACTGGTGCCGTAACAATGGCATGTTGTTGCACATTCACCGCGCCATGCACGCTGTTCTCGACCGCAACCCGCACCACGGTATTCATTTCCGCGTACTGACCAAGATCCTGCGTCTGTCCGGTGGCGATCACCTGCACTCGGGTACCGTGGTCGGCAAACTGGAAGGCGATCGTGAAGCGACGCTGGGCTGGATTGACACCATGCGCGACAAGTTCATCAAAGAAGACCGCAGCCGTGGTCTGTTCTTCGATCAGGACTGGGGTTCCATGCCTGGGGTGTTCCCGGTTGCTTCCGGCGGCATTCATGTGTGGCACATGCCCGCATTGGTTGCCATCTTCGGCGATGATGCCTGTCTGCAATTCGGTGGTGGTACGCTGGGGCACCCATGGGGTAACGCCGCTGGTGCAGCAGCCAATCGTGTCGCACTGGAAGCCTGTGTGGAAGCGCGTAACCAGGGCGTGGAGATAGAGAAGGAAGGCAAATCCATCCTGACCAAAGCCGCTGCCCATAGCCCCGAACTGAAGATTGCTATGGAGACATGGAAAGAAATCAAGTTCGAGTTCGACACCGTCGACAAACTGGACGTAGCCCACAAGTAAACAATACAGGGTGGGTAATGGTCTTAGGCCCAGCCCACCCCACAATTAAATTCAAGGAGTGAATCATGAGTGAAGTGATGGATTACAAATCGCGCGTAAGCGATCCGGCTAGTCGAAAGTTCGAGACTTTCTCTTACCTGCCTGCGATGACTGAAGAAAATATCAGAAAGCAGGTGACCTATCTGGTGAGCAAGGGCTGGAACCCCGCGATCGAGCATACCGAGCCGGAGTACCTGATGGACTCCTACTGGTACATGTGGAAACTACCCATGTTCGGTGAAACCGACGTGGACCACGTGCTGGCCGAAGCTGAAGCTTGCCACAAAGCCAATCCAAACAACCATGTGCGTCTGATTGGTTACAATAATTTCAACCAATCCCAAGGCACAGCCATGGTGATTTACCGCGGCAAAACCATTTAAGCAGCGGCTAGGTTGCTCAGAAGCCCCCGCTGCCCGCATGGGTCGGGGGCTTTTGCTTATCCGCAAACAACCAGTGACATTGAGGAATCCAATATGAGCGCAATCATTGACCAGTACCGAGTTACCACAGAACCCTACTATCGTGCCGTTACCGACGAAGTGGAATTGTACGAAGCCGCCTATTCTGTGCGCATGCCCATGATGCTCAAAGGCCCGACCGGTTGCGGCAAAACCCGTTTTGTTGAATACATGGCATGGAAACTGAAGAAACCGTTGATCACCGTGGCATGTAATGAAGACATGACCGCCTCCGATCTGGTCGGCCGTTTCCTGCTTGATGCCCAGGGTACACGCTGGCAGGATGGCCCCCTCGCCGTCGCTGCGCGTTATGGTGCAATCTGCTACCTGGATGAGGTGGTTGAAGCACGGCAGGACACGACTGTGGTGATCCACCCGCTGACCGACAACCGTCGCGTATTGCCGCTGGAGAAGAAGGGCGAGTTGATCCACGCCCACGCCGACTTTCAATTGGTGATTTCCTATAACCCCGGTTACCAGAGTCTGATGAAGGATCTGAAACAATCAACCAAACAACGCTTCGGTGCGATGGATTTCAATTATCCCGACCATACCACTGAAACGGAAATTGTCATGCATGAAACCGGTGTGAGCGAAGCAGTAGCCGACAAACTGGTTTCTATCGCCGAGCGTGCGCGCAATCTTAAAGGACACGGCCTGGATGAGGGTATTTCCACACGTATGCTGATTTACGCCGGTAGCCTGATCGCCAAGGGGGTAAATGCGCACGCTGCCTGCCGCGTCGCGTTGGTACGTCCGATTACCGATGACCCTGACATGCGTGATGCGTTAGATGCAACCGTGACAACCTTCTTCTGAGAATAGATTCCGGCAGTTGTTTCGTGGCAGAAGACTGAGTGCAAGTAAAAAGGCGGACACAGCATGAGTATCAATCTCGACGACTACAAGGAATTACTGGAGGACTTGGAACCGGAATCTATCGCCTTATTGCATGGTACTTGGCCGGAAGCCACCAGGATCTTTTCCCCGCGCGGCCTGGACAATTACCTGAAAGGCGCTTCTGCATTGCGCGGTCTGGGGCGCGGCCGCGGACTGGTGGATGCCTGGATCGATGAGGCCCCTCAAGTAGCCAAAGAGGTGGGCGAGGATGTCGTGGGCGAGCTTGCAACAGCGGCGTTGATGCTGGCTTCAAGAACCTCCGGCGCAGTAATCGAACTCGTACTCACTACTGCACCCACAGCAGCCAAACGCCTGGGCGATGCACAACTGTTCCAGCAATACCTGCAATTCCTCAACACCCTGATCGCACAGGCGCCGCGTGGTGTGCGCCCCATGCTGGACAAACTGGATGTGCTGTTCGGACAACTGACCCTGGGCGGTCTGCGCCGCTGGGCATTGTGGGGTGCGCATGCGCACCGCACCAATTATGAAGAACAGATCAAGTATTTCAGCCTGGCTTCCAAGGAATCGCTGGCGGTGCTGCAGAGAGAACGCAAGGGCACCCTGTTCGTGGATGTGCAGCGCCGTATCAATATGTACCTGCGTGCATTGTGGGCGCGGGATTTTTTCATGAAACCAACTTCTGGCGATTTCGAGACACGCGAAGGCTACCAGCCTTTTATCGAAGATTATTTCATCCACCTGCCGGATGCCTATGATGCGTATGGCGATATCGCTGCCAATGAAGTGTATCGCGCGGCGGCAACCCACGCTGCTGCGCACCTGGTGGAAACAAAAAACCCTATTTCTGCCGAGGCACTTAATCCGCTGCAGATGGCGGTGATTTCAGTCATTGAGGATGCGCGCGTTGAAGCGCTCTCAATCCGCCGCTTTCCAGGCTTGCGCCAGATCTGGGCAGCATTGCACAGCGCCACGCCAGAAATGAACGTGAGCATCGGTGATTACCTTAACCGTCTGGCGCGTGCGCTGCTTGATCCGTCCTATCAGGATAATGATGCATGGGTAACTGAAGGCCGTCTGCTGTTCGCTCAGGCACAGGACAAGCTTGATAGCCACCATATATCCTGGGAAATTGGTGTTCAATTAGCACACAAAATCAAAGACAAAAAAATCCCTTTTAATCCACGTACCGATCGATTGACTGCACCCTATCTGGATGACAACCGCTATTTCTGGGAGTTTGAGGAATTCGATTTTGGGAAATCGCTGTCCGCCGGCTATGGCGCGCCCAAACAGGTGCGCAAGTATATCAATGTGATGGAGTTTGCCAACGAGGTGGAAGTAGAAGGTGCCGGCGATGATGCGCAGGAAATCTGGGTGATGGGAACGGAATTCTTCCCATATGAGGACGCAGGCGTTTCCTACAATGAGTCGGAAGGCAAGGAACCGGTATCGCAGCCTTACCATTATTCCGAATGGGATTACCAGATCCAACTGGAGCGCCCTGCCTGGGTAACTGTGCAGGAAAAGCGCGCTAAATCTGGCGATACGCAGCTGA
Source organism: Nitrosomonadales bacterium (assembly GCA_009886095.1). Lineage (GTDB taxonomy): Bacteria > Pseudomonadota > Gammaproteobacteria > Burkholderiales > Nitrosomonadaceae > VFJL01. Next base: position 30,637 of record VFJL01000025.1, on the reverse strand, counting down.
TCGATGACATTACCATGCAGTACCGGCGCGAGATTTCACGCATGAAATTCCTGCTCGATGCAATGCAGCCACAAGGTGTGCAGCGTATCCGCAAGCTGGAGGACGGTGACGAGATTGATCTCAACGCCGCCATCTCCTCCATGATCGACATGCGCATGGGGATGCAACCCGATCTGCGTTTCATGATGCGCTCGGTCAGGAAGATTCGCGATATTTCTGTGCTGGTACTGCTTGATCTGTCCGAATCCACCAATGAGAAAGTAACAGGACAGGATTTCTCGGTGCTGGAACTCACCCGTCAGGCTACCGTACTGCTTGCCAATGCAATCAACAAAATCGGCGACCCTTTCGCCATCCATGGCTTCTGTTCCAATGGCCGTCACGATGTAGAGTATTATCGCTACAAGGATTTTGATCAACCTTACAATGAGGTGCCCAAAGCGCGGTTGGCAGGCATGACCGGACAACTCTCCACCCGAATGGGTGCGGCCATTCGCCATGCCAATCACTACCTGAAGCTACAGCGCTCATCCAAGAAACTGCTGCTGGTGATCACCGACGGTGAACCGGCAGATGTGGATGTACGCGACCCGCAATACCTGCGTTATGACACCAAAAAAGCAGTAGAAGAAGCAGGCCGTTCTGGTGTCATCACCTATTGCATGAGCCTCGACCCACGCGCAGATCAATATGTGTCACGTATTTTTGGAGCAAAAAACTATATGGTCGTGGATCATGTAGAGCGACTGCCGGAGAAATTGCCATTACTTTATGCGGGACTTACCCGTTAATGTCGTCCTATCCTTGCCATTGGGAAGAAGCGGGCAGTGTCCGATATTCGCGTGATGGCAAGGCACTTCAACCAAAAGCTGCGGCGCTTGCTGTAAATAACCCAAAAATACCTGCGCCACAATAGACAACTGTTTCCCCGATGGGTAGGCGTAGTACCACTGCCGCTCAATCGGAAAGCCCTGCACATCGAGCACAGCGAATTGTCCCATGGGCGCATCCAGCGCCAAGGTGTGACGTGACAAGACTGAAATGCCCAAGCCGCCAATAATGGCCTGCTTGATTGCCTCATTACTTCCTAATTCCATTCGTATTTTTAATTTCAAACCCTGTTCAGAGAAAATACGTTCCGTCGCAATGCGCGTGCCGGAACCAGGCTCGCGCGATAAAAATGGCTCCTCGGCTATACGCCTAAGCGTGATTCTTTTCTTATTGGCAAGCGGATGATTGACCGGTGCAAGCACGACCAGCGAATTCTCCAAGAACGCCTGTGCCACCGCATCTACTTCCTCCGGCGGCTGACCCAAGATATAGAGATCGTCCTGATTGTCTGCCAAGCGTTCCAATACACGCGCACGGTTGGACACTTTGAGCGAGACCTCGACGCCCGGATATTGCTGGCAAAACATCCCCAGCAAGCGCGGCGCGAAATATTTTGCGGTAGTCACCACCGCAAGCCGCAGTTTGCCAGCCTTCAGTCCTTTCATATCTGCCGCAATCATCTCGAACTGCGTGAGGTGTTCGAAAATGCTGCGGCAGGTTTGATGCAACTCGCGTCCGGCATCGGTGAGATACATTTTCTTGCCAACTTGCTCGAACAGCGGCAAACCGACTGCATCGGTTAATTTCTTGATTTGCATTGACACCGTGGGTTGAGTCAAGAATAGCTCTTCTGCAGCACGTGTAAAACTTCCCAGACGAGCAATAGTTTCAAAAACTTCAAGTTGACGCAAGGTACTATGACGCATGAATCACTCCTGTTATCCATAGATACTAGTCTATCTATCTTATCGATAAGTTTGATTGTTATTTATGATAATTATATTACATGATGCATGCAACGCGTCGGAAAATACTTTTTTATTGAACTGGTATTACCTGCTGTTCATATTTCTTGAAAAGTGGACACGACGCGGTTTTTTCAACTATCTGGAGATAATTATGGCTTCCGAAACAATCAAAGAAGGTAAAGACCGCTACAAGTCTGGTGTCATTCCGTACAAGAAAATGGGCTACTGGGAACCTGGTTACGTACCCAAAGACACGGATGTTATCGCCCTGTTCCGCATCACCCCACAACCCGGAGTGGATCATGAGGAAGCTGCCGCCGCAGTCGCCGGCGAATCCTCCACCGCTACCTGGACCGTGGTATGGACCGACCGCCTGACCGCCTGTGAACTCTACCGTGCCAAGGCCTACCGCTCTGAACTGGTGCCCAACACCGGTCCTGGCACCAAGAACGAAGCACAGTACTTCGCCTACATCGCTTATGACATGGATCTGTTCGAGGGGGGGTCGATCGCCAACCTGACCGCTTCCATTATCGGCAATGTGTTCGGCTTCAAAGCGGTCAAGGCGCTGCGCCTGGAAGACATGCGCATTCCGGTCGCATACCTCAAAACTTTCCAGGGTCCCGCCACCGGCGTCGTGGTGGAACGCGAGCGCCTCGACAAATTCGGCAGGCCATTGCTGGGTGCCACTACCAAACCGAAGCTGGGTCTTTCTGGCCGTAACTACGGGCGCGTGGTATACGAAGGGCTCAAGGGTGGCCTTGACTTCATGAAAGACGACGAAAACATCAATTCACAGCCTTTTATGCATTGGCGTGACCGTTTTCTCTATTGCATGGAAGCGGTCAACAAGGCTTCTGCCGCTACTGGTGAAGTCAAGGGCCATTACCTGAACGTCACCGCGGGCACCATGGAAGACATGTACGAACGCGCGGAATTCGCCAAGCAATTAGGTTCGGTCATCGTCATGATCGACTTGGTGATTGGCTACACCGCGATCCAGTCGATGGCAAAATGGGCGCGTAAGAACGACATGATTTTGCATCTGCATCGTGCCGGTAATTCGACCTACTCGCGGCAGAAAAATCATGGCATGAATTTCCGCGTGATCTGCAAGTGGATGCGAATGGCAGGTGTAGATCATATTCACGCCGGTACGGTCGTTGGCAAGCTCGAGGGTGATCCGCTCATGATCCGGGGCTTTTACGATACTCTGCTCGATACACACACGTCGGTGCAACTCGAAAAGGGTCTGTTCTTTGAGCAAGACTGGGCTTCGCTAAATAAGGTTATGCCGGTTGCTTCGGGTGGCATTCATGCCGGCCAGATGCATCAGTTGATTCATTATCTCGGCGAAGACGTGATACTGCAGTTCGGCGGCGGCACCATCGGTCATCCGCAAGGCATTCAAGCCGGCGCGGTTGCCAATCGTGTTGCGCTGGAAGCGATGATACTGGCGCGCAACGAAGGCCGCGATTATCTGAAGGAAGGTCCGCAGATCCTCGAGGCTGCCGCCAAGTGGTGCACGCCGCTTAAACAAGCACTAGAGACGTGGAAGGATATCAGCTTCAATTACGAATCCACCGACACCGCCGATTTTGTGCCATCCACCACGGCCAGCGTCTAATCACACTTAGGAGAAAATAATTATGATGACCAATGTAGGAAATCGTGTCACGCAAGGTCAGTTCTCTTTCCTGCCCCCGCTGACGGACAAGCAAATCTCGGCGCAAATCAAATATGCGTTGAAGAACGGCTGGGCGATAGGTATCGAGTACACCGATGACCCACATCCCCGCAATACTTATTGGGAAATGTTCGGCAACCCGATGTTTGACCTGAAGGACCCTGCGGGGATTCTGATGGAAATCAACAGCTGCCGCAAGACTTTCCCGAATCACTATATCCGCGTTACCGCGTTTAACTCGACGCGCGGTGTGGAGAGCCCAACTATGTCATATATTGTCAATCGGCCGAAGACAGAGCCGGGCTTTGGTGTGGTGCGCCAAGAAGGGGCAGGCCGAAGTATTAGCTACACTATCCACTCCTATGCGACCGACAAGCCGGAGGGTGAGCGGTATTAACGAAGGACTCCCTTCCCCTTTTCTTGAAGGGGAAGGGAAATGATTGGGGTGGGAGGAAGACTGACGAGTTACGGAAATTGACTTCTATCGTCTCCCCTTCTGCTCTTTGTTGCTGGCGAAGAATTTGCCGTATTGTTGTTGCATAAAACCGATTTCCAGCACAAGACAACTGTCATTTTGGTTGATAGATTTCCCGAATGAAGTTTGCATGGCTTTATTGTATGGATCAAACGTGAAAAAACATACGAAAGAACTTACCCCTTCCGATAGCAGTCCGGTTGATCTGGATGCAGAATTCCGCGCTTCCAACATCAAGGAAGTACTGGATAAGCTTGATCGTGAATTGATCGGCTTGAAACCCGTGAAAACCCGCATCCGCGAGACGGCGGCGCTATTGCTCGTCGACCGCGTGCGCAAGAAATTGGGCCTGACCGCCGGGGCACCCAGTCTACACATGTGTTTTACCGGCAACCCTGGTACCGGCAAGACTACTGTAGCGCTACGTATGGCCGAAATCTTACACCGCCTGGGTTATGTCCGTGAAGGACACCTTGTTTCCGTCACCCGCGACGATCTGGTAGGTCAATATATCGGCCATACCGCCCCCAAGACCAAAGAAGTACTGAAGAAAGCGATGGGGGGAGTGCTGTTTATCGATGAGGCCTATTACCTCTATAAACCTGAGAACGAACGCGATTATGGCGCTGAATCCATAGAAATCCTGCTGCAAACGATGGAGAATAACCGCGATGACCTAGTCGTGATCCTGGCCGGCTATAAAGACAGGATGGAAAAGTTCTTCCATAGCAATCCTGGCATGCGTTCGCGTATCGCGCACCACATCGACTTCCCGGATTACGATGCAGATGAATTACTTGCGATCGCCAGACTGATGCTGGCGGCCCAGAATTACCGCTTTAGTCCTGAAGGCGAAAAAGCTTTCGGTGATTATATCCGGCTACGCATGAAGCTGGAGCATTTCGCCAATGCCCGCTCGGTTCGCAACGCCCTGGACCGGGCGCGGCTGCGCCAAGCCAATCGCTTGTTCGAGGGAGCGAAGAAATCATTAGCCAAAATTGATCTCATGACACTTGAAGCGGAAGATATTCTAGCCAGCCGCGTGTTCCTCGAAAGCAAGCTCGATGGTGAATCCAATTCCGGTACGGAAACAAAAAAATGACAGGCGAACGATGGCACTGTAACTGGTATGGATACGCTGACTCACCCCTTGCGCATTTTCCCCAAGAAGATTGAAGCGGCCTGTTATAACCGGGGACGCCTCGCCTTGTTGCGACTAGGCAGCCCCTTGCGTGTACCACTGCCGCTGCATCGCGGTTTGGTAGTAATCCTTAACAGCGCCATCTGGTTATGTGTTGACAGTTTTGCCGATGACCAACCGGTAATGGCATGGCGCGAATTTCAAATTCACGCGCGCAATAATCTGTATCAGCCCGTCGCATGTGAATTATGGCTTTATCATAACTGTGCTGGTCTCATCATGGGCTCAGCACTGGATGACCTGCATCAAGCGCTCAACCAGCTCTTAATTCATGGGTGTGAAGAAGTGTAAAGCACAGCAAAGGATATAGGGAAAAACATGCCACTCGTGGATATGCGGGATATGCTGAATCATGCTTACCATAATAACTATGCGGTAGGTGGATTCGGCTTAATAAATCTTGATTTTTTGGAGGCGATTGTCACGGCAGCAGAACACTGCCGCTCACCCGTCATTCTCAATCTTGTTGAATCACACTTTGAGCATTTTGACTTCGGGCTCATCATGCCAGCAGTTGAACATGCCGCACGTAATGCCACGGTACCGGTCGCCATCCATTCCGATCATGGGACAAGTCATGCCTCCGCCGTGCGCGCAATCAATCTCGGTTGCAATAGCGTGATGATGGATGCTTCGCTTGAGTCATTTCCTGTCAATATCACTCAAACCCGGCATGTGGCAGATATGGCTCATGCCTGCGGCGCAGCCGTAGAGGGTGAGCTGGGGTATGTGGGCGGTGGGGAGGGTGAAAATGCAGCCAAATACCCTGGTGAGGGTGTTTACACTGCAGCAGAAGAAGCCAAAGCATACGTCGAGCGTACGGGCGTGGACTGTCTGGCGGTCTCCATCGGTACGGTACATGGCCGCCAGCGAGGTCGCACTAAACTGGATTTTGGGCGCTTGAAACGCATCAATGACATGCTGGGTATCCCGCTTGTGCTGCACGGCGGTAGCGGACTGACTGAAGAGCAATACCATAAATTGATTCTAAATGGTATCGCTAAAATTAACTGTTACACCGAATTATCCGATATTGCTGCTAGGACAATTCGCTCCAATCTGCAGCCCGACACTGGCAAAGGCTATATCGAAACGATGCTCGGTGTCAGAGATAGCCTGCGCGAACAGATTAAACTCTGCATGCACTTGTGGGGGTCAGCAGGACGCGCCGCAGAGATTCTTGTTCAGTGCCGACCTTGGCAGCCAGTAGAGCATGTCATCATCTATAACACTGAAGGCGTGAGTACGCAACAGGTGGAAGCCATGATAGCGCAGGGACACAAGTCTTTAAGTGTTATCCCCGGTGTACGCCGCGTTTTCGCTGGCTGGGCGATTGCCGAACCAGCGCGATACCGCTTCTGCTGGCTAGTACAACTTGCGCACGCCAACGTCATTGAGAACTATCACACCCATCCCGAATATCGCACCTTTACCAAACAATGCTTCCAGCCGATCACACATGATAAAATCAGCATCAGTTTTGTTGCAAACCAACCTGCGGTGATACCAGATATGGCTGGATCAGCCAGCGCCATCTCCTCTCGTATAATTTACAATGGGGGAAATTCTTTATAATTAGGCGGTTCCCATGCCTCATTATCACTACGACATCCTGCAAGTAGAGGAAAATTACACGCCGATAGAGCTTTCCAGCAGACTTTTTTCTGGATTCTGACTTATGAATGAGGGTGCGTGTGAATCGATTGCCGGATAAGTTGCCGGTATTTTATGCGGGGCTGACGCGATGATGAAACAACATTATGCAGGTATCGACCAGGACGAAAATGGGGGGCTGACACACCTTGGACGCATGGTGCGCGATGCCTGGGTGTTCGGTATTCTGCCTGAGTCAGAAACATGCGCCGGATGGGATGGGTCACAAATGCAGAACCTGTATGAGCAGGTATATGCCGCCTGGGAACCCTATGCTCATCTGCCCAGCCGGTTGCCGGAGGATCTGCAGCGGCGGCATGCACAACTCTATGCGCAGGCGGTTGTTTCCGCCAAGAGTGAGGGCTGGGATGCGGAACTGGGAGAAGACGACTAAGCCCGAGGTGCAGGAAACTTGATTACCCGCGCCGGACCATCGAGCTTCGCTTTGCTGGCCAAAGCTTGCAGCGCACGCGGAAACTCTGTTTGCAGACGTGCCATGATGGCCGCTTGGCCGTGACGGTAATAAACGACGTCATACTCTACCGGTTGCTCAAGGGAAGTGCGCGCTTGGGATCGAAAGTTGCGCCAGGCAATGTCAATCCAGCATTTGCGCTCCCCGTCCAGGAATACGAACTCTTCTGTATCCAGAATGACCAGGTATTGCATCGCGCGAATGGGAACAAACAGGTCGCGCGTCTCACTGCGGGCAAGCAGCGTAATTGCCAGATTGTAGGTGGCGGCCGGTAGAAAGCGGGACTCATGGCTTACTTCCTGGTCGCGATAACAGGTGATTTCCATTCTTGTCGTTCCTTCAGAAAGCTGGTTGTGCAAATTGTATAGCGATGTGTGAAGAACAGGTATACCCAAAATTCTTATGGACAATTCATTACGCGCGGTGATCTTTGACGTTGATGGTACATTGGCTGATACCGAGCGTGACGGCCATCGCCTTGCCTTCAATGCCGCATTCGCAGAGTTTGGTCTTGGCTGGGACTGGGATGCCGAGCTTTATGGAGAGCTGCTGACGATCACCGGCGGCAAGGAACGCATTCGTCATTACCTGGAGAAATATGTCCCGGACGAATTGAGCAGGAGCGGGCTGGATGACTGGATTGCGGGTTTGCACCAAGCCAAAACCAGGTATTTTGTAGCCTTGCTCGAACGCGGCGGAATTCCGCTGCGTCTCGGCGTTACCCGCCTGATCCATGAGTTGCGCGCAGCAAACATAAAAATTGCCATTGCTACCACCACGACAGCCGAAAACGTAACCACATTGTTAAAATCCACTTTGGGAGAAGACTCTCCCAGCTGGTTCGACGTAATCGGTGCCGGCGATATCGTTCCAAAGAAAAAGCCTGCACCGGACATTTATCTGTGGGTGCTGCAACAGCTTGGGTTACCGGCGCGGCACTGCATCGCTCTGGAAGATTCGGAGAATGGACTCAGAGCCGCGCTGGCAGCGGGCCTTGACACGTTGATCACGGTTAGCGACTATACCTGCGGACAGAACTTCAGCGGCGCGGCGCTGGTGTTGTCGGATCTGGGTGAGCCGACACAACCATTTACCGTGCTGGCGGGAAATACGCATGGCAGGATATGGGCTGATGTGGAGGTGCTGATCAGGTTGAATGGCTAGGAGCTGATCTATCCAGTTATCGTATCTATTTGCATTTGTGATGGGATTATCATCCGGAACAGGTAAAATTATAGGTGGTTGCTTACTCTGACAATTCCTGACAATAAAATACCAAATCAATGCGCCGCCCGTTATTCCCGTCAAACACTGCACTTCTTTGAAGACGTGGGGGTTAGTTGTTATTGCTCTCGCCACGATATTCGCCGGTTACCAGGAAACTATGCTGATGATCAACAATGCTAGAGTTACTCTGGCGGACTTGCTGCTGATGTTTCTCTACCTGGAGATCCTGACCATGGTGGGGTTGTATTTCGAATCGGGCAAGCTGCCTGTACGATTTCCCCTTTATATCGCAATGGTGGCGATGGCGCGCTATGTGATTGTGGATATCAAGGAAATGGACAATATCCGGCTGCTGGGCGTATCCGCTTCGATAGTGCTTGTTGCGCTGGCGGTACTAGTCATACGTTATGGACATGTGCGTTATCCCTATTTGGAGGATATGGAGAAATCAGCCTCCAAGGATACCAATCTCCGCAACTAAACCAGCGAGGCGTCAAATGAAAACACCGTTAGTCGGCATCATCATGGGCAGCAACAGCGACTGGGACGTAATGCAGCATGCGGCGAGTATATTGAAGGATTTTGGCGTGCCTTATGAAACTCAGGTGGTTTCCGCCCATCGCACCCCAGACCGTATGTTCGAGTATGCGGAGACCGCAATCGAGCGCGGACTCAAATGCATTATCGCTGGTGCCGGTGGTGCGGCACACCTCCCCGGGATGATTGCTGCCAAAACCATCCTACCGGTGCTGGGAGTGCCGGTCACTTCCAGGCAGCTACAAGGCCTCGATTCACTTCTTTCCATCGTACAGATGCCCAAAGGCATTCCCGTCGCCACTTTCGCCATCGGCGAGGCGGGGGCGGCAAACGCTGGTTTGTTTGCTATTGCCCTGCTGGCGCTCTCCGATCCGGCGATGGTTGAACAGCTTGAGGCCTTCCGCAAAATACAGGCAGAAAAGGTCAAGGCGATGACACTGCCAAAGTTATGAGCATCATGCCAGGAGCGATGCTGGGCCTCCTGGGTGGCGGCCAGCTCGGACGCATGTTCGCCATGGCGGCGCAAAGCATGGGCTACCGCGTCACTGTGCTGGATCCGGCTAGCGACAGTCCCGCGGGCAGCGTGGCCGACCGGCATGTGCGAGCCAGTTACCTTGATAGCGATGCTTTGCGTGAGCTGGCCTCCACCTGCGCTGGTGTTACCACCGAATTCGAAAACGTGCCGGCAGAGTCGCTTAGAACTCTGGCCGAACATTGTGTCGTCAGCCCCCCTGCGGGCAGCGTGGCCATCGCCCAGGATAGAATTCTGGAGAAACAGTTTCTGGCAGCCAATGGTTTTGCGGTCACACCGTTTGCAGTGGTCCAGGACTCCAGTGAGGCACTGCCGCAAACGCATCCGGAGCTGTTCCCCGGCATTCTAAAAGTGAGCCGCCTCGGTTATGACGGCAAGGGCCAGGCGCTGATCAGCGACGCGGTGGAGCTTGATGCGGCATTCGCCAGCATGAAGCGGGGGCCGTGCGTGCTGGAACAGCTGCTGCCGCTGGATAACGAAGTTTCGGTCGTGGTGGCGCGCGGATTTGATGGTGAGGTGGCTGCATTCCCGGCAGCGGAAAACCATCATCGGCATGGCATTCTTGATGTCAGCATTATTCCAGCTAGAGTGTCGCCGGAGATTGTTCAAAATGCGCGCGAAATCGCAGTTCGCATCGCTGGGAAGCTCGACTACCATGGCGTGTTATGCGTGGAATTTTTTGTGCTGGCTGATGGCTGCCTACTGGTAAATGAGATCGCACCGCGCCCGCATAACAGTGGTCATTACACGCTGGATGCGTGCGTTACCTCCCAGTTCGAACAACAAGTGCGAGTACTCTGTGGCCTACCGCTTGGCACTACCGCGATGCAGGGAGCTGCGGTGATGGTAAATTTGTTGGGCGATTTGTGGTGGCGAGGAGAACCGAAGTGGGAAGAGGTATTGCGGCACCCTGCCGTCAAACTGCATTTATACGGCAAACACGCAGCCCGGCCTGGCCGGAAAATGGGTCACTATACCGTGCTCGCCGAAACCACTGAAGCCGCGTTGCGGCTGGCGCTGGAAATCAAACAGTCGCTAGTATAGTGCGTCGTGCTCTACTGGCTGATCGCGGGAGATACGCGCTCCGGGTCGAAAATTGCGCCACGCGGTATCAATCCAGCATTTGCACTCGCCATCCATAAACATGAATTTCTCTATATCCATGTCAAGTATCGCATCGTGCCAGGTTGTGGTTGACGGCAGGTAAATAGCCGGGCTCATGGCTGACTTCCTGGTCGCGATAGCAGGTGATCTCCATTCTTACCGGTCCTTCGGAAAGCTGGTCGTGCAAGTTGTATAGCGCTATGCAAGGAACCGGTATACCCAAGCGTCCTAAAACTCTTTCCCGGAAATGAACTGATGCGCCCTACCCGTTTGGAGAAACCTGCACCCAGTCGCAACGACTGGCAAACCATTCGCACCCTGCTGCCTTATTTATTGGAATTCAAGGGCAGAGTAGCATTGGCATTAATACTGCTACTGATAGCCAAACTTGCCAGCGTTGCAGTACCTCTGGTGCTGAAAGAAATCGTCGATGCTCTCGACCAACCGCGGGCCATGCTGGTGCTGCCGGTACTGCTGCTGGTGGGGTATGGAGCATTGCGCCTGTGCAGCACGCTGTTCGGCGAATTACGCGATGCAGTATTTGCCAAGGTTACGCAACGGGCGATCCGGCGCGTAGCCATCAGAGTATTTGGGCATCTACATGCACTGTCGCTGCGCTTTCACCTGGAACGCCAGACCGGCGGAGTGTCGCGCGATATCGAACGCGGCACACGTGGCATTTCTTTCCTGCTCAATTTCATGCTATTCAACATCCTGCCGACACTACTGGAAATCGGTCTGGTAGCGGCAATTCTTCTTTCCAGATATGACGTCTGGTTCTCGGTGATCATTTTCATAACGCTGGTGGCCTACATTGCATTTACCCTGTTCATCACCGAATGGCGCATGATCTTCCGCCGCACGATGAACGATATGGATTCGAAAGCCAATACCCGCGCCATTGATAGCCTGTTGAATTATGAGACGGTAAAGTATTTCGGTAATGAAGCGTGGGAGGCGCGGCGCTACGATGAGCACATGCAAAAGTGGGAAATTGCGGCCGTGCACAACCAGACTTCACTCGCCGCACTCAACGCTGGCCAGAGCGCCATTATTGCAATCGGTGTGACTCTGTTGATGCTGCTGGCGGCTGACGGTGTGGTTAAAGGCACCATGTCACTGGGTGACTTGGTACTGGTCAATGCTTTCATGCTGCAACTGTACATGCCGCTGCATTTCCTCGGCTTCGTTTATCGTGAAATCAAGCATTCACTGGCAGACATGGAAAAAATGTTCAGTCTGCTGGCAGAAAACAAGGAGATCAAGGATAAGACAGACGCAATTGATCTCGTTCCAGAGGAGGCAGCCATTCGCTTTGAAAAAGTGAGTTTCAGCTACGATCCCAATCGCCAGATTCTATTTGATGTGAACTTCGAAATTCCCGCTGGATGCAACGTGGCAGTGGTTGGGCATAGCGGGTCGGGCAAATCCACGTTGGCGCGCTTGCTGTTCCGCTTCTATGATGTAACCACTGGCCGTATTCTGATAAATGATCAAGATATCCGTGATGTTACCCAGAAAAGCCTGCGGGCAGCCATTGGTATCGTTCCGCAGGACACAGTGCTGTTCAACGATAGCATTTATTACAACATCGCCTATGGGCGCCCCGACGCAGGCCGCGAGGAAGTATTTGAAGCTGCAAGATCGGCGCACATCCACGACTTCATTGAGAGTTTGCCGGATAAATATGAGACCACTGTGGGAGAGCGCGGACTGAAACTTTCTGGCGGGGAAAAACAGCGCGTTGCCATTGCCCGAGCGATCCTGAAGAAACCAAAGATTCTCATTTTTGATGAAGCCACCTCGGCGCTGGACTCAAAATCGGAGAAAGCCATACAGGCAGAACTGAAGCGTATCGCCGCAAATCGCACCACACTCACTATCGCTCACCGCCTCTCCACCATTGCTGATGCCGATCAGATACTGGTAATGGATAAGGGCAGCATTATCGAGCGCGGCAGTCATCGGGAGTTGCTAGCGGCAAATGGTACCTATGCACATATGTGGGAACTACAACAACAGGAAGAGCAAACACGGCTATAATTAGCGTATGACCCAGAGTAGAAACCGAATATCAAAGTAAAAATTAGGCGAAAATTGGAGAATGATATCTGGGCGATATCTTAGAAGATATCTCTTGGAGAGATATAAAATTCTTTCCCTATCATCTGATTTTTGTTGGTTTATCTGGGACAGATTCTCTAATTCGCGGATAGCGAATAGATTCTCTCAAGCGGAGAAAGAAAAATGAATAAAGTAATCCTCGCGCTAGGCATCATGTTTGTGTTTACCGGTGGTGCCTTCGCACAGCAGAGTGGCCTGAATCTCAAATCCCGTGCCGCAATAATTTTTGATGCGCAGCAAGGGCATGCCCTCTACAGCAAAAATATAGATGCCATCATGCCAATCGCTTCAATTACCAAGCTGATGACAGCAATGGTAGTGTTGGATGCGCAGCTGCCGATGGCCGAAGAGATTACCATTGATTCCGCCGACATTGATGTCCACAAGAACACTCGCTCGCGTTTGCGGGTAGGCGCCAACCTTACCCGTCAGGAACTGCTTCGGCTGGCATTGATGTCTTCCGAGAATCGCGCAGCGGCGGCGTTGGCGCGCGCCTATCCTGGCGGTATCGAAGTATTCATGGCAGCGATGAATAATAAGGCATTTGAACTTGGCATGGGCAATAGTTACTTTGTTGACTCCACCGGTCTGAGGAGCGCCAATGTTTCTACCGCGCGTGATCTGGTGAAAATGGTTGAAGCCGCGTATGGCTACGACATCATCCGTAAGTTTTCCACCACCGGCACCTATGCAGTAGATCCTGCTGACAATGGACGCAACATACAATTCACCAACTCCAATAGTCTGGTGCGTAGTGGTAACTGGCAGATTGGCATATCAAAAACAGGCTTTCTCAACGAAGCTGGACGCTGCCTGGTGATGCAGGCAAACATAACCGGCAAGCCGATCATCATCGTACTGCTTGATTCATTCGGAAAGAATACCCGCAGCGGCGACGCCAACCGTATTAAAAAATGGATGGAGGCCAGCCTCGCTCGCAAACGTAGCAGCTAAATACTCTTCTTCAGAGTGAACAATACGGCAGGGTGCTAGTGAGGATATATATCAACGAAATGTCACTAGTGAAATGGAATTGGCAGAAAACCCCTTTTCCTGTCGCCAGCATTCACTTGGTTCGTTATTCTAATTTCAGTTAGAGATAGTAGCAGGACAGATCAAAGTAACTGAAACGCAAGAATGGCGACAATCGTAGGCGGCAGTGCAGCAACCAGCAAGCCCAAAGGATGGATCGCTTCATCCTCGAACGAGCCTTTGAGGATGGAAAATCCTGCCGGGTTCGGAGCGTTGGCAATGACTGTCAGACCACCGCCGGTGACTGCACCGGCAACGAGCGCATACTTGAACTCAGCGCTGGGTGCATCCATCAGAGAACCAAGATACGTAAGTGCCGCATTGTCAGTGATCGCCGTGAGTATAGTGGCACCGAAATAGAGTGTAGTGCTATCCATTCCAGCCAGCATGGGTTGTAGCCACCATTTCTGTTGCCCCCCTAGGACAACCAGACCGGCAAGAAAAAAAGCAACCAGCAATCCTTCGCGCAGGATCAACCTGTCCTGGAAACGCTCATAGGCGTGAGCAAAGCCGAGAAAGAACAGCAGCAAGCCCATGAAAACTACCGGGTGATGGGCAAACACCACTACGCCAGCCAGGAAAAAAAGATGTACCAGTACCACCGGTAGAGGGACGCCGGTTTGCCCAGATTGCTCTTCACTCTGCATTTTTGACAATTCGCGCTGGAACAGCAAGGTGGCCGCCAAGGCATTTACCAGCACTGCCAGCGCAGCTTTCCAGCCAAAGGTGGTGAACATGAAGGTAATATCCCAGCCCCACTTGCCAGCAACCATCAGTACCGGTGGCGCAGCGTAGGGCGTCAGCGTTCCGCCGATCGAGATGTTGACGAACAACACACCAAGAGTGACGTATTTAAGCCGGGTCGAGATTCCCTTGGAGTAGTAGCGTTCAAATAAAATTAGTGCGGCTAATGTCATGGCTGCCGGCTCGGTGATAAAGGAACCCAGTAGCGGCACAAACGATAATGTAATGAAGTAGAACGCCTTCTCACGTGACCAGGGGATGAGCCGCGCGATAGTCTTGACACCGAGCTTCGCGAATTGCAGGATCGGACGACTGCCCGCAATCACCATGATGGCAAATACGAACATCGGCTCGATAAAACTCTGCCCGTCAAGGTAAGCGATGGCAGCCTGCTTGCCATCTATGATCATCATTGCTACAACCAACACCATCGCCCAAAACCCAAAAACCACTTCGACCTCACCTAGCAAGTGCCAGACGCCAGCGTGGGCCGGACGTGTGTGCGCCAAGTGCTCGAAGAATTTGGTCGAGAAAGTGTGAATGACTGCAATGCAGAACAGCACCGCACCGATTATTTCTATTGGGATAGGACTCATTTATCGTTGGCAGGAAAGTTCACGCTCTGGTTTTCTATCGGTGCAAGCAGCAATTACTGTCTGTGAGTAAATCACAAACGAATTGCAAGTGGCAAGTATTTTGCAATTCAGGCCAGGCCAAAAGTTTATTGGCAGACAGGAGTTGCCGAGCATGCCAAGCTGACGAACTAATCATACCGGATATGATGCTTGAAAGTTCGAAGTTCTGGGAATACCAACCACTCTGACTATTACCCAATCTAACTCAGAGAAAATAGGGATAATAATTCGGGGCTGATTCCGCTCAAGAGTCTCTGAGTAAATGCCAAGTGTGACTTATTCAGAGATTCCATTATGGCTGGTATCCGCATCCCTTACTGGTATGCGCCAGATAAATACTGTCAAGACGATTCCCACCACGGCCAGTATCACCTGTTGCCAGACAAGTGGCATCAACAGGATTGAGCTACTGAATGACAACGCCATCAATAGATATATCCAGCGCTTGACTCGGCGTGGGATGCTATGGTGCTCGCACCATTCGCGGATGATTGGGCCGGCTACCCGGTTGGCAAGCAAGCCGTCATGGAAGCGTTCCGAGCTACGTGCGAAGCAGGCGGCCGCCAACAGCACAAAAGGGGTGGTGGGCAACACCGGCAGTACCACACCCAACACAGCCAGAACCAGGGCAACAATGCCCAGCGTAAGGTAGAAACCGCGCACCAAGCGTGAATCATGCAGGCGTATTGAATTCATCCTCCGCTCACCCGGCTGTTTCTCCTCGTTCGAACGCTCGCACATATTCGCACCCTCAGTCAAATTGGTTGCGGCAGGTTGGACTTGATTGGGTAGCGATGACGGATTAAACATAGCGAGTATAATACCTCAGGGCGCATCCAACAATTCAAGGCTCTGGAAATGTCGATCCTTGCCAAGTCTGATCCGAGAGGAGTTGGCTCTTTTCCAACGACAAGAAACCGAAAGGTAGTGAGATCGTGGCTCACCCCCCGATTTCAATTTAATAATTTCAATTTCTTTTTTGAGGTGACTATGTCTAAAGTAAACACCCTGCTTAATTTGAGCGTACTCATTCTGGGCATGACTTTGTTGCCCCAGGCCGCATTTTCCCAACCCAAACAGGGAGTAACTGGCGTGTCCGAACTCATAAAATCCGAGGTCCTAATTGGAACAGGTGAAGAAGCAACCGTTGGTAAAATGGCTGAAGTTCATTATACAGGCTGGCTATATGACCCGGCTGGGCCGCTAAATAAAGGCAAAAAATTTGACAGTTCACGCGATCGCAGCATCCCTTTCTCATTTCTGCTGGGAGCAGGGCGGGTAATCAAAGGTTGGGACAAAGGAGTTGTTGGCATGAAGATCGGCGGACGGCGAATGCTGATTGTCCCCCCATCAATGGCATATGGTGCAGCAGGTGCTGGCGGTGTGATCCCACCGAATGCAACATTAATCTTCGATGTTGAACTGTTGAGTCTGCGTCAAGGCGCCTCACACTGATCATCAATGGATGCCTTTAATAATTCGGAATTCTGAACAACACAAAGCAAAAACAAAAATGCAGGTGTGGCATAGGGTTGATATGCAGGAAACATTTTTTGTGAACAAACAAAGTGTTGTGACAAAATCCGGATTATTGGAGAGACGGATTCAAGTCTGAAGTGTAATAGCGGACAAGGCGCAGTGACGGAAAAAACATGAAGATACACGAGTACCAAGCCAAGGAAATTCTGCGCGAATTTGGTATTGCTACCCCGCGCGGAATCGCCTGCTTCAGCGTTGATCAAACAGTGACAGCCGCCAGTAAACTGGGTGGTAGCGTGTGGGCAGTGAAAGCGCAGATTCACGCTGGCGGACGCGGTAAGGGTGGGGGGGTAAAGGTGGCGAGGTCGCTTGACGAAGTGGGCCAGCTTGCCGGGAAAATACTGGGCATGACACTCGTTACCCATCAGACCGGTACACAAGGACAAATTGTACGACGGCTTTTAATCGAGCAAGGTGCCGACATCAAGAAGGAACTTTACATCGGCTTGGTGGTGGATCGCAGAAACCAACGCGTGTGCCTGATGGCAAGTTCCGAAGGTGGCATGGATATCGAACAGGTCGCCGCCGCCACGCCGGAAAAAATCCATAAGATATTAATCGACCCGATGACGGGATTGACTGACCAGGACGCCGACGACATCGCCTGCAAGATTGGTATTACCGAAGCCGCCATGACCGAAACGCGAGCCTTGCTGCAAAACTTGCACCAGGCTTTTGACAGCACCGATGCATCGCTGATCGAAATCAATCCACTGATACTTACCGCTGACGATCACGTTCTCGCGCTCGATGCGAAAATGAATTTTGATGACAACGCGCTGTTCCGTCATCCAGAAATCACTGCTCTGCGCGATCTGGACGAAGAGGATCCGGCAGAAATCGAGGCATCCAGACACGATCTTTCCTACATTTCTCTGGACGGCAATATCGGCTGCTTGGTCAACGGCGCAGGACTGGCGATGGCAACTATGGATATCATCAAGCTCTATGGCGGTAGCCCCGCTAATTTTCTTGACGTCGGTGGTGGTGCAACTGCCGAAAAAGTGACCGAGGCATTCAAGCTGATGCTATATAACCCGAAACTACAGGCCATACTGGTAAACATATTTGGTGGCATCATGAAATGCGATGTGATTGCCGAAGGCGTGGTAACGGCAGCACGGGAAGTGAAGCTCACCGTGCCACTGGTAGTGCGTCTCGAAGGTACCAATGTGGATTTGGGCAAGAAAATTCTGGCCGAATCCGGATTACCGATTATATCGGCGAGCAATATGGCCGATGCTGCAGAAAAGGCCGTCACGGCGGCGAGGCGCGTGTAGCCATGGCTATCTTGATAGACAAGAACACCCGAGTCATGACTCAGGGCATCACCGGCAAAACCGGACAATTTCATACCCGTATATGCCGTGACTATGCCAATGGGAAAAATTGTTTTGTAGCCGGAGTGAATCCGAAGAAACCGGGCGAGAATTTTGAAAGCATCCCAATTTATGCCACCGTCAAGGAGGCGAAACAGGCTACCGGCGCTACTGTTTCGGTGATTTACGTACCACCACCTTTTGCTGCCGCCGCGATTGACGAAGCAGTGGAAGCGGAACTGGACCTGGTGATTTGTATTACTGAAGGCATTCCGGTACGCGATATGCTGCGTACCCGCTACAAAATGCAGGGCCGAAAAACTCGGCTGATCGGCCCCAATTGCCCCGGCATCATTACGCCTGACGAAATCAAGATCGGTATCATGCCTGGCCACATTCACAAGAAAGGGCGCATCGGCGTGGTGTCGCGCTCCGGCACACTGACCTACGAAGCAGTGGCGCAATTAATGGAGCAGGGATTGGGGCAATCCACCTGCATCGGCATCGGCGGCGACCCGGTGAATGGCTTGAAACACCTCGATGTGATGCAATTGTTCAACGACGATGACGAAACCGATGCGGTTGTGATGGTGGGGGAAATCGGCGGCACCGATGAGGAAGACTGCGCTCGCTGGATCAGGGACAATATGCAGAAACCAGTGGTGGGGTTCATCGCGGGTGTAACTGCACCGGCGGGCAAGCGCATGGGACATGCTGGTGCGATCATCTCTGGCGGCACAGGTACGGCGCAGGAAAAACTTGCGGTAATGGAAGAATGCGGGATTAAAGTGACGCGTAATCCGGCAGAGATGGGCAAGCTGCTCAAATCAGTGTTGCGATAGTAAGGAACCTCTGGGCCAGGTACTCCGTGGGGCGTGGTACTTATTCAGAGATTCCAGCCCGAATAACAGGGGATTCAGACTTATAGTTATGACCGCCTTGCAATGACTCTATTCTCGATAATTTTTGCTCTCTTGCTGGAGCAATGGCGTCCCACTGGTAATCGTAATCAAGCCATACTGCTGTTTTCCTCTTACGCAGATGCGCTAGAGCGCTATTTCAATACTGGTGTCCACCGTCATGGCGTAGCAGCATGGATCGCTGCAGTGTTCCCGCTATTACTGCTCACTGGTGCGATCTATTATTTTCTGCTTGACCTGAGTCCACTGCTGGCATGGGCGTGGAATGTCCTGGTGCTTTATTTCACCATGAGCTTTCGCCAGTTCAATCACTTGTTCACTGAAATTAGCCAAGCTCTCAGGAATGATGATCTACCTCGGGCTCGAGAACTGCTGCGACAATGGCGCGGAGCACCTGCAGATGAACTCAGCAGCGAGATGATCGCACGGGTTGCGATTGAATCGGGACTGGTTCACTCACACCGCTATGTGTTCGGTGTGATTGTCTGTTTTGCTTTGCTACCGGGACCGTCGGGTGCGGTGCTGTATCGCCTCGCGGAGTTGCTAGGCGAGCGCTGGGGCAATCGCCCAGAAGAAGAATTCGGCGCATTTGGTCAATTCGCCGCAAAGGCGTTCAAGGCCATAGACTGGTTGCCGGCAAGATTGACTGCCACGAGTTTCGCTATCGCTGGTAACTTTGAGGATGCGATTTATTGCTGGCGCGCGCAAGCCGCATCGTGGACAAACCATACCCAAGGCATCATTCTTGCCAGTGGTGCGGGTGCGCTTGGTGTACGCTTGGGAGATTCGCTGCGGGAAGCTGGCAGCGCTCACTACCGCCCAGAATTGGGTGTGGGCGAAGAAGCTGATATGGATTTTCTACAAAGCGCCACTGGTCTGATCTGGCGTACCCTGGTGTTGTGGCTGGCACTACTGCTACTGCTGGGAATTGCGAGCTGGGCGGGATAAGAGGCTTCTTCATTTCGTATTGCAAGCCCAAGCGATACATACCTTTTTCAATGGCGCAACGCATCCAATCAACCTGCCGTCAGAACTGATGTCGCTCCTCTTGAAGCTCACTTCGATAATCCGGCATCCAAGACGTCCAAATTCGGTCTGATCAGCAGTATAATTTGGCATCGGTGAAATATCTGGGTTAACCAGTCAACGGGACCGCAATGCGTTTGATCGCAGCAATTTTTATAGTTTCGACGCTTGCAGGTTGTGCAACAATGGGGCAGGGTCAGCGCCCTTCCGGACCGTTGCCGCCGAGTGTTCGCCCCGCTTATAACCTTTCTGGCTATCTGCCAGCTTTCAAGGATGGTTATATCGATGGCTGCGAAACTGCCAAGAAGACCTCCTACGGACACAAGGATGGACAACGCTTTTCTACCGACAATCAATATCGCGCGGGCTGGAATGATGGCTTCAGCCTGTGTCGCGACAAACGTTAGCAGCCAGTCTCAGACAAACTTATATTTTCGTTGGATGTCTTTAATATTTTAAAGCTCTAAACCAATATAGGAATAAAAGATGTAGTCGCGACATATGATTGATATTAATTCCAGTTCGAAAATGAAACGAGGCGATGACGAACGAAATGGAATTTGAATAAGGAAATATTTTTTGTGGGCAATAAAGTATTGTGACGAAATCCAGATTTTTAAAAATGGCTATGAAACACCTGCTCCCGTTGGTACTGTGCTGTTATGCACTCCCCATTTTTGCCCAGCAACCCCAGCATTACATGCCACCGTCACCTGCCTTATCCCTGGCTGCCAAGGCTTACATTCTCACCGATTTTCAGAGTGGGCAGATATTGGTCGGTCAGAATCTCCATGAACGCATCGAGCCGGCATCACTCACCAAGCTGATGACGGCACATGTCGTTTTCTCAGCCATCAAACAGAAGCGCATCACCCTGACTCAAGCCGTGCCTGTATCAGCGCGAGCCTGGCGCACATCAGGCTCGCGCATGTTTATCGAGCCCAACAGGCCTGTAACAGTGGACGAACTAATACGCGGCATGATCGTGCAGTCCGGTAACGATGCCTGTATCGCTTTGGCGGAAGCCGTCGCTGGCTCGGAGGATAACTTCGTACAAATGATGAATAATGAGGCCCGGCACATGGGCATGAAAAATACCCGCTTCGCCAACTCCACTGGCCTGCCACATCCAGAACACTATACTACCGTCTACGATCTTGCCTTGCTGGCAGCGGCCATGATCCGGGATTTCCCGGAGTACTACCCACTCTATTCGCTGCGGGAATACACCTACAACAAGATTAGCCAACCCAACCGCAACCGACTGCTGTGGCTCGATCCCAATGTTGACGGCCTTAAGACTGGTCATACTCAAACTGCTGGCTATTGCCTGATCACTTCAGCCAAACGCGACGAGCGACGGCTTATTTCTGTAGTAATGGGAACCACTTCCGACAATGTACGTACCATGGAAAGCCAGCGCCTGTTGAATCACGGCTTCCAGTTTTACGATACCGTACGCCTGTATCAGAAGGAGCAGGCGGTAACTACCATACAGCTATGGAAGGGCACACAGAACACGCTCAGGACAGGATTCAGTCAAGATCTTTATTTCTCGCTACCAAGAGGGCAGAACGATAAGCTGAAAGCCACAATGGAATACCGGCAACCTCTGGTCGCACCGATTAGTGCAGGACAAAAAGTGGGCACGGTAAAACTCTCATTCGATGGCAAACCACTGGCTGAGTACCCGCTGGTGGCGCTGGAGACTGTAGGTATCGGCAACATTTTTGGTCGCACTTGGGATAGCATACAAATGCTGCTCAACTAATGAGGGCCTTTAAAAATCAGGATTTTTAGAGACAGCCTGATTTTCCACTGCAAAAACCTTTAAGGATCAGTATGATTTATCTTAATGGCGACTTCATGCCTATCGAAGAAGCACGCATTCCGGTGCTGGATCGAGGTTTCATTTTTGGTGACGGCGTGTACGAAGTGATCCCCGTATATTCGCGCAGGCCTTTCCGGCTGGCTGAGCATCTGCGCCGCTTGCAGCACAGCCTCGACGGCATTCGTATAAAAAATCCACATTCCGACGCCGAGTGGAGCGGTCTGTTGGAACAACTCATTGCCGCTAACGAGAGTGACGATCAATATCTTTACTTACACATCACGCGCGGCGTGGCCAAGCGCGATCACGCTTTCCCCAAAGGTGTCGCGCCCACAGTATTTATCATGAGTAACCCGCTGCTGACTCCGCCACAGGAGCTGCTTGCCACCGGTGTTGCTGCCATCACCGCCAGCGACAACCGCTGGTTGCGCTGCGATATCAAGGCGATTTCGCTGCTACCTAACATATTGCTACGCCAGATGGCGGTAGACGTGGGTGCGGTAGAAACCATGCTACTGCGGGAGGGCTTTATGACCGAGGGTGCGGCCAGCAATATTTTCGTGGTGAAAGATGGAGTTCTGTTGGCGCCACCAAAGAATCATCTGATGCTGCCCGGCATTACCTACGATGTCGTACTGGAACTGGCTGCCGCACATGACATTCCCTACGAGGTGAGAGAAGTCTCTGAATATGAAGTACGCACTGCCCAGGAGCTGCTGCTAACCTCCTCCACCAAGGAAATCATGCCCATCACTCGTCTTGACGGCAAACCGGTAGGTGACGGCAGTCCGGGGGAAGTGTTTACACAGCTGTACCAGCTCTACCAGAATTATAAGGTCACGGTAATGCGCGGCGACACCCCTGCCCCATGAAGTGGGGTTGCCAAAACGTCTGCGCTAAAAACTTATGGGTACCTCTAAAAATTCAAAGTTCCAAACAGGGCGAGGTTGGAATAAAAAATGTAGGCGTAGCGTATGGCTGACCCATCTACACTGATCGAATACCCCTGCGACTTTCCCATCAAGATTATGGGACACGCGGATACGTCACCGGCGCCAGCAACTGCTTGTAATGAGCAAAACCTTATCCAGCAAAGCTTTACCCAAACGGTGTTGACGATCGTGAAACGTCATGCCCCTGATTTCGACGATGCCAGTATGGCAATAAAAATCAGCAAAAAAGGTACCTATCTGAGCCTTACCTGCACCATCCGTGCTGTTTCCCGCACTCAACTGGATGCGCTCTATCAGGAATTGTGTGACCATCCATCGGTGGTGATGTCACTTTGAAGCTTGAGATGAATACCCTCTGCCTGGCATCAGAAACTGAAAGTTCAGAACTTGGAATCAGATACTGCGGTGTAGTGGACTATCTACCCACATGGCAGGCAATGAAAGATTTCACTGCCTCCCGCACTCAGGATACGCCTGATGAAATCTGGCTGTTGCAGCACCCACCGGTTTATACCCAGGGGGTAGCGGGCAAGCCGGAGCACCTGCTCTATACCAACGGCATTGACGTGATCAGGACTGACCGTGGTGGACAAATCACTTACCATGGCCCCGGTCAGATTGTTGCCTATCTGCTGCTGGACATACGCCGGCATAAACTCGGTATACGTGAACTGGTCAGAACAATGGAAGGCGCCGTGATAGACTTGCTGCAGGATTATCACATCAGCGCAGAAGGTCGCACAGATGCACCCGGCGTATATGTGAATGGCGCTAAAATCGCGGCGCTAGGTCTGAAAATAAAACATGGCTGCTGTTATCATGGCCTGGCACTCAACGTGCATATGGACCTGACCCCGTTTGCTGCGATTAATCCCTGTGGCTATGCAGGGTTGCAGGTAACTCAAACGTATGACCTCGGAATAGCCGATGGACTTGAGACATTGAGCAACCGGCTCGCAGAAAAATTACAGACAAGAATTATCGAAGAAAAATATTCTCCTAATCATGACCACTGAAACCCGCCAAAAAGGCGCGGATAAAACCGCGCGCAACCCGATCAAGATCGTTCCGCAGACTGAGCTGCTGCGCAAACCGTCGTGGATACGGGTGCGCTCCTCCAATAGCCAGGAGTTCTACGAAGTCAAACGCATCCTGCGCGAACAGAAGCTGCACACGGTGTGTGAAGAAGCCTCCTGCCCCAACATCGGCGAGTGCTTCGGCAAGGGTACCGCCACCTTCATGATCCTGGGCGATCTCTGCACCAGGCGCTGCCCGTTCTGCGATGTGGCGCACGGCAAACCACGGCCACCAGATGCCGAGGAGCCACTGCATCTGGCACAATCGATCGCCGCCATGAAGCTGAAATACGTCGTCATCACCAGCGTCGACCGCGACGACCTGCGCGACGGTGGCGCCCAGCATTTTGCCGATTGTATCCGTCAGGTGCGCGCGCATTCGCCACAGACAAAAATCGAAATCCTGGTACCGGATTTCCGTGGCCGACTGGAAGTCGCGCTGGAAAAATTATCTACCTGCCCGCCTGACGTGCTGAATCATAATCTCGAAACCGTGCGGCGCCTCTACAAGCAGTGCCGCCCCGGTGCAGATTATGTCCATTCGCTGAAATTACTACAGGATTTCAAAGCACGATTTCCCGCAATTCCCACCAAATCCGGGTTGATGCTGGGCCTGGGTGAAACCGACGAGGAAATCCTGGAAGTGTTGCGTGACTTGCGTAAACACAATGTCGAGATGCTCACAATCGGCCAATACCTGCAACCCAGTACCGGACATCTGCCGGTGTTGCGTTATGTGCCGCCAGAAGGCTTCAAGGAATTCGAACGTGCCGCCATGGCGATGGGCTTCAGCCATGCCGCCTGCGGACCGATGGTGCGCTCCAGCTACCATGCCGACCAGCAAGCGCATGAAGCCGGTGTGATATAAGGAATACCTGGGGAGATAAGATGCCAACCCTATACCTCGATCCCGCCCGTCGGGAAACAGCATCTCCGAAAACCAGCATAGGAGGCAGTTTAGCCATCGTTTCCATTGCTAATTGGAACGGCAAAAGCTACCGGTCGATGCGTACCACTAGCGCTTTTCTTGTTTTACTCCTCCTTTCCCCACCCGTATTCGCTGCTGGAGCCGACTCCATTTCCAACGTGGAGGCCGTCGATGGCATGAAGCAGGCGCTCACCCAGGGCGTCAATACGGCGTTAGCCAAGCTAGCGGCAAGCGATGGATTCCTCAACAACCCTAAGGTTAAGATTCCGCTGCCCAAGTCGCTGCAAAAAGCGGAAGGGATGATGCGCAGTTTCGGCATGAAAAAACAGGCTGATGCATTGATCATCGCCATGAATCGCACGGCGGCGGCAGCAGCGCCTGAAGCCATGATATTGCTGGTAGATGCCGTGAGAAAAATGACGGTAGCAGATGCCAAAGGAATACTTGGCGGCGACGATGATGCGGCCACCGAATACTTCCGCGAAGCCACCTCGGACCCTCTCGCCGAAAAACTCCTGCCTATTGTGAGAAAAGAAATTGCCCAGTCAGGGCTACTCAACCAACTCAACGAGTTTATCCGCAGGGGCGTGAAGTTAGGCTTGGTGACAGAAAAAGAGGTAGACGTCGAGAACTACCTGACACAAAAAATCCTGGATGGTTACTTTCTGATGATGGCGGAAGAAGAGCGCGCCATCCGCAAAGACCCGCTGGGTCAGGGTAACAAGCTGCTGCGGGAAGTATTTAGTACGCTCAAGTAAAAACTTGCGTCATGTGGCTGGAATAGCGCGAAGCTGCCATACGCAACATTTATTACTCGAGGATACTCTCCACTCACGCTTATATGAACAGTTAGTCCCCATGGCATCAACGTAATACCGCTTCTGAAAGGGATGCCCTACCATCCAGAATCTCACCATCGATTTTATTTTTGTCGGTACTGAAGCTGTCGATAATTACTTTCGGTGTCCAGTCAGGCAGCTTCCTCTTAAAATCATCGTAGGGCGCGATTTTCCATTGCGTCAATAACTCAAAAATGTTTTGTGCCTCTTCTGGTTATAGTGAACATGGTTGAAAGCAAGGATCGGTGAGTAGTACAGGATAAGTGTAAGTGTTCGTTACCCCAGGTAAGGTCGAATCAATTCATTTGGATTATGCCGGACACTACAGTACATTACTGTACATTCACATGACGAACGCTGGTTGAAGGAAAACGATGGTTACCACCAAGATTGCCGCACCCCCGCCCAAGCTGTTACTACCTTCGAAAACCAAAACTGCAAAACCAAGGACGGAGGCATACACGGAGATCTCTTTGGTTGAGATTTAACATGATTGAGAAGATTGAGCCCATTCCAAGGATCCCTGATGCGCTGCGGCTTGCTGCTATTCAACGAACAAAGATCGTGCCCTTCATTGGTGCTGGGCTTTCTAAAATCGGTGGGTGTCCCGGGTGGAGTGAGTTTGCGGATGCCGCCCTAAAGTTTTTTGTCGATAAAGGAAAGTTAAGTCATGCGCAACTGGATCAGATTTCCACGCTGCCGACTCGGGTCAAGCTTTCTGTTGCTTTGGAATTTGAACATAAATACGAGCTTCCTATCGCATTCAAAGAGTTGCTATTGCCGACAGAGTCGAGAAGATCTATCGGGGATAAGGTGTATGCCGACATATCGAGTCTGGCTACTATGTTCGTGACAACAAATTACGATGAATGGCTGGACATTCCCACTCCTGTCACACTCGATGCTAGTGGTGAAGCGGCATCCTCATTATCCGTAGTTCCAGATCGCAAACTTTTCTATAAGCACGCCGATATCACCGCTGAGAATTTAGACATCCCCAACGCTGTGTTCCACATTCATGGCTCAGTTTTGGACCGCGAGAGCATGGTGCTCACAACCGTGGATTACTTGGAACGCTACTCAAGCCATCGTATCGACGGGGGAAGAAATCATGAGAATCCATTTCTGACATTTCTTGAGGTGCTATTTAAGTCAAAAAACGTCCTGTTCATTGGTTATGGGCTTCATGAATTGGAAATTCTCGAATACGTGGTGCAGAAGGGGATTGAAAAACCAGCCATTTCTGATGAGGAGCCTCAGCACTATGTGTTGCAAGGATTTTTCTCTCATGAGATTGAGCTTGCTCGCAGCCTGGAGGGCTATTTTCGTCAGTTCGGGATCGGTTTGATACCATATTCGCGGGATGAGCGCGATTGGGATCAGCTAGTCGATGTCGTCCGATATTTTTCCAGAGAGCTGCTTCCATCGGGCCCACCATTGGCCTTGGCTAAGCGTCGTGAGATGGAGGATCTGTTGCCATGACCCTGCAAGTTACGACAAAAATTAATCTATTCGTTCAGCGCATGGCCGAAAGCAATGAGCAGGCACAGTGGGGATTTTCTCTGCTTCTGAAGCGTACTGATTATGAAGAATTTTTTGATATCCTCAATGAGGCGGGACTCTTTTCCCCGGATCATAATCCCGGCCCGACACCCGCAGATCAGCCAGGTTACGTGCATATTCCATTTTGGTATGCACTGAATTATCTTGAAGCAGTGTCAAAGGTCGCAGGTGAAAGGGATGACTGCCTTCTTGCCGACAAGGTAATGAATGTCGTTCGTAGTGTCAGCCGCGCCCGTGATCATGACGGCAGTATTCGTGACAACTATCACACCTATAGGATGTTTGCGGAAATTTTGGGGAATGTCCCGATTTCGGCTGTATCAGTTGATGACTTGGAGTTGATCCCATCTTGGTTGAATAGCAAATACGAGCGTGGGTTAGTGGGAAGTGCACTTGATACAGGACTCATAAAAAAACTTCTTGCTAGCAATGAGTCTGAAGATTGGGAAAAAGCTTGCATTGTTCTCCGCCACTGCACTGCTATCCGATGGGAGGACGAAAGTGGGTTGGGCGATGACCGCAAGAAGCCTGTGACTGTTGTTGATGATTACTGGCTCAAGGAACTCATTCAACATCATGCGCCAGCCTTTGGTGCCAAAGCTGGAAGTGCTGCTGCGGATATATTTCTGGACAGGCTTCGTGATGTATTTGAGAAGCAAGGGTACAAGGGTGCAAGTTTTCTATCTCGCCCCGCTATCGAAGATCATGACCAGAATCATCCTTGGGATGGTCCAGAGAATCGTTTTGTGGAGGGGCTACGCGATGTTTTGTTGGCCTGGGTGGATAAAGACGCCTCAATCGCGAAACCGTATATTTTGGGACTTTTCAGAGATGAGTCTGAAGTAGTACGGCGAATTGGTATATATGTTCTAAATCAGCGATGGGATGTTTTGAACGATATTTACCTCGCTATCATTGATTCAAATCTCTTTAACCATGGACATCTGCATGAGCTATATGGACTGCTGAACAACCGCTTTGCCATGTTCACCGAGGCCGAGAAGACAGCAACGATAGAGGCGATTCGGCAGATACCTGTCCCAGACGTACAAGACGATCCAGACAGTCATCTGAAGCACGTTCAGCGAAAGTGGCTTTCATCAATAGCTGGAAAAGGTTTTGAACCTGCTGACAAGTGGTACGAAGAATTTCAATCCAACACCGCATTGGGGAAACTTGATGAACACCCGGACTTCCTTACCTACATGGAGTCATGGACAGGACCGGGGCCGTCCCCGTATTCAATCAATGAACTAATTTCCTTTGCGGAGGATGCAAGTATCATCGAACGACTGAATGCTTTCCAACAGACTGATTCTTGGCGCGGCCCGACTACCAGGGCTTTAGTCGATATGCTTGTTGGTGCCGTTAAGGCTAGACCCCTTCCATTCCTTCGAGTCTTGCAACAATTCCTGAATGCCAAGCGATCCTATCAATACGGAATTATCAGCGGCTTCAAACACATTTGGGAGGCAACCCCTACCGAACAGGTACAGATCGACTGGAACAATGCATGGGAGCTCATAATCAGTTTCTTTGAGTCACTGCTTGAGGATGCGGGCTTCTGGAATGAGCAGGTTGTCTCAGATCGGGATTTCACACCAAACCGGGACTGGATACCGTCAGTGATCGCCGAGCTCCTCCGCTCTGGTACGAGGGATGATGAGAGGGTCTATCCAGAGCACCTTCTTCCTAGAGCTTGGTTACTGATAGAGTGCATGCTTGAAAAACTGGAGCCGGAATCAGAAGTACGTGATGACGCGATGTCACAAGCGATCAATACCTCTAAAGGCAAAGCCATTGAGGCAATGTACAGCCATGCACATAGAGCGTGCCAATTGAGTGATCGATCACAAGAAGGCCATACTCTCATATGGGCGCAATTGCAGCCAACCTTTGATAAGGAACTCAATAAATGTAAGGACACTAATTACGAGTTTTCAACATTAACTGGGGCATACCTCGCGAATCTTGACTACATGGATCACAACTGGTTGCAAGTCAATATTAATCAAGTATTTTCACAGCAATTCCCAGCAAATTTTGCATGTGCCTTGGAAGGCCTTGCATATGGGCCAGCAACACGACCGATATATTCCTTGCTAAATGACAATGGAATTATTGAGCAAGCACTCAAAAGTTACCCCAAGGGGCGCCACTCTCGTGAAAAGCTCATCGAGAGAATTGCCCTTGCCTACTTATGGGGAGAAGAAGAGCTCGATGGCCCCCTGTTCTCAATTTTGTTTGAGTTGGGCAAGGAGGACGATCTTGAAGAAACAAGTAGTTATTTTTGGAGGGTTAGCAACCAAGATATTGAGGCTGCTCAAGTTGAGCGAATCCTTCAGTATTGGGAAAGATGTTTGAGTTGGAGCGATGCATCTGCTGAGGTGCCAGTAAAACTTCTATCCTCATTGAGCCGGCTGAGTTGTTATATTCAGTCCGTCAGTGACAGGGAAGAGGTTTTACTAAAAGCGGTCGCTCCTCACATCCAAACGAATTACAACACCCAAGAATTTATTGAAGACCTAGATCGACTAGTTGAGAAAAATCCAAAGGTAATTAGCGCCATTTTCCAGAGAGTCATCGAATCTCATAAGCCAACATATGATTTTCAGGACAAACTCAAGTCGCTGATTAACAAATTTGCCGAGTGCGGATTACTGGAGGATGCAATACGTTTTGCAAATCACTTGAGGCAAATTAGTGAGATGCAAGCACTCTTTGATCAGTTAGTAGCATCAAAGAGTAGCAACAATACCGCTTGCGCCAGCCAGAGCCACTAGTATAACAACCCATTAATTAAAAAACATAATGTCTAGCCATTCTTGTATCAGGGAATTAAGGGGCCAAGGGAATTAAGAAGGGAATTAAGGGTAGAATAGAGAATAGGCTTTCACCTGCCCTCCCTCATCAAACCGTGCATGCGCTATTAACGCACACGGCTTTCCGATGTTCTTCACGCCAAGGCCCGCACATTCACCTCCCCATTTACTCACACGACAGAAGAAGTCGCGCTTATGCTTAAACTTCAAGCATATAAAATCAGGCGGCTCTTGCTTGGCCTTGGCACACAGCTTCCTCCTTAGCTTCCTGGTTACTGCTTGGGGTGAGCAGCACGATGGCAATCCCCTAACCCTTGGCTTTTCGGTTGCATGAACAAAGCAGGGTTCCTTCCCTCGTCCGGGGTTATGTTGTCCCTCGAACTCAAACGGTACTATGAACCCCTCCGACTCCCGCTACGGCCTGCTGCGCTTTCGTTTCCTTATACGCAGCAGTCGGTGGTCTCCCCACCCCCAGAACGGGTCTCCAGCACTGGTCAATAAATCTTCGATAACATGCCGACCCTGCTACCCCGGAAGAAGATGGATGCCACTTCCGTTATTTCAGCATCCATCCAGCGGCCTTCCCCTTCTGACCACAG
>VFJL01000042.1 GCA_009886095.1 Nitrosomonadales bacterium | reverse complement strand
GTCGCCCCAGGAAACGGCCGCAGGATCCGAGGTCAATACGCCGCCTAGTGACTCCCAGCCTGACCATGTGCCATTGAACCATTTATGCCACAGGGCGTTGTCGGTACCCCGGACAAAGACATCCAGGCGACCAGCGGCCCAGGAGGAAACATCGGGGCCGGAGCTCAGCACCCCGCCGAGCGACTCCCAGCCTGACCATGTGCCATTGAACCATTTATGCCACAGCGCATTGTCGGTGCCTCGAACAAAAACATCAATTCTGCCGTCGCCCCAAGAAACAGTTGCCGGGTCTGAGGTCAGTATGCCGCCCAAGGACTCCCAATTCGACCATGTATCCCACCAGGATTGCGCCAAGGAAATTCGGGTTGTTTTCGAACTGACTCCATAGGCGGTTCGGGTATAAAGCATCACCTGCTCAGCGGAAAGGATTTTGGGTATCCTGCCGGGCTTTTCAATGGCGATATAGCCTCCTGGTAATACAGAGCCATACGCACTATCGAGAAATAATTTGGTTTCACCCTCGTCGTTCGCCAACGGCCATTCGTCCCAATCCGATGCCGGTTTGGGGTTGTGCGTTGTCGCGTCATAGGTGACAATTTTGGGCGCGTTACAACCAAAAATGGAAGCGTGTTGGCGGAAGATGAAGATACCCTCACCCAAGGTAACAGACTGTTTCGCCGACAGTGTCCTGATTCCGCTCACCAAGGCGTCAACCGACCACCCCTGAATTTTTACTAAAGAAGAGAGGTCTTCTTCGCTCCAGGTTTTGCTGATAATATTTTTGACAACATTTTCGTCCAGAGCAATCGTTGTCGGAAAATCACTGACATTACCCTTTGGCAGCAAAGGCCTGTTATATACCGCTGGTGACAACGAAGGATTCACGGAAGTGAAATCAATGCGCGTTGTTTTTGTCTCATCATTGGTGGCAATACTCATGATGCGCACGAGTGTTTTAGTACCGCTGACAATCAGCAAACTTTCTCCCAGCTTCAGATTACTTGCAATACCCTGAAGAATGACGCTATTCA
The DNA here is from genome assembly GCA_009886095.1 of Nitrosomonadales bacterium. Lineage (GTDB taxonomy): Bacteria > Pseudomonadota > Gammaproteobacteria > Burkholderiales > Nitrosomonadaceae > VFJL01. The sequence continues at coordinate 44,118 of VFJL01000042.1, read as the reverse complement.
TTTTTGCTGAGAGTATTTGGGGTTGCGTCAGTCGTGGCTTGATGACATTCCATTCCGGCCGCGCTTCAATACTCTCGACACTCTCGAAGGTCTGCGGTTTTTCGTCAGGGCCGGGCATGCTTTGCACCTTGATGCCGATGTCCAGTTTCACTTTGTCGGGCACGCCGGTAGCCTGCTTGGGCTCGGCACTTGCGGCTTGCTGCGGTGCTTCTTGCAGTGTGAAGGCAAGGTAGGTCTCTGCGGCAACGCCGGGTTTGAGGCGATAGCCGATCAGCCACGCCAGTTCGCTCAACGATAGACGCTCGCCTGCGGTGCGCAAATAGGATTCATTGGCGAGACGTTCCTGATAGAAGCTCAAGACGTCGGCCATGCAGGCATAGGCGTCCAACAGCGCGATGGAAAAATCATCGCTGTCGCGGGTGCGCAATTTCGCCAGCGCCGGATAATCCTTCGATGACAGCCGTGCCTGCAGGCTGGCCAACACCTCGCTGTGCGTGCCGATGCGATAGGCGATGGCCGCAAGCCCCGGGCGATTGTAGAGCAGCGTCGGTGCCTGGATGCCCACACCCGTGCAACAACCGCATGCGTCCTGCGATGATTGTTCTTCGCCGCTCATTTGCCGCCTCCTATCGAGAGCTTCAACACACCCCGTTCGGGGAAGTTGGGATCGTTGTCCAGCCGTGCGATCTCCAGGCGTCCGACTGTCAGCACGCCGTCATCTATCGGCTTGGGGTCAGGTGGCGCACGTAGACGCTGGAAAGTGTTGATCACCACCGAGCCCACGCCTTGTATTGTCTGTGCCGCTTCATAAATCGCGCTCAGATACACCGCCTGGCCGAAAGTAAAGTTGTCGGGATGGAACAGCGCAGGCCTGCCGTCGTCCAGCCAGCTGCGGCTGAATACGCGCATCAGCGCGGCACTCACATCGGCGCGGAAATAATCCGATTTGACGCACACCGTCATTTCCAGCAGCAGTGGCACATAGCTCGGGCTGTTCACCTCCAGGTCATATCCGGCCATGCGATAACGCTCAACGTGGTCACGGATGGTTTGCTCATAGACCGCATCCACTTCGCCGCCGCCTTTGCGATCGACGGTGAGAAACACCGTGTACCAGCTGCCGGTCCAGCGGAAGGTGGCAGCAGCGCGCTGCACGCTGGGATGGCGTTCGGTCACTTCGGCATAATCCGCCAAGGTGACTGCGCGTTCCTGGGTACGAAACGCTTCCGGCGCATCGCGCCTGATGTCCTCGGCGTTTTCAGGATCGCTGCCGCCTTGCGCCGGCAGTGGATTCGACGCGTGCAACAGCCGCGCATCATTGCTGACGATGTGCGCGATAGACTCCAGACCGATGTTGCCTGCCATGCCGTTGCCAACGCGGTAGCTTGCGCTGAATGTGGTGCTTACGTCGGGGCGCTTGCCGTGATAATCATCACCGAAACGCAATAGGGCGCTGCCATCGTGTTCACTCTCCACCACAAATTCGCTCGCCCCGGTATCGCTGGCAAGCAGGTCGAAGCGCGGCAACCAAGTATCTGGCGTGCCCTGAAAATTGCTGGCGAGAGAGATGGCGGGGCGGGCTCGCTGTGGCTCGGCGGCAGTGATCGATGCGGCGGCATCGGCCAGCGGCGACACCTGTACCTGCCCGCTATCCAGCCGCAGGCGATAGGCGCTCACGCCGTCAGAAACAGACCACGTGCCATCGCCGCCTTGAATTACCACCGGCCCCGCCTGCAACAGCACTCCTTGCGCTTGCAAGGCATCGTGTAGCGACGGGGTAAAGCTGCGGATTTGCAACGCGGTGACGATGGCCGCTGTCGCGGTGAAGCCGAACAACGGCGCGGCCGTGAGCGGCAAAACATGAGTGAGTGGACGTTCCGCAAGTCGCGGCCGAAAACGTGGCGGCACGGCCTGCAAGGGCGGACGCTTGCAACTCAATACGTCGTTCTTGGATGCAAGAGTGAGCTGCGAGGCGGACATGACACCCAAATCTTCGCCAGTCAAGGTGCGGCCATGGTCGGCCAACACGATATTGCCGTAGGCCGCGCTCACCTCTCCGAGATAAGTCGCGCCGTGATCCAGGTCAGTGATAGTCGACAGGCATAATGGAAACGGCAGTGCATCCTGTTCTGCCCAGCGGATCTCGGTGACGTCCAGCGGATTATTGTTAGGTACTGGCAGGAACAAACCACCGCAGAGGTCGCTATCCAAACGCACGTCGGAGAGACGCACCGCCCAGCGATGTGCACGGTCTGCATCTGCAGCATCTCCGGTGCGCGGGCCGAATTCTTCCATGAACACCAGCACGTCACCCGCCTTGAGGTTGGGATAATGTCCGTTGAGCGTCGCGCGCATCGCGCCCTTGGGCAAACAACATTCGCGCTCGCCCCAAGTATACAAACCGATACGTTCGTGATCCTGATATAGCAGGGTATCTTCCACCGTCTCGAACACCAGCGCACCGTTTGCCAAGGCATCGCGCAATTGATCGCCCGATGGGGCGATGCGCTCGGGCGTGTTGGGCACGCGCGTGAGCAACGGGGTGCCGCGTAGAATATTTACAGCGTCGTCGTTGACGAATAGTTGTACCCACACGCGGGCATTGCAGCCCTCGTGCACCCTATAATCCACCAGCCGTGCATGGCGGCGCAGCGAGATGCGCTTGCGCGCGGTAGCGAGATAAGCTTCGGTGGCGACGGCGTCTTGTTGATAGGAAAGCTGATCGCCCACATAGGCCAGCATTTCCACCAAGGTAACGCCGATATCGGCGGCGTTGCGGCTGCTCCAGTCAGGTATGAGCACGCTCATGCGATCCAGCATCAGGCGGCGGAAGCTGGCGTAATCCTTAGCGAGATAATCGAGACGCGGATTCGTCGCTGGCGGCGTAGGGCAGGTGGTAACGCTAGCGCAATCGAAATCTGATTCGCACTGCACCTTGAATGAGAACTGGATCTCGCTCAGGCGCGGATCGAAATCAGCCGGCGGTGTATCGCTGCCGGGGCCGCTCAGCAAGCGTAGCGTATACAGCGAAAAGTCACCGTAAATCTTGGTGCGAATCACCATGAATTTATTGAGAGGCACGAGGCCGTCGACCAGGCTGGGCGGCTCACTGGCGGGCAGCGCATTAGCGATCGCAACCCACTCGATGTCCACGCTCTTGATGCGTTCGCCGCCTTCGATGCGGAAGTTATCCTTGCCAAGAGTGGCAGGCACTACACGCAGGAATTTTACGAACAGCGTGAGCTGTCGCGTGGAGTCGCCGGGAATACCACTGTCATGCACCTCCAGATATTCCAGGCCATTGAGGGTGCCGTTTAACTTCACTACTTCGCGGCGGCGCTGGTCACAGCAGTAGTATTTCATGAGCCGCTTCCCGGCGCGCTGATCTGCGCCACGCCGCGAGTTTGCGTGCGGCGTTCCACGTATTGCACGGTGATGAGCAAGGCGCCGTCCTGCGCCTGCACATCGACGGTATCGACGGTGATGACATCGCTCAGCCATTGCTGCAAGGCGCCTTGAATCAGGAACTGCGTGGTCGCTGCCACTTCAGGGCTGGCGGCGGCAAACACCAGTTGCATCACACCGCTGCCAAAGTTTGGCCTCATTACGCGTTCGCCCGGCGAAGTGAACAACACCTGCTCGATAAGGTCGCGAATGGTGCCGGACTCGTCCGTCTGCGCGGTGCGACCACGACCGTCGAAGTGGAAGGGATAGTCGATCTGGCTCATAAGTACCTCATGTCGCGAGCACCCTGGGTTGTACCACCAGCGGCAACAAGCCGGTGCCGGTAGGCACGCACACCGCTTGCCCCGTTTGTATCAATACTGGCACACCGCCCGCCAGCACCCGCATTGCGCCCACCACCCACTGCGCGGTGATGCAGGGCGGGTTGGGCGTACCAGTGAGGGCGCAGCCGGTAATCGCATAGGGCGTGGCCAGTGTGGTCACCGGCTGGCCGCTCAGCAGCACGCGCGGAAATGGCGTGAGCGGTGTCGCCGGCCCTGCGTGCATGCAGGTTACCGTGGCGCCAAGATGAAGGACGGGTGCGGGCATAGGTCGTTACTCCTTCATATCACCGTGAGTGCCCCAAGATTGATGTCCACCGTCGGCCCGGTGAGATTGATTACCGCGCCCTTGCCGTTGGAGATCATGATACCGATGTCGGTCACTGAAATCATGGCACCGGTCGCGGTCTGCAGCTGGATGCCGCCGGTGGGGCCGGGTACGTCACTGATAACCAGGCCGTTCTTCAGCGGAGTCTGTAGCGTAATGCCAGGCACTGCGGGCGGCACCATACGCGACAGCACCGGCAGCTCCGCGGCACTGCCCCAGAAGCAGCCGACCCAAATCGGGTAATCCGGATTACCTTGTTCGAACTCTACCCACACGCCGCTACCGATCATAGGCAACGCAAACATACCCATATTGATCCCGGCCAGCGGTACACAGGGCATCGCCCAAGTTGCAGGAATAAGCCCCGCCACATCAGGCACCTGCACCTGCAGTCGTCCCAGCTGCATCGGGTCTACATTGTTGAGCACCATGCCGCGGTACTTGCCAAAGAAATTACCGCTGCCGCTCATACGGGAACCCTCGGTGTGATTGAAACCAGACCATTGCGCGTCAGGTTGAAACTTTGTTTGAACTCGCCACGCTTGAGCGTGCTGGTGACACTTTTTACGAAATAGAGGCCATCGTAGGCGATGCCTGCGCCGCGCACGCCGACCAGCTGTCTGGCTTTCAGTGGTCGACCATAGCGCAACACATTAATGCTGCCATTGGCGCTGACTGAGTCCTGCGACTTCTTCGCTTCATTGAGCCCTCTTAAAATCGCCTGCATCGGGTTCATCTTTGCCGTGTCCTTCAGTATCTTGATATTGCTGATCGGCGTGGAAAGCAATCCCAGCGGTGGCTGCAGCGGATTGATGTTGGGGATCGGGATCGGAATCGGGACACGCGTGAGTTGGTTCTGGATGAATACGACCGGCAGCACGCCCTTGGTCGGGTCGAATGAGAAACTCATATTTTCGATGTTGGTTAGCGCATCCATATCCACGTTGAGTGCCGGTTGCGGTATGCCCACTTTTATCTCGGGCCCAAAATAGGCAATGTTGGTGCCTGCCACCGGCCCAGGCTCAATGTAAAAAATGTAGCCGGCCTCTTCAGCGAGCTGCTGAATGTATTGAAGGTCGGTGCCCCTATGGGCGGGAATCTTGTCTACCGGGATGGGAACATCGGGAAACAGTACCGGAATAATCAACGGAATCAGGCCAAAGGCCGCATACTTGGCACAAATCAGCGCCACACGCGCCTCAATTGGCATTGCAGGGTAGGGCAAGCCGCTGAAATCGAGCATGTCCATGACTTTGGTAAGATCCTCCCCGGTGACCGTTACCGTGCCCGGAGAGCCGTTGCTTCCTGCCTGCACTTCTACATTCGTCATTACACCGTCAAACAGCGGCTGAGGCGTACCGTTGAGGGTGATAATCAGCATGACGCGCAGTGGCGGTGTAGCGGGGCCGCTGTTCATCGCGCCGGCGATAATGAAAAACGTGTTCAACTCCGATTTGCTGCTAAACTGTAAACTCATCTGAAAGCCGCTCGCCGAGCCTGCCGCAGTAGTGACCTGCACGCTGTCGAGCGCATTCATCACCATCTGCGGCACCGGCACCGGCACGATGGGGCCGATCATCAGCGTGAGATGTATCCCCTTAGCCAGCATCGATCACTCCCTGAACACCTTCAGGCAAAGTGATGCTCAGGCGCTTGCCCGCAGTCTCCGTCAATTCATCCGGGCGTATGGCGCCGTTGGCATCGCAGATGCGCCAGTACTGCGAAGGATCGCCAATATAGCGTGCTGCAAGATTGTCCAGCCGGTCGCCCGCAGTGACCATATGCTCCTGCAGCAGCGAAAAGTTCTCAGGCGGCGGTACGAAGCGGCGCTTCAGATACGCGACAACCGTGCCGTCCGGCTGAGTGGCCTGCACCGCCGCGATGCCATGGTAGCGGCTATCGGGCGGAAACAGGGGGGTGACGAGCGAATTCGCCTGCATAAAAGCCTGGATCGGGTCTATCATCAAATGCCTCCTATTCCGAGCGTGGAGAAAGCTCCCGCTTGGGCTTTAGCCGCAAGCCGTTCCTTGTTTTGCAAATAGCTCATGAACAAACTGCCGCCCTTATGACTGAAACCGAGATCGTCTACGTTCAGCACCCTAAAGCCGATACTTACTTTGGCGAGGATTGGGTTCAAGGATGGGTCGAAGGCTTCCTCGGTAACGCTGAAATCCGTAATTCGCACTGGCACAATGCGATTTTTTCCCCACACAAAAAGGGCCAGTGGCGCCTCCATCGGCGCGATCTCCAGCGTGCCGGACTGTGACATTGCATTGCGGTCGAATAACTGACCGCTGGTCGGATTGACCAGCGATTCCAGTACCGACACTTGCGGCTGAATTCCGTTTTCCACTACGGCGCGATGCTGATCGGGAAACTCCAGTTGATCCGCCGCGTCAATGTCCGCCTCGAGCTTGAACGTCTCCACCGCCGGGCCCTTGAAGCGCATGGCCTCCGAGCGGTTGCCGCCTTCGCCGCCGGTACCCTGTACTTGCAGGGTACGCGTCAGCTTTTCCGGGTTGTACTGCAGCGAAATAATGCGCAGCACCCGACCCGATTCGGCATCGATCAGCACGATGCCACCTTTGAGAACTTTTGGAGAATTTGAATAGCCGCTCATTGCATCAGGTACCTGTTTGTCAATTCAGTAGGTGGTTGTAGCCCGACAGCTTGTCCATAAGGCTGCGCATGCAAGAAGGCAAGTTGAACGAACGCCTTGTGAAGTATCGAGACGATTTCAACTTGATTGATTTTCTTAAGCATACTCAGCACAAGAACTCTCCATGTTTACAACATATGGTTCATTACTTTCAATCTGGTCTGATACCGCTTGTTGTTTGACTAAGGTTTTCTGCAACTGGTAATACCACTTATCTTCCCCTGCGGGGTTTTAATAAACTCATCCTGAGAAAAACCCGTCTGATCTGTTGTTTCACAGGTGTCTTTTGTTATATCTTTCACATAGTTCAGTATTTTTGAAAACTGGGCTGGTGTAAGTTTTCCATTTACACCTTCTTTTAAGCTGACAGGCAGCGGGGTATTTGTCAGATAGCTAATAAAATCAGTTCCATGCTGTCCTTCATGCACTCTGAGTGTCGTTGTCTCACTGTATTTATCAGAATCTGTTGAGCCTTTACCATAGCCAGAAGTATCGTTAGGGCTATCTTTATATTTAGTCAAAATAGTCACTTCAAGCTTGGTAGGATTAAAAGACACGCCATCTTTCTTAAGATCAGTTATCTTGCCCCCTACCTCCATCCAGGTAAAATTGCCCGTGAAATTAGCAGAAGGTCCTGTTTCATTTTGGCTGGCACCATGTGTATCCGGCATCACAGTTATATCAATATCATTAATACTTATTGAATAACTGTCTATCATTCCAGGAAGCAAAAATTTGACAATGGCTTTATCAGACATAGGGGTGGAAATCACTTTTCTTACCTCAAGCCATTGAATAATTTGTGCAGTAGCAATTGGTCTTTTCTTTCCTGGATCCTTTACATTGGGGTCAATGATGTCTTTATCACGTTGCGCTTGGAAAGCTTTTATTTTGCTAATTAAATCTGAAGTTTCAGATGTTTTTAAACCAGTCAGTCTATTTTTCAAACTTTCATAGCCCAAATCTGTATCGTCCAGTTCACCCGTTTTTAGCCGCTCCAGTGCATTTTTCCAGCGATATTTTTCATAATCAGCCCTCATCATTTCCATTCGTTCTGTTGGATCGGCTATCATTTCATAATCTATAGGAATGCTGGCCCCTCTTGGTCGGTTGCTGAATGGCTTACGTCTTATCCCTTCCGGCTGTTGCACAATATGTGCAAGTTCATGCGCTATCAGTCTCCGTCCCTCCTGCGACTCAGGCGCAAATCGCCCCGAACCAAACACAATGTTGTGTCCCACTGTGTAGGCATGGGCATTCACGTCCCGCGCCGATTGCCCGGCATCGCCGCTGGTATGCACCCTCACTTGTGAAAAGTCATGACCAAAGCGCCGTCCCATGTCTTGCTGCAATGCCGGATCAAGCGGCCTGCCGGAGCCGGATAGCACGCGGTCTACGCTGGCTGGTGCAGCTCCTGCATCGCCTGTTGATTGCCCGGTGAGTCGCTGGATGCTCGGCACCGCGCCGCTTACTGCGGAATGAGCGGGTGCTGCCAACACTTGGTCGGCGACCCGATCCGCTTCCTGTTCCAACGGGTCATTGCTTGCGCCGATGCTGAGTTTGGTTTGCAAACGTTTGTTCTTGCATCCCACGCATTCACCCGTTAATGAAGCTGATGCCGACCCACCACAAGCGCACTTGCGTTGCAGCAGCAATCCCGCGTGAGTCGATTTGCTCACGAGCGATGACTTGGCAGCAGTTTTCTGCAATGGCGCTACAGTATTCATTTTTTCATCCCCTTGCCAATTCCCTGCGCTACTTGTGAGCCGACGTGCTGCGGTTTTGAATTCTGGCCGACGTGTATGCTGCCGACTCGCAGCCGCGACATATCACCATTCGCCGTCAATTGCCCGGCAGCCTGTGGATCGGCAAATATCCGACTCAACTCCTGTTGCAGGCCCTCGGCGATACCATGTCGGTCTTCGTACCGGAAACCTTTCAATACCAAGCTGTCGATGTGCAGCACGACGCGTTTCATACCCACCCCCGCGTTTCTGCGTCGGTCAACGGACGCTCACGCTTTGAACCCTCGCCATGGGCGGCATACAGCAGATGTACCATGCCGACAGCCTCGCCTGCATCGGCAGCCAGGAATGCGGCATTAAGGACGATGTTGCGGATGTTTCCGCCTGCCACCTGGAGCTGAGCCAGCTTGCGGTAATTCAGGCCGATGGTCGGCGTGGCGCTGGGGAACACACTGCGCCAGATAGCCTCGCGCTGTTCGGTATCGGGGAAAGTGAATTGCACAACGAAACGCAAACGTCGCTGAAACGCTGTATCTAGCGACGTTTTCAGGTTGGTGGTCAAAATGGCAAGGCCGGTGTAAGCCTCCATGCGTTGCAGCAAATAACTCACTTCGATGTTGGCGTGGCGGTCATGGCTGTCTTTCACTTCGCTGCGCTTGCCGAACAGGGCATCGGCCTCGTCGAATAGCAGGATTGCGCCGCTGTCCTCGGCGGCGTCGAAAACCTTGCGTAGGTTCTTTTCCGTCTCGCCGATATATTTGCTGACCACTGAGGATAGATCTATACGGTAAAGATCAAGGTGCAGTTCGTTGGCCAGCACTTCGGCGGCCATGGTTTTGCCGGTCCCGCTTTCGCCGGCGAATAGAGTGCTGAGACCCATGCCGCGAGCACTCTTGCGGGCAAAGCCCCATTCGTCGCATACCTTGAGCCGGTTACGCACATGGCTGACGACCTGGTTCAGGACTACTTTCTGATGTTCTGGCAGGATCAAATCTTCCCAACGGGAGGTCGGCTCAACACGCTGCGCCAAGTCATCCAGCTGCCGTCGCCCCAAAGTGCGGCAGGCTCGCCACAGCAGTTCGTCCGGTTTATCGCTTGCGCTGATAGCGCTACTGATTTCGGCACCAGTACTCAAGATCGTTTGTGCGCTCAATCTGTACTGCGACGCGACCCCATCCAGCGAACCATTGAGCTTCTGCGCCGCTGAACCCAATGCTTGTTGCCACAAGCGTCTCTGATCCGTGGCGCCCGGTTTGTTTACGGTGAAGCGCAGGGTACTGCGTTGCAGCTCCAATGGATCATGGCTGGAGATAAACAGCAAACCACTTAAATCTTCGGCGAGCCGGGTGATTGCGGCTGCATTTGCCTGGTCGCGGCATTCGATCAGCAAAGCGCTGGATAACAGCGCGGATTCGCGTTGCCACAGCACGGCGAAAGCGTTACGTTCATGAACGCCCGCTGGTATGTCTTCCGCATGCAGGATATGGAGTTGCATCCCGAGAAGCTCGGCTGCGACACTGGCGGCGATATCTGCCTGACCGTCGCGGTCATCCCCCAGCAGTTGGATGACTGGAACGGGTACATTGCGCTCATGCAATGCCTCCAATATGGCTTGTACAGTTTCACGTTGGATATCCGCCATCGTCGCTGCCACGCCATTGTTTTGCAGCAGCGGTTCCAAACGGGTGTCGAGGTAATTGATCCCGGCCAGGAAGTGCAGCACCCGCTCGTCTATGCGTAAGCGCGCATTCGCCAAGCTGGCTTCTTCGGTAACCTCAATCAGGCGCCACCGGCGCAAGGGGCGTATCGGACTAAGCGCACTCCAGTGCGGCTCTTTCAGCGTTGCCAGCGCCAAACCAAATGTCGCGTAGGATCGCTGGGGATTGCTTTGCGCAGCGGCGCACAGCGAGGCAAATTTTGCATCCATTTCCACGCCTGCGCAAAGCAGGAGAATGTCTCGTTCGAAAGTGCTGAGGCCGAAGCAATCCATCAGGCGATCTATGGCTGACTGTGCCGATAATGCCGCACGAATTTCGGCTGCTGTAGCCATCGTCGGTTCCTGATCTTCACCAACCAGGCACGCCTTGATGCGTGCGAGTTCAGCCACCATCAGGCGTTGATTTGCATCGGTCCAATCGTGGCGTGGGTCGGGGGTGTTCATGGCACGGTTAACACTTGTGTGCTGTCGAATTGCGGCGGCGTAGTAAGCCGGTTTACCAGCAAGCTATCAGCGCCATCGACGCGCAAGCGCAACAGGTGGTTACCCGCAGGCAATTGCGCATACTTGAATTGAAGGCTGGCTGTCGGGACAGTAAATTTCTCTGGTGACGCCTCATATCCGCCCGCATTGAGGCTTATTCGTTGGCTGGGCCGGGCTTGCGGAGCAAAGACAAGATTGATGGTCACACCGCTAGAGTCGCGTGTGGCACTGGAACTCGCTACATCGATGCGCGGCGCCAGGAACAGCGCAAGCGAATTGCTACTGCGTATTTCGGTCTCGCCGGGGCGTTGTAAAAGTGCATTTACCTCCCATATACCCGCAGGCCAATCGATATTGGCCTGCGCGGTATTAGGCAAGGCCACTGAAAAACTTTCTTCGTTCGCATTGGTACCAAAAGCGATATCAATCGGTGTCGTCAGGCTGAGATGCGCGAAACGTGCGACAAGATTTGTTCCGCTGAGGTTGTAGCCTTTCAGTTTGATGGTCTCGCCGAGGCGCGCGGCTATCTGCTTGTTGGGCAGCTCTATGCCAGCGAGTAGCGAATACGGAGAGGTAAGCCCGGCCACAGCAGTGATGCCACTTTCGTACCACGTATCTACATTAAGCGGGTCTGGTTTTACAACGGGCCCGCGCGTAAGCACCGGCAAGGATGAACGGACTGATTGGGTCGATTCTATTAACACCACGCTGGCCATATAGGCTGCGGTTGGACGCAAATGGCTTTGGGTGGCGGTCCAGAGCTTGGACATTTCTTCGGTACTGAGATATTCCGGTGTGATTTTGATCAGCTCGATCTGCTTTTCAAGTCCAGAATCCGCCAAGGCTTTCAGTGCGGGCGGAAGTGCCGCACCACCTATCGGAGGCGATGGATCGAGTGCCTTCCGAATAGCTTTGCGACTGAGTATCGGCATTTCGTGCAGAAGTTGCATAGCATAACCGAGCAGAATCTCGCCGTGCAGGTCTACGCTGCCGTGAGCAGAAAGCAGGTAATGCAGGTTTAGGGCGAGCGGTGCGTTGGATAATCGCTGGTTACCGGAGGCGTCGAGCGAAGGAAATCTTTCGTTGCGCCAGCCACTGTTGGGCGTAACGTGGTACATAAACAGATTGAGCTGGGAGGACTCAGCGCCACCGTTTGCCGGTATCACCCGGTCAGGCGGCCCAGCAGTTACCGAGACCGTCGTACCGAGAGTGCCTGTTGCGTCGTGGTTGATCAGCCCGTCATTGAGCAGATCGCGCAACACGGCGGTCACCCCGGCAATGGCGAGAGCGCTGCTCATGCTCCACTCCCTCGGCGAGCAAGATATTCATCGAGCGACAAAGGCTTGGCTAGCGCCGGAGCCTGGCGTTTTGGCGGCGGGGATTCATGCACGGCAGTGACTTCAATGCGGCCTATGCTCACATGCACTTCGGTGATTTCATCGACCTGACCCTGCTGGCCAGAACCGCCGTGTTCGCCACGTTGCGCTGCCGCACTCGCATTCAAAGCCGAAGGACGTGCGGCATTCTTCAATGGCAACAGTGGCGAAGGATAATTGCTATCGGTGAGCGTGGCGGAATCATTCCCCGGGACACGCATTTCAATTCCCTCAGCCAGAACTGGGGGTTCGTCCGTAATCGATTTTTCTGTGTTTGATTGCCGCAACATCGTTTTCGCCGATGAGGGTAAGCCGCTGGAGCGATCTGGCTTTATATGCAATCCAGTGTCAGATTTAACAACTAATATTTCAGGTGACGACGGTGCAACTTCATGGTCGCGAGGTTGTGCGCCGATTTCCGCATAGGCATTGACCTGATGCTGTTCTTGGCTGGGCACGGGATCCCGTACCGCACCACTGTTGCCCATATGCTGTCGCTCGTTATCGATAGTATCCAACGTAGCAGCTTGCCTGTCCGGTTCTATCCTATTTACAGGTAAGAAAGGGGGGGCATATGGCGTGCGTGCTGCGGAACGCAGGGTATTTGTGTTGCCGATGGCCTGCACAGCAAGCCGATGCAAAAACCCATTCATACGCCCACCATGTCGAGATAGGCTGCACGCCGTTGCTGCGAGAGCGCGAATATTTCCGGTTCAGTCCAACCATATGCCTGGGCAAGGCTATGCACTTCGGCAAGCAAGGCCCGGGCACGCACATCGACTTCATCCCACAACAACGTGCCGATATTGAAGTCCGCCAACCAACTGTGACCACAATCCTCACAGCTAAGAGATAGATTTATCTCGGCTGCAGGATCAAGATTCTCCATGGCTGCTTCAACCTCGGCCAGCATGTTTGCAAAACCCGCATCCATTTTCTCCGGACGGTCAAGGCAACATCGTTCCAGCAGCTTCACTGCCGCCGCATTGACATCCCGTTCCCCGCTAACCGCTGCGAGGTCGCGGCTGCATGGTACGCGGAAACGAAGACTGGAGACTTCGAACTCGGCTGGTGTATCGTTGAAATCGCTGGTCGTCTCGTCCTCGTTGGTAGCAGCAAGTAGTTGCCCGGTATCGAGGGCGACTTCCATGCGTGTGCCGCAATGCTCGCAATCAATGCAGGCAATAATGCGCGGTCCGAAGCAAGTTTCGCGCAAGCGTAATAGCGCCCTGTTGATTGTGCCCAGCGGCAGGTCTGGAAAACTGGAAGACGGTAAATCCGGTCGAGCCCAAGCGTAAAGCAACAATGCCCGGTCAATCGGATGCCGCGCGAGGCCACGCTCCCACAGAGCGAGTATCTCCGCTTCGCCAGGAACTTGCATGTGCATTAGGCTGGTTCTGTAAAGCTAGGTTCGCTGGGTTCGGTTACATCGTAGTCGCGTTCCCAGCCCTCGTTTTCCAGCTTGATGTGCTGGATGGCCACCGCGTTGGCATTGGCGTCGAGATCAGGCAAGGCCTGGTATTCGGACACCCAGCAACGATATACCTTATAGGCCAGCGCAAGCTGGCCTGCCTCGTTATAGACCTCGATGATGAGATCCTTGCGGAAATCCTTCAGCGAGACCTCGGCGCCCAAACCCGAGCCATAGTTCCAAACCTTGTTGGCCCATTTTTCAAATTCGGTGTCATGAGTGACGCCGCGATCCAGCGTAATTGCCTCGAATTTAGTGCGGCCGGGCGACTTGCGCGACGTTGATGGATCGCCACCCTCCCGGTGCTCAACCAGCTCGGTGCTGCGTTTAATTGCGCCCACCTTGGAGATGCCCGCGACATAACGGCCATCCCATTTGACGCGGAATTTGAAATTTTTGTAAGGATCGAAACGCTGTGCATTGACGGTGAATGTTGCCATGGATGTCTCCTAATTATCAGGGTCAGGATTGAATTTGGCCGGCGATCTGCTGCAGCTTGATCACCACGAATTCGGCGGGCTTGAGCGGCGCGAAGCCCACCACGATATTTACGATGCCCAGATCAATGTCATTCTGGGTGGTGGTTTCCCTGTCGCATTTAACAAAATACGCCTCGCGCGGGCTGCGGCCCTGAAAGGCGCCTTGACGGAACAGGTTCTGCATGAAGGCGCCGAGATTTAGGCGTATCTGCGCCCACAGCGGTTCATCGTTCGGTTCGAACACCACCCATTGCGAGCCTCGGAACAAGCTTTCCTCCAGAAATAAAGCGAGACGCCGCACCGGAAGGTATTTCCATTCCGAGGCAAGTTGGTCTGCCCCGCGCAGGGTACGAGCACCCCAAACAAGCCGGCCAGTGACCGGGAAGGCGCGCAGGCAATTGACTGCCAGTGGGTTGAGTTGGCCATTTTCACCATCGGTGAGTTTTACCGTAAGTTCGACCACGCCGTTAAGGGTGGCATCGTTCCCGGCAGGGGCTTTCCACACGCCACGCTGGCCGTCGGTGCGCGCCATGATTCCGGCCACCGCACCGCAGGGAGCAAAATCGGCCAAGCGGTTTTCCTGCAAAGGGTCAGGCTGGCGCAGATAGGGAAAATACAGTGCCGCATTTGCGCTGCGGGCCAAGCCCCAACTGACGCTGTCCAGGCCGCTGGCGCCGATAAGATCGGAAGGCTCGTCCCACGCCATGAGAGGATCGACGATGTACATGGCACGCCGTGCGAAGCAATAGGCAGCGGCGGCGCTACGGGTTTGAGAATTCACATCACCGCCTGGTTCACGCGTCAGCGGCGGAACGCACAGTAGATTGAACAAATCTGCCTTCTGCAGTGCCCATATCCCCTGTTTGCCAGCCTCCAGCGAGGCCAGTGATATCTGATTGTCGGTGATGGCCGCGCCTTCATTGCCAGTCGCGGTGAACGCGGTGGAGGAGGCGTTATCCAGTAGCGGATCAGCACCGGCAGACGGATTGCCATTAGCGGTGGGACGTAGCGCAGGCACCGTACCAGGTGGTGTGACGATCCGCACCAGGTTGGACTCCTGTTCGAGTACCTGCGTAACAAAGCGCGCGTTATTGGGATCGGTGGAGAGGTTAAGGAAGCGCTCGGTCGCCCCGGTAACGGTATCGCGCACCGAGAGATTAAACAGACTGTTGGCAGGATCAGTGGAGAGATGAGGCCGGGTGTTGTAATCGATGCGCACCCGCAGCTTCTCGCCCCATTTGCCGGGATTGGCAGCAACCAGGTTGAAGCCTACCGCCAAGGTGAGGGTAGCGGCGATCGCACCATTGTGAACACGCACGACAAGGGCGTCGGTGCCGCCATTCTGGAAGAACTGTTGCAGCGAGTAGCTTAAGGTGCTGTCGCGCCACAGCCCGCCAAAGCGCCGCTCAAACTCGCCGAAACTTTGCACGCGCACCGGATCATTCGCCGGGCCGCGCAGGGTGCGTCCGACGAATGCGGTGATGGAGGTAGCCACACCGGTGACAGTGCGCACGCCACTGGACACCTCTTCAATATAGACGCCAGGGTAGGATAAGGTTACGGGCATGTTGCTTCTCCTTGAAAGTAATAGTTATGTTCAGTACGAACTTACGGCGTCGCGTCTCGCCCAAGCAGTATCTCGATAGTCGCATCGGCGCCGGTGTTATTGGTGAAGGAAAGATTCGCTGCGCCGCCAAGCAGGCTCACCGCGCCTGTGCCGATTAACACATGCGGGCCATCCAGTGCGACCACCTTGACCCCGATTTTGTAGCTGAGATTAACGTCTGGTATGGCCGGATTGATGACGAGCAGGGAGACGGTTCCGCTTGGCACCAGATTGACTTGCTGGGTCGCACCGGCGGTGATCGTCACCTCGATCTTGTCGTAGGCGTCGACCTCCAATACACCTTGCCCCGAAAGGCTGGGTCCATTCAGCGCCTGTGCTACGTAATTCCAACTGATTTTTTCTGCCATGTCGCCTCTCCTTTGTTTTGTTAGTAAATCCGCGCTAATCGGGTGCAATCTCCAAATTAGTCTATTTAGACTAATTTCCCGAACATCGCATTGCGTCGGAACCAATAATCACTCAGTAGTCAGGAACTATAGCTACAAAAACGGTGCTGAAACCCGCATAGAACAATGATTGTGTGTTTCAATAAATGCTGGATTATGAGTATAATAAATTATGCAAAGTAAGTTATATCCTTTTTACCCATGCACAAAGCATACACCATCCGTTTGCCGTGTCTAGACTATTTTTACTGTGAGTTTCCTTTCCCAGTACTGCGAAATTTTCACGTAACTTTCTTGTGTAGTAAAGATAAAAGGGATAGTCAACCCCAACTTGCCATAAATCCGATTTGGGCAATATACTGCCCCCACCAACCGTTTGTCCTGACCCCTCGACTTCGTTCCGGACTACAAGTTAAATTATTGTTGTTTCATCTGGAATTGGAATTAAATACCCACTATATGCCATGTTTATATATTTCATTCCCGCCCCGACCAGAAACAATCCTGCAGCAAATGCAGGGCCACGCTTGCTATCCTCAAGGAGAGCGGGGAAGAGTTTGAGGCGGTCAATTACTACGAGGTGCCTCTAACCATAGAACAGTTACGCGGATTGATTGAAAAACTGGGTGTGCCGGTGCGCGATGTGCTGCGCAGCGATGAACCGCTGGCACGCAGCCTCAAGCTTGCCGAGCGGCAGCTATCAGATGATGATCTGATCAAGATTATGGTGGACAATCCGGATCTGATTCAACGGCCAATTGTAGTGCGCGGTGGCGAGGCCGTGCTCTGTCGACCAGCAGAGAAGGTAATGAAATTGTTGTAGTAAAGTTATTTGTGATAGCTCTAACTTGATCTGACACTCCATACCGTGTCGGGTTATGACTTTTGCCACAGGTAGAAACGTGCCAGGAAGAGACCATCAGGCTTTAGTCACATTTTTAAATCAAACGCTTATTTTTAAGTTACTATGGAACGCAACGGTCAATATTTGAAATATTGATACACATTTAAATAGGTGCCTACTTTAAGTTGGCCGAGATAGCGGGCTCGACCAAAAAACGATGCGTAACTGGTTATTTTAGCGCAAGCAGATGCGATATATACAGCGGGGAAATTATGCTAAAAACGAAGCGTTTTTTTACGCTGTCGCATAACGGAAAGCGTTGATGCGAACAGCGACATTTAACGCTTTGGTGCTGTCGCACAATTGGGCTGGTGGTTATTTTGCGGCTGGCGCCATAAACTGGGCGAATCGAAGTGTGCCGCCCGCTTTCCCGTCCAACTTTGTTACGTTATGCGCCACTATGATGTGCGTCGCATCTCAAATAATAGGAAAGCCACCTCTTCCATGAGACGTGAAGCAAAGAAGCGCCGGGTGTACTGGGTTGCAGAGCTTGAGAAGCTAAGCGGGTCATTTGGCGATGACTCCGCAAAGATGATTACCGAACTCCAAGGAGAGGTCGCTTCCGATGGGATGGATGCACTCGCTGACCATCTGAGAGTCTGCGGTGCAATGCCAGAGCAATACGGGCATGACTCGTCTGCCGAGAAGCTCTACTCCAAATATACGGACGCCGTCATTAGCGAAACTCTCGCAGCGCTTGGCTTGAAGAGTGCGGTAATTACGGCCAGAGCGGATGCGGCAGACGTCCAAGCGCGCGCAAGAAACTATTCATTAGTGGCGGACGCGAAAGCATTTCGATTGAGCAGGACGGCCAAGAATCAGAAGGATTTTAAAGTCCAAGCAATGGACGGCTGGAGAAATGGGCTCGATTATGCCCTAGTCATCTGCCCAATTTATCAACTCCCTGGCAAGATGAGTCAAATCTATCAGCAGGCGATTGCCCGAAACGTTTGCGTACTGAGCTACTGCCATTTAGCGGCTCTACTCGCGCTTTCACAGAAGCGGTCTCAGAAATATGCGGAGGCCGGCTTGCACAAAATATTGAGTAGTGTTTCTGAGCTCCATCCGAGCAAGAATGCGATTGACTACTGGACAGGAATTAACCGAGTACTCGTTAGCGTACTCGCGAAAGATGTTGATCTCTGGACTGAGGAAAAGAGAGCAAGTCTTGCGGGCCTCCAGGTGGTCAAAGACGAGGCGCTAATTTATCTGCGGTCAGAGCGGAATAGGTTGCTTGGCCTTTCCCACAAGGATGCTCTTGCTGAGCTCTTGCGGGCTACTGGCCTAGATTCTCGTATCGCCCAAATTGGGCGACTGCAGCACGGCGGCCTGCTTGGAGTCTAATCCTGTGAAATACGAGCAACCACACAACTGCGTGATTCATGGCGACGGAATCGCCGGAGTCGCGCGCCTCCCCACTGAAAGCATTCACCTCATTCTTAGCGATATTCCCTACGGAATCGGTGCAGATGAATGGGATGTCCTGCATAAGAACACAAACTCAGCGCTACTTGGCACAAGCCCCGCGCAAGAGCGAGCCGGGGCAATCTTCAAACGTCGTGGCAAGCCGCTGAACGGTTGGTCCGAAGCAGATCGAAAAATACCACTTGAGTACCAAGAATGGTGTTCGTCTTTTGCCAGGCATTGGCTGCGCGTTCTCAAGCCGGGTGGGTCTGCCATAGTCTTCGCCGGTCGCAGACTTGCGCATAGGTGCGTAGTAGCGCTCGAAGACGCTGGCTTCACATTTCGTGACTCCCTTGCTTGGCTACGGGAGTCTGCGCCGCATCGAGCGCAGCGCGTCAGTGTCGTGTTTGAGCGAAGAGGTGATACACGCAACGCTGAGCTTTGGGAGGGTTGGCGAGTAGGGAATCTTCGCCCTACGTTCGAGCCAGTTCTCTGGTTTGTGAAGCCCTACCCGATAGGCACAACCATCGCAGACAATGTTCTTGCTCACGGAGTTGGAGCTTTCAATGAAAATGCCTTTGTGCGGCATGAGGGGTCGCCTGACAACATCCTCAGGTCGGGATTCGCCCGTGGCGAAAGCGGGCTTCACCTGGCCCAAAAGCCGATTAGGCTCATGCAAGCTTTGATTGAACTTACTACCCAGAGAGACCAGACGGTACTGGATCCATTTTGTGGAAGCGGCTCTACGCTAGTAGCTGCAAAGGCGCTTGGGCGAAACTACCTCGGCTTTGAGTTGGACCAAGGATCAGCACAAGTCGCGCGGGATAGACTAACTCCTGACATGTTTGATCTGCTCAATGAGCGAGCAGCAGGTGGCGCATAACTCAAACGTGTGTGCTGTGGGCATGGCACGTAACTATGTCGGTGGAAGTCCGGCGGTCAGATTTTCGCAGAGCCGAAGGTTAGTGTCATGGCACGTTTCAAATATCGGATAGTTAGCCTTCCGATCTTCAGGAGAATCCGCATGTCGGAGCTAGAGAGGAAATACAAGCTTTTCAAGCTGACCGAAGGTTTTTGCGACCGCCTCCGCCAGCTATCGGGCCCGCAGTTTCCCTTGATTAACGCAACGAGCCAAGTGGTGCTGAAGACGATAATCGTAGAAAACGGCGAACGAAGAACCATTAGTAAGGAGATACAAGTTGCCAAACTGGTCTGAACTCGTCAAGGAAATTGGGCAACTGGGAAGTCCATTTGACATCCTGCGACGCAAGTATGTTAGTGACCTCTCGAAATACACGAAGAGAAATGTCATCTGCTATTACAGCGGATGGCTTCAGAAGCCAGAGCTCGGATCTGCCGTCGCCGTAAATGACACAGACAAGAATGGCCTCATGACCACGATCAATGGCCTCGATACTTCGAAAGGCTTAGATCTTATCCTTCATACACCTGGGGGCGACACTGCCGCTACGGAGTCAATTGTCGACTACCTGTGGAGCATGTTCTCGGGGAACGTACGTTGTTTTGTCCCTCAAATGGCAATGTCCGCTGGAACAATGATTGCCTGCTCTAGTCGAGAAATTTGGATGGGCAAACAGTCATCGCTCGGTCCAATCGATCCTCAATTTGGAGGAATACCTGCCCACGGCGTGGTCGAGGAGTTTAATCGCGCCCTCAAAGACATCGTGAATGATCCACGGACGATTCCAGTCTGGCAACCCATCATCGCCAAATACAATCCAACATTCCTAGGCGAATGTGAGAAAGCAATTACTTGGTCGAACAGTCTTGTCGAAGAGTGGTTAAAGCGAAATATGTTGTCCGATGATGCTAACAAAGATGAGATCGTTAAGAACATCATTAGCGAGCTTGGTGATCACTCAATAAGCCTTGCCCATAACCGCCATCTCTCAGCGGCAAAGTGCAAAGAAATCGGATTGAATGTCTTTGACCTTGAGTCCGACCAGAAACTACAAGATAAAGTCCTGTCGGTTCACCACATCTACTTCCATACGTTGTCCAGTACGCAAGCTTTCAAGATCATTGAAAACCAGAATGGAATGGCATTCATTCTTCAAGCTCAGCATGTACTAATGGCAGCACCGCAGATGCAACAGCAGATTGGTATTCCCCCAAACCCAATACAGGATGTCGAGGTTAAAGAAGGCTAACTCTGAATTCGATTGGAATGCGCTAAAAGCGACGCACCCATCAATTTGAACGTTGAGCGTCCCTTATCGCGAAACCCAGTTGCCTGAAAAGTGACGGGAACCGACCATCGCGATCGGCAGAACTGTGCCGTTTCCAGGAATTAGCAAATGCCTTCACGTCATTTGGAGCCACACTACACTAAACATACCGGCTGACTGCGCGCTGCAGTGCTGGGTGCGAATGATGGCATTATTTCTACCGCAAGCCTGGTATTGGGTGTCGCAGCGGCTGACGCCACTCACGATAATATATTGGTTGCCGGGGTTGCTGGTCTAGTCGCAGGTGCGATGTCGATGGCTGCTGGCGAGTACGTTTCCGTCCATTCCCAGGCGGATATCGAGCAGGCAGACATCGAACGGGAACGCAGGGAACTCAAGCAGGATGATGCTGGCGAACATCAGGAATTAACCGCGATCTATATCGGTCGCGGCCTTGACGCTGCACTGGCAAAACAGGTTGCCGAGCAGCTTATGGCGCATGATGCGTTGGGCGCGCATATCCGCGATGAAATTGGAATCTCCCACGCGCTGCGTGCATGTCCGATTCAGGCAGCTATCGCTTCATCTGCCAGTTTCGCTGTTGGAGCAGCCATGCCTCTGCTGGTGATTTTATCGGTTCCTGAGGCAAGTCTGGCGCCCTTTGTCGCAGGCGCCTCGCTGGCCTTTCTCGCGCTTCTGGGCGGGGTGGCTGCACATACTGGCGGAGCGAATGTGGCGGTGGGCTCAATGCGCGTTACCTTTTGGGGTGCGCTGGCGATGGGGTTGACTGCCGCTATTGGCTCTTTGTTTGGAGCAGCTGTATAAATTTTCGCTGAAACAATGGATTAAGGTAATTATTTAAGGAAAATAGTCATGTATATGCAAGCAATTGGCAGATTACGGGTGATTGTTCCGCTTGTTCTCGGCTTATTACTGGGAATACCCGCTACACCAGTGCAGGCTGGATGCACGGGATGTTTGTGTCCAGGCGATCCTTGCAGGTTATGTCCATTACCTCCCATGAAAAACATTCCTCCTGCAATAGATGAGCCAGATACCTGCCTTAAAATCAGGGAGAAAGTGCCGCCAGTTTCAGCGAAGCCAGGGACGAATGAACATTTTGCAAGCCAGGATAAAGCAACCATGGAATGTATAAGGAGCAGTGGGGATATAATTAGAAATCCACACAGAACCAAGGAGTTTCCATCGAAACTTTACTGTAAACCTTACATTGTTCCAGCTAGGGATAATGCAATGAAGGGGGCTGCTGCAACCCGAAATGGAAGTAAATAAGATGGGGGAGCTGGAAGGGGCCATATTGAAACATGCCTGAGCCTTCACTTAAAACTGCAAAGGAATAATCATGAATAACGCCATTACTATTCTATCTCCCGTTCAACTCGGTCCATACCAGCTACGGAACCGTATGGTGCTGGCGCCACTGACGCGCAACCGTGCCGGGCAGGGCAATGTGCCGCAGTCGCTCAATGTGAAGTATTACACGCAACGCGCCAGCGCCGGGCTGATCATCACCGAAGCGTCGCAGATATCACCGCAAGGGGTGGGTTATCCTGCAACCCCAGGCATCCATAATCAGGAACAGGTGGCAGGCTGGAAGCGCGTCACCGCTGCAGTGCACGCTCAGGATGGACGAATTTTCCTACAGTTGTGGCATGTCGGGCGTATTTCCCATCCTTCGTTGCAACTCGGTGGAGCGTTACCAGTGGCACCCTCAGCGATTAAACCGGTGGGGCAGGCCGCCACCTATGAGGGGCTGAAAGATTTTGTAACGCCGCGCGCGCTCGAACTTGCGGAAATCCCCGGCATAGTTGAGCAGTATCGCAGTGGTGCGGAAAATGCGCTTGCAGCCGGTTTTGACGGGGTAGAGATTCATGGTGCAAACGGTTACCTGCTCGACCAGTTTCTGCGCGACGGCACCAAT
Organism: Nitrosomonadales bacterium; assembly: GCA_009886095.1. GTDB lineage: Bacteria > Pseudomonadota > Gammaproteobacteria > Burkholderiales > Nitrosomonadaceae > VFJL01. The sequence goes on along the minus strand of VFJL01000042.1, from coordinate 21,623 downwards.
CACCGTACCGACATATACGGCGGTTCCATCGAGAGCCGTATGCGACTGATGCTTGAGGTGACCGATGCGGTGTGTTCGGTGTGGGGTGCGAACCGCGTCGGCATCCGCTTGTCACCGCTGCAGCCGTTCAACGATATGCGCGACTCCAACCCGGAAGCGACGTTCAGTTATGCCGTGGAGCAGCTTAACCGCTTTGGTCTGGCTTATCTGCATGTGACTGAAATGGGTAAAGATGCGCCGGGTATGGCCGGGCCGACATTTGATCTGGTCAAACTACGGCATATCTGGAAAGGGGTATACATGACCAACAGCGGCTATGACTTCGCCCGCGCCAACGCCGCGCTTGCCAAGGATGAGGCCGATATGGTGGCATTCGGTGTGCTGTTTATTGCCAACCCCGATCTGCCACTGCGTTTCGCCACGGGTGCAGCGCTAAACAAGCCCGATCCGGCGACATTTTATGGCGGCGATGCGCAGGGTTATACCGATTATTCAGCTCTCGATGATCACTGAATTCACTCCAAGGGTAGACAGAGTCAGTCGGTGTGCTGAATATTTGCACTACCTAACGTAAGAACGGCACGCGCCACCGATAAAAACCATTCATGCATACTGCTTTCATCTCCCATCCCGATTGCCTGCTGCATGAAATGGGTTCATATCACCCAGAGTGCCCGGCGCGGCTCAGTGCCATTGAGGATCAATTGATCGCTTCCGGCCTAATGAATACGCTGGAGCATTATGCCGCGCCATTAGTGACACGCGCACAACTGGAACGGGTGCACACGCCGGAGTACATTGACTCTCTTGACGCCAGGGCACCAACCACAGGAATCGTATATCTTGATCCGGACACGGCGATGAATCCGCATAGTTTGCGGGCGGCTCATCGGGCGGCTGGCGCCGTTGTGCTGGCGACGGATTTGGTGATCGGCGGGAAAGCAGCGAACGCTTTTTGCAGCATCCGCCCACCGGGCCATCATGCGGAGCATGATCGGGCAATGGGCTTCTGTCTGTTTAACAACATAGCGGTGGGTGTGGCGCACGCGATTCAAGCGCATGCTCTGGAGCGCGTTGCAGTGATAGATTTCGATGTGCATCATGGCAACGGTACCGAAGATATTTTCCGGGACAATCCGCAAGTGATGATGTTTTCCACTTTCCAGCACCCATTCTATCCATACAGTGGCGTGACGGGGCGCTCCGCACGCATGGTCAATATCCCGCTGGCGGCCGGCAGCAACGGCGAGAAATTCCGCTCAGCAGTGAGTGAATGCTGGTTGCCTGCGTTGGAAATATTCAAACCGCAGATGCTGTTTATCTCCGCTGGATTTGATGCCCATCGCGACGACGATCTGGCTTCATTAAACCTGCTGGAGTCTGATTACGTATGGGTGACTGAAAGGATTAAGGGGGTTGCTGATAGATACGCCCAAGGCCGTATTGTATCGGCGCTGGAAGGGGGTTATGAGTTGCATGCATTGGGGCGGAGCGTGGCTGCTCATATAAAAGTTTTGAGCGCTCCTTGACAGGGAGGCATTATCGTAACAATGTTCAATGGTAGTATTTTATACAGAGTTTGTTCCTTAAAATGGCCATTGTGTCTATGATGAAGCAGTAATATCCGAATCGTATCGATGATCAGTTGCCTGAATCCGATGGAACTAAGCTTATGAAGATCAGCCAGAGAGTTAGCGTCACCCTGGTGCTGCTGATCACTCTATTGATTGCCGCCTTCATGGCATGGCAACAGTACTCGGTTGCCATGCCAAATATCAGGATTGGCATTCTGCACTCTCTCTCTGGCAGCATGGCGGTCAGAGAGAAGCCGCTAGTGGACGCGCTCCAGCTGGCCATCGAAGAGGTCAATGCAGCTGGCGGTATCGGTGGCCAGAAGATTGAGGCCGTAGTGATCGATTGCCGCTCTGATCCGATGTATTGTGCCCAACAGGCAGAGCACCTGATCACTGAAGAAAAAGTCAAAGTCCTATTCGGTTGCTGGACATCCGCCTGCCGCAAGGCGGTGAAGCCGGTGGTTGAAAAGCATCAGCACCTGCTGTTTTATTCAGTGCAGTACGAAGGCATGGAGCAGTCGCCTAACATCATCTACACCGGCGCCGCACCCAATCAGCAAGTCGCTCCCGTCGTGCATTGGGCGCTGGAAACACTCAATAAGCACAATAAACACGCCAAGCGTGTCTATCTGACCGGTTCTGACTATGTCTTTCCCCGCATCGCGCACATCCTCATCAAGGATTTGCTGGCGGCGCAAGGTGCCATAGTGGTGGGGGAACGCTACCTGCCTTTGGGATCCACCGCAGTGGATGAGCTGGTGGCCGACATCGTCAAACAGCAGCCAGATATGGTATTGAATACCATCGAGGGCGACAGCATTGTTCCCTTCTTCCAGAAACTGAACAAGGCAGGAATCACTCCGGACAAGATACCGGTGCTGTCATTCAGCATTGGCGAGGTGGACTTGGTAGCGAAGGATACTCCATTGATGGCAGGTCACTATGCTGCCTGGAATTATTTCCAAAGCATCCAGTCACCGCAGAACCAGGCTTTCCTGCAACGATTTCACAATCGTTACGGCCAGAAAACCGTAGTCGACGACCCGATGGAAGCCTCCTATATCAGCCTGCAATTGTGGGCTCAGGCGACACGTGAAGCTGGCTCAGCCGAACCTGCCCAAGTGCAGCGCACGATTCTGCGCCAAAGCTTGCTCGCACCTGAAGGGGTAATTTCACTCGACCCGGCCACCCGCCATTTGTGGCGAGTGGCCCGCATCGGTAAAGCCCGGGATGATGGCCAGTTCGACATCGTCTGGGATTCCGGGCGGCTGCTTGAACCGGCACCATTCCCCGCTTATCGTACACGCGAGGAATGGGGGCAGTTGCTGCAAACGGTTAAAGGGATGGAACCATGAAGTTTACCTCCCTCACGCATCGTTTTATAGCCTGGTTTGCGGCGGTCTCGCTGCTGCCGATTCTGCTGGCTGGCTACGGTCTATTGCGTGCCTTCGAAACGGAAATGCAGAAAACGGCAATTCAGCAAGTTTCGGCTATCGCTGATAAGAAAGCGGAGCAGATCGACAATTATCTGCGCGAGCGGCTTCTCGATGCCAAGGTGATACATACGGCCAGCAGCACGCGCGAAGCCATGCGCGAGTTTACCCAGGTATTTGCCCTGAATGGTGTGGAGTCCAATGCCTATCAACAGCTGGATGCCCGATACCGTGATCACTTTAAACGTTTCGTCGAGGATGCGGGTTATTACGACCTATTCCTGATTTCCCCGCAGGGCACGGTAGTATATTCCCAGACTCATGAACTTGATTTCGCTACCAACCTGCTCACCGGCCCTTATCGTAATAGTGGCTTGGGCACAGTTACCCGCCAGGCGTTGAACATGCTACAAAGCGGCGTCTCAGATTTCGAACACTATGCACCATCAGCCGGTGCAATCGCTGCCTTTATGGCTTTTCCTATCGTGATTCAGGGGAAAATTGAGGGCGTGCTGGCATTACAGATCTATAGCGAACGTGTATTTGAAGTGCTGACAGATAATGTGGGGCTAGGAGCAAGCGGCGAAACTGTGGTGACGCGTCTCGAGGGTAAAGATACTGCGTTGGTGGTGGCTCCGTTAAAAGATGAGCCTGACGCGGCGTTGAAGCTTAAGATTCCGCTCTCCACCGCGATCTGGAGCAGCCTGCACGGCCAACGTGGCGCCGGTCTCACGATGGATTACCGCAACAAGGAAGTGGTCGCCGCATGGCGTTATTTGCCGCGCATGAACTGGGGCATGGAAGTCAAAATAGATGCGGATGAGGTATTCGCTCCTGTTTATCGTGTACGTACCCTCAGTCTGGTGATTCTGAGTCTTACGCTACTCGCTGCTATTCTAGGTGCCATCCTGTTCAGCCGCCGCATGGTCACTACCTTGAAAACCCTCAGCCGTAGCGCACAGGATATTGCCGCAGGCAACCTGCAGCAGCGCGTACCGGTGGAAAGTTGGGATGAAATCGGGCAACTGGCACGTAGCTTCAATGCTATGACAGAGCGCTTAAGTGCCAGCAACTGCGAACGGGAGGCTGCTGAAAATGACCTGCGTAAACTTAACCAGGAATTGGAAGATAGGGTGACGGCACGGACTGCCGACTTGGAGCAGACCAATGCAATCCTGGTTAGCAAGGAAGAAGAAACCCGCTCTATAGTCGAACATATGGAAGACTGTGTCGTTACCAGCGATGAGGACGGCATTATCCTTTCCACCAACCCGGTCATGGAAAAGATCTTCGGCTATACCCGTGACGAAGTGATCGGGCAGGATCTCGGCATACTCATGGCCGAGCCTTACCGTAGCAAACACGTTGGTTATATGGTGAGATATCGTCTAACCGGACAAGGGCAGGAGTACGTGTCAGGTGCACATGGTATCGGCATTGGCCGCGAAGTTGAAGGGTTGCACAAGAACGGTGAACCTATTGCGCTATACCTCGCCGTCAGCGAGTACTTCGTCGGAGGGAAACGCTATTTCACTGGTTTGATGCGCGATATTCGCGAACGTAAACAGGCGGAGCAGGCGCTACGCGGCAGTGAACAGCGTCTGCGGGCTATCGTGGATAACATGGCCGCCTTCGTCGGCGAAATGACACCGAATGGAATCCTTGTCGAGATCAACCGTGCTGCATTGGACGCGGGTGGTTTGCAGAGCCAGGACGTTATTGGTAAGCGGCTTGAAGAGACCTGGTGGTTTTCTCATTCACCAGTAGTGCAGGCGCAGATCCGCGAAGATATCGAGCGGGCGTTATGCGGCCAGATAGTACGTCATGACCTCGATGTACGTATGGTTGGTGGCAGCCTTATGACCATCGATTTCATGCTGGTGCCGGTTTACGGTACCAATGGACAGGTGGTCAATCTGATTCCTTCCGGCGTTGACATCAGTGAACGGGTTCACATCATGAAGGATCTGGAGCAGGCCCGGCTGGATGCCGAGCAAGCCAACCGGGCTAAATCGACTTTCCTCGCCGCCATGAGCCACGAAATCCGCACCCCTATGAACGGTGTGATTGGTATGGCTGACGTGTTGCAGCAAACCAGCCTCAGTGGCCATCAGATGGAGATGGTCAATCTGATTCGCGAGTCGGCTTTTGCCCTGCTGGAAATAATCGAAGACATTCTCGATTTCTCCAAAATCGAAGCTGGAAAACTGGAGATTGAGCGTGAACCTATGTCGGTAGTCGATGTGGTGGAGAAGGCCTGCGGAACGGTGGAAAGTCTGGCTGCACGAAAAGATGTAGAGCTCACCTTATTCATTGATCCGGCGATTCCCGAGGAAGTTCTAGGCGATGCCCTGCGCCTGCGCCAGGTATTAGTTAATCTCACCAATAACGCCATCAAGTTTTCCAGGTTACAGCAACAGCCATGCCGGGTATCGGTACGCGCGTTGTTGGCCGAGCATGGCCCGGATCAGATGATAGTAGAGTTCAGGATAGCTGATAATGGTATTGGCATGAGTGAAGAGGTTCTAGCACGGATTTTTACCTCCTTTACCCAAGGCGATGCTTCCACCACCCGGCGCTTTGGCGGCAGCGGGCTGGGACTGGCCATTTCTCATCACCTGGTGGAACTGATGGGGGGTGAGATTATAGTGCAGAGTACGCAGGATAAGGGTTCCACCTTTACCGTGCGCCTGCCGTTCACGCCGCTGCCAGCCAAGCTGGTCGCTGAAGGCAAAGCTGCCAGACTAACTGGACTTTCCTGCCTGGTACTGGGGAGCACCGAGGGACTAGGTGATGATCTGGCCGCTTATCTGCGCTATGGCGGTGCGGTTGTTGAGCGAGTGGCAGACCCGACTGAAGCTCGTAAGCGGATTGACACTCTTCCACCCGGTCAATGGCTACTGGTCATTGACGCCGGGCACGATACTCCACCGGTAGAGGAGTTACGCGCTGCCTACCGTAACCGGCATGGCCTGGATCCTCATTTCGTGGTACTTGAACATGGGCACCATCAGCCTGATGCCGAACCTCACTTTGTCGTTGTCAGGCGCGGGCGACGCCATCATGGACGCAGCGAGACAGTGGATCTCGTCACCCTGGATGGTGATGTCATGCATCGTGAACTTTTTCTCCAGGCAGCAGCCATTGCTGCAGGTCGAGCGCTTGAGGAAGAAGAGATGCCATTGGCTGGCATGGTCAAAGCTGGGATCACCCCACTATCGCGCGAGAAAGCCTTGCAGGAAGGCAGGTTATTATTGGTTGCCGAAGATAATGAGATTAACCAGAAGGTGATCCGGCAACAGCTTGCTCTGCTCGGATATGCTGCAGATGTCGCCAGCGATGGCCGTGAAGCACTGAAACGCTGGGAGAGCGAAAATTATGCTCTGCTGCTTACCGACCTGCATATGCCGGAGATGGATGGCTATCAACTGACTACGACTATCCGTGCTGCTGAATTCGGCAAATCCCACACACCCATCATCGCGTTCACCGCCAATGCCCTCAAAGGTGAGGCCGAGCATTGCCTGGAAATCGGTATGGATGACTATCTGAGTAAGCCAGTGCAACTTGCCCACTTGAAAATCATGTTGGAGAAATGGCTACCAGCTGCTAAATCCAGCACTGCAGTAGCAGCTGCAAGCAGCTTGTCCAATATTTCCGCCACGACGACGGCAGAACCGGTAGATGTGCACATCCTTGAAGCGCTGGTTGGTGATGATCCTGTGGTGATCAGTGAATTTCTGCGAGACTTTCGCACCAGTTCGGCAAAAATAGCAGTGGAATTGCGCACAGCCTATCAGGCAGGGCAGACTGCAGCAGTTGGTGCAGCGGCTCACAAACTCAAGTCGTCAGCCCGTTCGGTCGGCGCTCTGCTACTAGGTGAGCTGTGCGCCGAGGTAGAACATGCGGGAAAGGCAGATGACGCTGCAGCACTGATGATATTGTTACCCCGGTTCGAAGCAGAATTGGCCGCTGTGGACAAATATATCAGCTCGTTATAAGCGCAACTTCAGTACTGCACGGATTAGGCGCTATTTCAGTTCCAATTTGAAAGCGAAACAAGGCGATGAGGAACGAACGCCGCGTACAGTACAAATAGTACGGCAAGGCGTAAGTGAGGATTTCAACGAAGTGTCACCGATGAAATGGAATTGAAATTAGGGTATCTGCCGGTCAATTACAATATTGATATTGTTATCACCCGGTTTGACTGTCTGACTAAAACCTTGCAGATCGCCACTTTCAGGCATCGCTTTCCCGGACTTTGTTATTCTGGCGCTAATTATCAACTGGGGAACATTAGAAATTTTCAGATCAGGTCTCGCTCCCATACCATCGGTTAACAAGAAAGATGCTGGTAAATCCCTAGCTTTTTTTACCGATATTGCTCGTGGCATAGGGGGGCCTTCTTTAGCGCGGGCAAAAATGAATAGCGTATCGTCAGGCGATACCTTGCCAGCAAGTGCAGGGCTAAGTGTAACAGTGCCTGAAAGGGTGTTGCCCGCCGCAACTGGGGCGGCTCCTGCTCCCGCCACTGCAGACTTGTTTGCGGCAGGTGGGGTATTCTGGCTGCTTGGTGTTTGCGTCTGCATTTGAGCCATGGCGGTACCTTTGCCTGTAGCCAGGGACTTTGCTTCGGCTATGCTGTCTTTGACAGATTGAGCCAGCTTGGACTCCGGTGGAATATGTACCAGTAATTTTTCCCAGTAAACTGCTGCTTGTTTGAAATTCTTTTGCTCGAATGCAGCTGTGCCCGCTAGCGCCAGTGCTTTGGGATTATTAGGATCGAGACTTAATGCCCTATTAATCAGCTCCATGGGCTTCCCTAGCAGACTTCCCTCGTTCGTCATTGCTACAATATCAGCATAATCGACCAGCAATTCCGGACTTTCCGGAGATAAGGCGAGCACTCTCTCGTAAGCAATCTTTGCCTCATTGAAACGCTGCATTATTGCATAGGTACGCCCCAGCATAATCCAGCCTTCCAGATCATCCGGCTGATCTCTGAGCCGTGCGATAAGACTATCCAGTACCGACGAAAAATTCTGATGGCCTGCTGCTTCTTCTACCATCGGCATCTGCTCAGGAGCTGGCTGTGGCGTTAACCCCTTGGTATTGCCGAGCCATAGGTAAAGCGAGACTGCCAAAAGCGGTATTGCCAACACCATCACCGTTATGGTTGCAACGTTGCTGCGGTTACCGCTAGCCATTACCGTGCTGGTCATGGACTCTCCTTCAGGGACATCCTGCAACATCCGTTGCTGTAGCTCTCTTTTACTTTGTTCGTATTGATCCTTGCTCAAAACGTCACTACGCAAGTCAGACTCGAGCTCGGCCAATTGATCGCGATAGATGCTTACGTTAGCAGCCTTGCGTATTATCCCTGTCTGATTATTTCCTTTTCGTAACAAGGTAGGCAGAATGAACAGCAAGGCACCGATAGTCAGAATACCGGCAACAACCCAGAATGACGTCATGCGTTATTACCTTTATTTTCCTTCAGCAAGGTCTCGGCGTGCCGATGTTGCTCTTCCGTTAATGGCGGCTCTTCAATCTGTTTGCGGCGGCGTTTGAGATAAAAGAACAATATTCCCGCTCCTGTCAGGAGAAACACGAAGGGTCCACCCCACAATAAGTAGGTGGCAGGTTTGACAGGCGGTTTATAGAGTACGAAATCACCGTAGCGCGACACTAGAAAATCAATGATTTCCTGATCGCTTTTATTAGCTTTAAGTTGCTCGCGAATTTCGCGCCGCAGATCATTGGCAAAATCCGCACGTGAACCTGCCAGCGATTCGTTCTGACATACCAGACAACGTAAATCCTCAGAGAGCGCAAGCATGCGCTTCTCAATCGCTGGATCCTCCGCCACTGGTAAAGCTTCCTCAGCCCAGCTTAATGGTGACAATAGAACAAGAGCCAGCAGCAAAATAAATTGTTTTGTACTGAAGATATTTCGTAAACTAAAAATTTTCTGCTGAAATGAGTTTTTCAATGGTTCGAATGAGGGTACCGGATTCATCCTTGCAACTCCTTAATCAGCGGCAGAATTTTTTTCTCCAGTGATTCAACGGTTACAGGGCCTATCTGCTTATGTCGTATGACGCCGTTCTTGTCGATGACATAGGTTTCCGGAACACCGTAGACGCCATAGTCAATACCGATCCTGCCTTCCGGATCTACGACACTGACGGTATAAGGGTCGCCATACTGGCTGAGCCATTGCAGTGCGAGGTCGCGCTTGTCTTTATAATTCAGACCATAGATTGGCACTATGCCGGATTTGGCCAACTCTACCAGCAACGGATGTTCTTCACGGCAAGAAACACACCATGAGGCCCATACATTAAGCAGCCATACCTTGCCCAGATTATCCTTGGATGCAAGGATTCTCTCCGGTTCATGCAACGATTGCGATTGAAAAACAGGGGCGGGTTTACCGATCAATGGGGACGGAACCTCGCGCGGCTTAAGATTAAGGCCAACAGCAAGAAACCCCACCAGCACGATAAAGGCTGCCAGAGGCAACAGGAAACGCATCATGCTTTCCTGCCTCCTGTGGCCAAGCCGGTATTATTGTTGGCAACCCTCTTGCCATCCGCCACAGCAGCAGTTTCGACGTGTTTGCTATGAATCTTCAGGCGGTAGCGCCGGTCGGTCACTGCCAGTATTCCGCCGAATGCCATTAATAAACAACCAAACCAGATCCAGTCGACAAAAGGTTTGTGGTATACACGTACCACCCAAGCGCCATTTTCAAGTGGCTCACCCATCGCAACATAAAGATCGCGCAGCAATCCAGTATCGATCGCAGGTTCGGTCATTGCCATGCCCGAGGCATTGTAGGTGCGCTTCTCCGGTTGCATCACACGAATTTTCTCGCCATTACGCAATACGTCGATATCGCCGCGCATTGCCTGATAATTGGGCCCGGATACTGGGCTTGCACCATTGAAACGGAAAGTGTAACCACCCATTGTCACAGTACTGCCGATTTCCATACGCACATCTTTTTCGGTCTCATACCCATTTACCAGTGTTACACCGATGATGAATATCGCTATCCCAAGATGCGCCAAATGCATGCTGTAATAGCTGCGTGATTGTCTGGCAAGCTTTGTAAACAATCCACCCTGGCCACTGTTATGCAGGCGCTGTCGTATGCTGACGAAGATGGTGGCAATAATCCAGAAAGCCAGCAACAAGCCAAAACTTACCAATGGTTTCCACTCCCCCATGACAAATGGCATTAGCAGTGCGGTTATCACGCTCACGCCAAAAGCCCAGCGCAAACGTAGCATCAGTTCCGGCAAACTTGCCTGCTTCCAGCGGGCGAGGGGGCCTAGCCCCATCAGGAAAATTGCCGGGGTCATCAGCGGCACAAATACTGCCTCAAAATAGGGGGGGCCGACTGATATTTTACCGAGATCAAGCGAGTCCATGATCAATGGATAAAGCGTACCCAGCAAGACGCTACCTGCAGCCACCATCAGCAACAAATTATTGGCAAGCAGCATTGATTCTCTGGATACCAGATCAAATTTTCCGCCCAGACCAACTTTGGGTGCTCGCCAGGCGAACAGCAGCAGGGAGCTACCAATGACGATAACCAGAAATGCCAGAATGAATACGCCGCGCGCAGGGTCAGTAGCGAAAGCATGAACCGATGTCAGCACCCCGGAGCGAACCAGGAAGGTGCCGAGCAGGCTTAAGGAAAATGCACAGATGGCAAGTAGTACAGTCCAGCTTTTAAAGCTGCCGCGTTTCTCGGTTACTGCCAGCGAATGAACCAGCGCGGTACCTACCAACCACGGTAGGAAAGATGCATTCTCGACCGGATCCCAGAACCACCAGCCACCCCAACCAAGCTCATAATAAGCCCACCAGCTGCCCAGCATGATGCCGATGGTGAGAAATACCCATGCAACGGTAGTCCAGGGACGTGACCAGCGCGCCCAAGCTGCATCCATCTGCCCACTGATCAACGCAGCAATGGCAAAAGCAAAAGCTACAGAGAAACCGACGTAACCCATATAAAGCATGGGGGGATGAATTACCATGCCAGGATCTTGTAGCAAAGGATTCAGATCACTCCCTTCCAGAGCTGCAGGAAAAAGACGATCGAACGGGTTGGATGTAACTAGCAGAAATAGAATGAAACCCACGCTAACCAATCCCATCACACCGAGCACTCGTGCCACCATCTCATCCGGTAGATGACGACTGAATACACTTACCGCAACTGACCAAGCCGAAAGCATGAATACCCATAACAACAATGAACCTTCGTGTGAACCCCAGGATGCGGCAATACGGTACTGTATCGGCAGCTCAGAATTGGAGTTTCTGGCAACATTCAATACTGAGAAATCATTACTGACAAACGAATAAGCGAGGCAGCCAAAGGCAATAGCAAGGAATACAAACTGTCCTTGTACTACGGGTCGAGCCAGTGCAATCCACGAATGGATGCCGTGGGCAGCGCCGATGATAGGCAAGGTTCCTTGCGTTACCGCTAGCAGCAACGCGAGGATGAGCGCAAAATTACCGAGTTCTGGAATCATGGTCAGGATTATGAAGTTAGGGGTTAAGAGCTAAGGATTGAAGGGATAGGCAAGCAGGAGCGACTTTGTTCCTGCCTTTTATCCCATCACTTCGTCATTACTGTTTTTTGTATTCTAGCCTGCTCCAGCGCGCCAGCAGCTTCCGGCGGCATATAGTTTTCGTCGTGCTTGGCAAGCACTTCATCTGCACGAAAAACGCCATCCGCCGCTAGTTTTCCCTGGGCGACTACGCCTTTGCCTTCCTTGAACAGGTCAGGAAGAATGCCTGTATAGACCACAGGGATGACCTTGGCAGTATCGGTTACGATAAATTTTACGGTCACACCATCACTCTGACGCCTGATGCTACCTTCTTCCACCAACCCGCCTATGCGGAAACTCTTACCGACAGGCGCTTCATTGGCAGCGACTTGGGAGGGACTAAAGAAAAAGACCATGTTACTTTCAAACGCATTTAATACCAGTGCAACCGCAAGGCCCAATGCAGTTACACCTGAGGCAATGATCGCCAGTTTTTTATGACGTGGTTTCATTTCTTTTCTCTTCTTTAGTTGATTCATGAATCAGACTAAGATGTTTCAGCAAAGTTCGCTTGCGATTAAATACCAGAGCAATTTCTCCGGCTATGCAGGCAAATGCCACCAAGTAGGAGCCCCATACATAGAATCCGTATCCACCCATGGAAAAGAAATCTGACCAGCTAGCCCAGATCATTTCGTCACTCCCTGCAATTCACCTACCCACACAGTATGACGCTCGCGTTCCAGAATGATGGTGCGTGTGCGCATTAATATCACCGCAATAGCGTACATCCAGCACGCGATAGACATAATGAGCATACCTGTCAGCATGGTAGTCGCCATTTTTGGAGACTGCGTAATGCTGACGGAGGCTCCTTGATGTAAGGTATTCCACCATTTAACTGAAAAATAAATAATAGGAATATTGACCACCCCTACCAACGCAATCACCGCACCAGCTTTATCAGCTCGACGTGGGTCATCTATTGCTGCCTGTAATGACATAAAGCCGATATAGAGAAACAACAGAATCAATTCTGACGTAAGTCGGGCATCCCACACCCACCATGCCCCCCACATGGGTTTTCCCCACAATGCGCCAGTCCATAGAGCAAGAAAAGTAAACATTGCTCCTGTCGGTGCAATGGCAGTAGCCATCATGGAAGATAGCCGAGTGTTGAACGCAAGACCGATACCAGCCCAAATCGCCATCATCACATAGAGAAACATCGACATCCATGCCGCTGGTACATGAATAAAAATGATGCGGTAGGCTTCGCCTTGCTGGAAATCAGTAGGGGCGACAAAAAAACCAATATAAAGCCCCACTGCAAACAATATGATTGCAGCGATGGTAAACAGCGGGATCATTTTTCCAGCCAGAAAATAAAAACTTGCTGGAGAGGAGTACTTAAACCAGTTAATCGCCATATTTAAAAACTCTGAGTCCCATATTTCTGATTTTGCATCAAAGTTTGCAGCCGCCGATTTTAAACTAAAAACTTAAAATTCAAAATTGCTTTCTTTATTCCATCGAAATTCGTAATGAAACTGCTGCTGCCCACGGTGCCAATACCAATGACACTAACAGAAAGGCACCTAGTAGCGACAAATGGGCGCCAGCGCCTAAACCTGCTGCGCTTGCTTCTACCGCCCCCGCTCCAAAAATCAGTACTGGGATATACAGTGGCAGCACCAGCAGCGATACCAATACCCCACCACCACGCAACCCTAAAGTCAGTGCCGCACCAATAGCGCCAATCAAACTCAGAACCGGCGTACCCAGCAATAACGAGGCGGTCAGTACGAGCAGTGCTTCCGTCGACAAGTCATACTGAATGCCCAGCACTGGTGACATCAGTACCAGCGGCACACCTGTCACCAGCCAGTGTGCCAGAGCTTTGCCCAATACCAGCATTGATAACGACTGAGGCGAAAGCAACATCTGCTCCAGTGTGCCATCCAGATAATCGCTGGAAAACATCCGCCCTAGTGATAACATCGAAGCCAGCAGTGCCGCCACCCACACTACACCAGGCGCCATGGTCCGGAGCATATTGATTTCCGGCCCAACCCCGAGGGGGAACAGGCTCACCACGATGATGAAAAAAAATAGCGTAGTTAAAACATCCGCTCGCCGCCGCATGGCCAGCAAAAGGTCGCGCTGAATTACCCATAGAGACATATCAGGCGAGTTGCAACCGTTGGGTTGCGCCGGCAGCAATATCAATTTCCTGGTGGGTTGTCATCACCACCATGCCGCCTTGCGCCAGATGCTGCTCCAGTAAATTTTGCACTAATTTTACCGCAGCGCTGTCCAGTGCTGCCAAAGGCTCATCCAGTATCCATAATACTGTACGGCATACCAACAAGCGCGCCAATGCTACTCTTCGTCGTTGTCCTTGCGACAACACTTTGACTGGCAATAATTCACGCCCACCTAATCCCATATGCTGCAGAGCATCGTGCGCTTTTTTTGTATCAATCTCGACACCTGCAAGTGCGCTGGAAATACGCAGATTTTCAATAGCAGTCAAATCGTCCTTCACCCCACTCAAGTGGCCAAGATAAGTGATGGCGCCATAATAATCCCCCTTCAAAGAGCGGATATCAGCACCATGCCAACAGATTTTCCCGTGGGCTGGAATCGCCAGTCCACAGAGCATACGTAGCAGACTGGTCTTGCCGCTGCCATTCGGCCCATGAACTTGTATCAGTTCACCAGCCTCAAGGGAAAAATTGATATCCTTGAATAACCTGCGGTCACCGCGCACGCACTCCAAGTCACTTCCCTGCAATATCGACATTGTTTAGGGCAAAAAGGTTGCATTATAGCGTATTGATGCACCCTGTGGCTTTGCGTCAATCCGTGTAGTTTTACCCACGCCAGCAGTTGCCATGCATGACAACTGCTGGTGTGGGGATAGTCAGGAAGTCGTAAAGTTGAGATTTACTGGTTCCAGAGGATTGTGCAGGACTATTTTCTAGAGATTCTTCAAGGAAATACTACTTGGGGGCACTTCTAAAAGTCCAGATTTCATTAAAATACTTCGTTACTCGCAAATAATGTTTCCTTACATATCAATCATATGCAATGTCTATATTTTTTGTTCCCGCCTTGTTTCATTAAGAATTTCGAATTTCTAGAGGTGCCCTTGGAGCTAACAGCAGATCACATGAGTCACCTCTCAATCGGGGAGTTGTGCTACGCTTCGTGCCAACAATTCCAGATGTGATTATTTCCCTATCCCCAAGCTCCCCTTTATCAACGTCTCGAAGCACATCTAACGTAGCTGTAATTAGCATGACACGATTTTCTGTAGTAATTCCTACGCTCAACGAAACAGACAATATTGATCCACTGTTGACTCGCCTGTTTGCGCTCGATTTGCCGCCGAATAGCTTTGAAGTCATTTTTGTCGATGATGGCTCCAGCGATGGTACGCCTGACAAGGTTCGCGCTTGGGAGGGACGAGCAAAAGTGCGGCTTATCGAGCGGCGGGAGAAGCCTGATCTGCTGGCATCAATTCTGGCCGGTGTGGCGGTGGCACGGGGCGACGTTATCGTCGTGATGGATGCGGACCTGAGTCATCCGCCGGAACGATTGCCTGCCTTGGTGGCGCCGGTGCTGGATGGTAGCCATGATGTAGCTGTCGGCAGTCGTTACGTATCAGGCGGGAGCACCGAGGGTTGGCCGCTACATCGGCAGTGGCTATCGCGCGTCGGTAGCTGGCTGGCAAGCCCCATCTGCGATGTGCATGATGCAACATCCGGATTCTTTGCCTTTCGCCGGGATCTGGCGGCAACTATTGCCGGAAATGCGCGTGGCTACAAGATTCTGCTTGAACTGATAATGGCCGGTCAGGGCAAGCTCAAAGTAGTAGAGGTACCGATCTGCTTTCGTGACCGGACACAGGGCACCTCCAAGCTGTCATTTTTCCATCAGTGGACTTATCTGCAACGATTAATGATATTGGCAGGGGGTACGGTCTCGATCGGCACGGCCAGCAAATTTGCGGCAGTCGGGTTGTTCGGCGTGGCGGTTGATGCGCTGCTATTCCAATGGCTGATGAGCCGCGAAACCGGACTTGCAGTAGCGCATGTCAGCAGCTTTTTCGTGGCAGCTACAGTGAACTACTCGCTCAATTCAAAATGGTCATTCCGGCCACACCATGCCGGTTATCTGCGGTGGGATCAATTTGGGCGCTTTTTAACCGTTGGCGTATTTGCATTATTGATGCGTGGCGGGGTATTGGCTTTATTGATCTATGGTTGGCAGGTGCCAGCCGCACTGGCAATCTTTCCAGCAATCGCTACGACAGCAGCGATTAACTATCTTGGATCCGCCTTTTACGTATTCCCTGTCAAGCAGAATGCGCCATCACCGGATATACGCTGGAGGGTAGCTTCGGTCGGCGTGGTGGCATTCATCCTGCTACTGCGTCTGATCTACCTCGGTCAGGCGCAACTAATTCCCGATGAAGCGTATTACTGGAACTATGCCCAGCACATGGAATTAAGCTTTCTGGATCACCCACCGATGGTTGCGTGGCTGATCTGGCTGGGTACCACCGTCTTGGGTAACAACGAGTTCGGAGTACGGATTGGTGCATTTGTCTGTGGCCTGGTAACAATGGGCTATCTGTATGCGCTGGCGCGCAATTTGTACGACAAATCAACCGGCATGCGCACGCTGTTGTTACTGGCTGTGTTGCCGCTGAGTTTTGCCTCCGGCATGTTAATGACACCGGATGCACCGCTGCTCGCGGCCTGGGCAGCCACGTTGTACTATATGGAGCGTGCGTTGGTGGCTGGTCGTAGTTCAGCCTGGCTGGGTATGGGTATCGCATTTGGCTTGGGCATACTATCCAAATATACACTTGGCCTGCTGGGTATTGCAGCTTTGCTATTTGTGATTCTGGATCCGACTGCACGCCGCTGGCTGCGCCGTCCGCATCCTTATCTCGCGGCAACGCTGGCATTGCTGCTGTTTTCGCCAGTCATCATCTGGAACAGCGAGCATCAGTGGGTATCGTTTCTATTCCAATCACAACGAGCCAAGGGGATAGGTGACCAATTCTCTCTGCACTATCTGTTTCTCCACATGTTGATATTGCTGACCCCCGTAGGTCTTTTTGCTGCGGTATTGGCATTGCTGCCTGGCAGCAGTCACGATGACAATCAGTACGCCCGTCGGCATCGTCTGTTTATATGGGTATTCACTGGCGTGCCATTGGCAATATTCTTCGGACTGAGTCTATTTGGTTCGCCAAAGTTCCACTGGACTAGTCCGGTATGGCTTATGGTGCTGCCAACGGTGGCATGGATGATGGGGCAGATAGGTGATCGGCACACCATCGCAAACCGCTTCCAATCAATATGGAAACCAACGATCATAGCTTCCATATTTATTTATGCATTCGTTCTGCATTATGCGGTACTTGGGATACCCGGGGTCCCATATCCTGATTTCACGAAACATTATTTCTGGCGTGAGGCAACGAGTGAAATCGAGCAAATCGCACAGGATGTTCACCGCGAGACAGGGCAGAAGCCGATTGTTGTCGGCGTGAGCAGATGGTCGGTTGCAAGTGCCCTGTCTTTCTATAATCATAACGGGGATAAAATGGATATTCGTTCACGCAATGTATTTGGGGATAAGAGTGCCATGTACGATTTCTGGTTTCCATCGCTGCTGCCGACAACCCGGCCAATCATTCTAGTGGGTATGGAGCACAAACATCTTGAACGTAGTCGGGCCGGCAAGGATTTGGATCCGATGCTCTATCAACCCGGTCCGATTCAGTATCGTGTAATTATGCGGGATAATAAACCGCTGCGACGCGTGTATTACCGGATCGCACGGGGGTATCTGGGCTACTAGCCTTCTTCCACAATCTCAATTTCAAAAGGTACTGTAAAATGTAAACCGTCTTATGGGAAACCAGATTAGTTATTATGACGTTCGATTTGTATAAATTGATTTAATAAAACATTATTACAGTATGATTTAAATTACTTTTTATACTAATTACATAATTTATATTTCGAATAGTGTAATAAGTTATACTCCAAACCTGACTGGCTGTCAGGCAGCTTATAAAAATCCGATAAAATAAAATATCCTATGCAACAGCAGCTTTCACAAAGAACACCTCTTCTCACTGGCGATGACGCTGCGGCAAAGCGAAGAGAGATTCGCGCCTACTTTCACGCTACATCCGATCGTTATGAACGGCTTTTTGAGACGTTGCGTGGGGATGATGCCTATTACAAAAATCCCATCCCGTTGCGCCATCCACTGATCTTCTATCTGGGTCATACCTCAACTTTCTTTACCAATAAACTGCTGCTTGCGGGATTGCTGAAGGAACGAATTAATCCCAGAATGGAGTCGATGTTCGCGGTCGGGGTTGATGAGATGAGCTGGGATGATCTGAATACCACTCACTATGACTGGCCGTCGATCGAGGAGGTGCGCGCCTACCGTAATAGCGTGCGCAACGCCGTCGACCAACTTATCGGTGAAATCCCCCTCACCTTACCGATAGGCTGGAATAGCCCTTGGTGGACTATTCTGATGGGTATCGAACATGAGCTTATCCATCTGGAAACATCTTCAGTACTGATCCGGCAGCATGCGCTTGAATACATCAAACCACATTCCGACTGGGAACCTTGCCGGAAATCCGGATCAGCGCCGCAAAACCAGTTCGTTACCGTACCGGCAGGTACGGTGCATCTCGGCAAAAGCAAGACTGATCCCATCTACGGATGGGACAACGAATATGGTCGTCATATAGTGGAAGTCCCCATTTTTCAGGCTAGCCGCTATCTGGTTAGTAACCAGGAATTCCTGGCTTTCGTCCAGGCAAACGGTTATGCCATGGAAGATTACTGGGAAGAGGAGGGGCGTGCCTGGCAAAACCACATACACGCTGAGCATCCAACTTTCTGGGTCAAGCAGGGCTCCAAATGGCAGTTGCGTTTAATGACTGAAGAAGTGCCCATGCCATGGGATTGGCCAGTGGAGGTGAACTATCACGAAGCTAAAGCCTTCTGTAACTGGAAAGCAGCAGCAAGTGGTCAGTTAGTCAGGCTACCGACGGAAGATGAATGGTACCGGTTATACGACGTAGCTGGACTGTCTGAAGTTCCGCGCACAACAGCGGCAGCAGGCAATATTCATCTTGATTACTTTGCTTCCAGTTGCCCCGTTACCGAATTTCCGCAGGGAGGGTTCTTCGATGTGGTCGGCAATGCCTGGCAATGGACGGAAACGCCAGTTTATCCCTTTGAGGGCTTTGAAATTCATCCACACTATGACGATTTCACCACGCCTACCTTCGATGATCGACATAATCTCATCAAGGGTGGCTCCTGGATTTCATGCGGCAATGAGTCACTGAAGAGCGCCCGTTACGCCTTTCGTCGTCATTTTTTTCAGCATGCCGGGTTTCGCTACGTAATTGCCACTACGCCCGCTGTCCAGTATGGCTCGCACTACGAAACCGACAAATTACTTTCGGAGTATGCCGAGTTCCATTACGGCGACACGTATTTCGGCGTGCCCAACTTCCCGGCGGCGCTGGCTGAACTGGCTATCGCTGCTATGGGCGACAAACCTGCACACAAGGCTCTCGACCTGGGTTGCGCTTCGGGGCGTGCTACTTTCGAGTTGGCGCGATATTTCGACCACGTCACCGGTATCGATTTCTCCGCCCGCTTCATTGGCCAAGGTGTGCAACTTGTCCAACAAGGAGTGCTGCGCTACACGCTGACGGATGAGGGTGAACTCGTTCTCTACAAGGAACGTAGTTTGACCGGCCTCGGTCTTGAGAACGTCAAGCATAAAATAGAGTTCTACCAGGGTGACGCATGTAACCTCAAGCCTTTGTTCTCAGGCTATGACCTCATTCTTGCAGCCAATTTGATTGACCGTCTATACGATCCGGCCAAACTTCTTACAACCATTCATAGTCGGCTAAATCCCGGTGGCATACTTTTGATCGCTTCACCCTATACCTGGTTGAAGGAACACACCAAACGGGAATCATGGGTTGGTGGATTTAAGCGGGATGGGGAGAGCTTTGGTACTTTAGATGGCCTGAAAGAAATCCTTGGCAGCCATTTCAAGCTGATTCATGGGCCGCAGGAAGTGCCCTTTGTCATCCGTGAAACCAGGCATAAATTCCAGCACACGCTATCGGAAGTGACAATCTGGGAGAGAATCACTTGAGTTTCGATTTCAGTCGCGACATCAGTCGCACTGGAACCGCCAGCCTTAAATATGACGGGCGACAGAACATGTTTGGTACGGCAGAGGTCATTCCGCTGTGGGTTGCCGATATGGATTTCTCCGTACCACCAGCCGTAACCGAGGCACTTGCCACGCGCGCTGCTCACCCTATCTATGGCTACACTATCTATCCAGATAGTCTGTACCAAGCACTAATAGACTGGTTGAAACGGCGCCACGGCTGGGAAGTACAGCGCGAATGGATCGTGATGTGCCCCGGGGTAGTGCCTTCGCTGCACGCGGCGGTCATGGCTTTCGCCGGGCCGAAAGCTTCAGTCATTGTGCAGCCGCCAGTGTATTTCCCATTTTTCTCGGCCGTCACCAGCACGGGCGGACAACTGGTACTTAACCCGTTGCGCTTGGAGAACGGTCGCTATACCATCGACTTTGATCACCTGGAGCAGTGCGCGGCGGGTGCACGTCTGCTACTGCTGTGTTCCCCGCATAACCCAGTGGGCAGGGTATGGAGCAAACCTGAACTGGAGCGTCTGCTGCGGATTGCGGAAAACTACGGCTTGGTTGTATTTTCGGACGAGATCCACGCTGATCTGGTTTACCCTGAAAACAAACACTGCACGCTCTCGTTACTGGCCGGGAATTCACCTAACATTGTCACCGCTGTTGCGCCGAGTAAAACATTCAATATCCCCGGTCTGAATCTTTCCGCACTTATCGTGCCTGACCAAGAGCGTCGCACGGCTATTGTCCGAGCATTCGACACCATGCATGTCAGCGCATCCAATCCTTTCAGCATCGTCGCCTTTGAGGCAGCTTACCGGGAAGGGGGGGTATGGTTGGATGAGTTACTGATCTATCTGCGGGATACTCGAGATTTTGTCGAAAAATACCTGACTGCACATCTCCCGGAAATCCAGCTTATTCAACCGGAAGGTACCTATTTGCTATGGTTGGATTGTCGTGCGCTGGGGATTGCCTTAGGGATAACCAATACACAGATCAAACATTTTTTTGTACATCAGGCCAAAGTAGGTATGAGTCCTGGCGCTCTGTTTGGCGAAGTTGGCAACGGTTTCATGCGCATGAATATCGGTGCGCCTCGTCATATTATCAAGGCAGCCTTGGAAAATATAAGGAAAGCGAGATACGGAGAAGAGTGAAGCCTGTATCTGGGTTAATGAAATAGGTATTTTCTTCCAACAACACGCTGTCAAAATTGGCTCTGGCACTGTAGCTACAAAGGAACTCATTTGATGAGTACGACTTTTGGCTATGGCTTTACATTGACTGGAGCCAGGTGCCTCAGTATAATTCGCCTTCTTTTTGTCGGGGGTATAGCTCAGCTGGGAGAGCGCTTGCATGGCATGCAAGAGGTCAGCGGTTCGATCCCGCTTATCTCCACCAACTCTCATCAACAGAAACAAAAAGTCCTTTAGTCCCCATCGTCTAGAGGCCTAGGACATCACCCTTTCACGGTGAGTACAGGGGTTCGAATCCCCTTGGGGACGCCAATATTGAAAATGGCCGGGTTGATACCAACCTGGCCATTTTTTTGTAGTTTATCGCGCAGGCAGCGAGCTTTTTACCATCACTCGCTCTATCTGCACCGATTCATTGTTATCCGCCAGCCAAACCTGATCTTCCTGAATGGTGCAATTCAATTGCATGTTGCGCTGCGCCTGTTTTGCGATGGCCCGGCTGGTTTCCGGCGGCAGGTTAATCACAGTCAGATTCCTGATTGCCTCAAGTTTGCTGCGGCTTTGCTCCCACCACAT
>VFJL01000005.1 GCA_009886095.1 Nitrosomonadales bacterium | reverse complement strand
TGCTCGTGACAGTTGCACCTTCTTCGCCGATCGAGGTCAGCCACTGTTTGGCGTACTCGACCGCTTTCGGATCATCTTTTGCTGCAGTGAAGACATCAAAGTGCATGGTGTGGCCATCCTTAGCTTTGACATAAGTGTCGTAAACGTGCATTTGCATGATTATTCCTCTATAAATTAAAGGTCTTGGGAAATTGAAGCGAGCTCTGTCTCAATGGCTCAATTGATTCGCTACATAGACTATCACGACACCGGCAAAAGTGGAATGCGGTTTCTTTTGGGTTCGCGTAGCAAGGATTGGCGGCCATGCCCTATGTCACAATATTGTAATATGAATAGTTCATTATATTTATGCTGCCATGTGGCGGTGATATGTTCAAAAAGATGGAGCATGAAATGTTGCAATTGCACAATTTTAAGATACTAAGCATGTCCGCTGTATTGGTTGCCTTAATTAGCGCTGCCGGTGTTGCCAGTGCTCAGTCGATTGTCAAAATAGACGGTTCCAGTACTGTCTATCCTATCACCGAGGCGGTAGCAGAGGATTTTCAGATAGCCAAAAAAGGCGCGATTAGAGTAACAGTCGGTATCTCTGGCACTGGTGGTGGATTCAAGAAATTCTGCCGCGGTGAGATCGACATCGCTAATGCTTCCCGCCCTATTCAGAAAAAGGAAATGGAAGACTGCAAGAAGGCTGGCGTGCAATATGTTGAAATGCCAGTAGCGTACGATGCGTTGACCGTGGCAATAAACCCGAGGAACACCTGGAGCAGAACCATGACTGTTGCGGAATTGAAGAAGATTTGGGAACCCGCTGCCCAGGGTAAAATCACCAAATGGAACCAGATAAACCCGGCATGGCCTGACGAAACCTTCAAGCTCTACGGTGCCGGCGCGGACTCTGGCACTTTCGACTACTTTACGGAAGCCATCGTTGGCAAAGCTAAATCGAGCCGCGGCGACTTTACCGCATCCGAAGACGACAACGTCCTGGTACAAGGGGTAGCGAGAGACAAGAACGGATTGGGTTTCTTCGGTTTCGCCTATTACATCGAAAATCAGAAAAAAGTCACAGCAGTTGCGATAGATAACGGTAAGGGCGGCGTTATCCCGACTGCTGAGACAGTAGAGGATGCGAGCTACCAGCCTCTGGCGCGCCCCATTTTCATCTATGTGAATATCCAGTCGGCGGAAAGACCCGAAGTCAGGGAGTTTGTCGCCTTCTATATGAAAAATGCGCTTACCCTGGTGAAAGAAGTCCAGTATTTCCCGTTACCGGTCAGAGCTTACCCCATCGTCATGGAGCACTTAAACAAGAAGAAACTGGGAACAGTATTCGGCGGCGTATCGGCAGTGGGTCTTTCAATCGACGAACTGCTCAAGCGCGAAGCCAGTCAGTAATCCCCGGAAGCTAAGATCAGACTGGATCGGCTAGGCTAGTTGACGGATCCACCTAACAGAACCAGGCGACATCTGATTGTGCATCTAAACCAGTTATGACCGCATAGGCGTAGAAACTCAATTCGTGTATGGCCCTGCCTCATTACAGGGAGAATATTTACGCACCAACATCAATGGCGTGGGATATAACAACGGCGAGCACCTGACTGGCGCTTACGTTTTTGGCAGCTTCTTCTTGACAGGCGAATCTAAAACCTACCACGTCAGAAATGGTGCGGCGAACCGCATAAGACCTAAACAACCGTTTCAATGGAACGGTCCGGGCTGGGGAGCATGGGAAGTTGCTGCAGGTTGGGATTATATCGACATGAGCTCCGGTGCGGTCAAAGGCGGTGGGGCTGAAATGCTCAGGTTGGGTGTAAACTGGTACCCACACTCAAATGTCAAACTACAGAGCAATTTTCAACATATGTTAGCTATACATGTGCCGGTATCAGGGGCAGCTGGTTATGATAAAAGACGGAGTGAAGGCTGGAACCATGGCAATTTGGACGTGTTCATGACACAGCTTCAAGTTGATTTTTAAGACAGCGGCAGCATATAACCGAGGGCTGTATCCTATTCACTAGAATCGAGACTCTTGCTATGCTCGTGACCATCTGTGAAACTGGGAACTGCCCAAGGAATCTCTGAATAGGTATTCAGCAGGTACAGCGACAGTTTTGTGGGATGCGGCGCCGAAAAGCGAGGATGCGGATTACTGGACTCCATACGCTCTGAACTTGGTACTATAGCGCACGGTACGCTACCAGGCTTTCTTGCTTTTCTATTTCCGACGAGCCGGCATTTGCGATCCACCCCGCTGAAGCATATTGGCATCATATCTCTGTCTGTCAATACATCTCCAGAAGAGACCAGGAACATGTAATATAGCGGCTGTATGCACTTGCTCCAGTTAATTCCACGGACTGGTTTTCTTTATATGAAGGAGAGTAAACATGTTTACAAGATCAGGAAATCCTGTTTTCTTGGCGCTTCTGACGGCTTTGCTACTTGGCGGGTGTGCGTCGGCAAGCCATCAGAGACAAGACGTTCAGGATAATACAGGCGATAGAGTTACTGTTGGAACAGTCCAGAAAGAAATTAAAAAGGGTATGTCTGGAGCGGAAGTCGCAGAAGCATTAGGTTCTCCCAACATTGTCTCAACAGATGAGCAAGGACGGGAAGTATGGATTTATGACAAGATTGCTACTGATCGCGTCTATTCACAAAGTGATGCTGGCATAAAATTCTTAACGTCAGGTTCTTCTGGTGCAGCATCAACATCACAAAGAACATTAACTATTGTTATAAAGTACGATCAGGATAAAAAAGTACGCGAATTTGCCTACCACACCACCAGGTTCTAAGATGAGGAGACAATCAATATCATTGATTGCACTCCTCCTCGCTGGCTGCGTAACTGTACCGCCTGACGTCTTTGTCGTCACATCAGAGCTCCAACAAAAGCGACAGATCGAAACGCGGCGCTATGAAGGTATCAATGAGATTGATTTGATTACCGCAAGTGCAAACGTACTCCAGGATCTTGGGTTCAATCTTGAGAATTCTGAAACTAAGCTCGGCGTCCTGACAGCAAGCAAACAACGAGATGCCTCCGATGCAGGCGAAATTGCAGGGGCAGTCGTTGTTGGCATTCTCACTAGCCTGATTGGTGCCCCGGTAGTGATGCCCACGAGCAAAGATCAAACTATCCGCGTCGCTCTTGTTGTCCGCCCGGTTATTGACAGCACCGGCAAAGCAATGACTAATAATCACTTTGTACGGGTTACTTTTCAGCGCGTGGTACGGCGCACTGACAATACCGTCTTTGGTGAGACCCTCAGCGACCCCAAGCTCTACCAGGATTTTTTTGAGAAGGTTTCAAAATCTGTCTTTCTTGAGGCTCAAAAAATATGAAACTGCTGCTCCCGATCCTTCTGATATGCGCTTCGCTGTTAAGCGGATGTGCCACTACCAACGAGCGCGTGCTGGATATGGGTGATGAAACCCAACTTCAGAAGCGTAGCTATCAGTCGCGCATATTTGAAACGGCGGATAAAGAAAAGGTACTCAGGGCAATAATTTCAACCCTGCAAGATCTTGGCTTCGTAATCGACCGTGCAGATTTAATGCTTGGAAGCATAAGCGCAACGAAACAGGATCGGAATCAGATTAGAATAACGGTTTCAGTTAGGCCAAAGGGGAATGACCGTATGCTGGTACGAGCCAACGCCCAACTCAATATAAGTCCAATCGAAGATCCAAAGGAATACCAAAACTTTTTTTCTTCGCTCGAAAAGTCATTATTTCTTACTGCCCAGGCGGGCGAGTAAGGACGCTTTAGCAAGTATAAGACCTGATCCATGCCCTCCAGGCAGCGCTTATGGCAGACTTGCATGTTTCCGCCTATCGCTGGCTGATCGCAGGCTCGTCCATTCCAAAAAATACCATGCACGGTATCGTTGCTTTTACACTCGCTGCCCTATTCGTCACCCCGCTTGCATGGGCGTTTGACGTGAAGAGTCCCGGGGCGGACTGGACTGAAGCCCACCGCACCGATGAACTGGTTATCTTCACTAAAGACGTAGACGAGGGTCGCAGGATCATGGCGGTCGCTGAAGTCAACGCTCCGCCGGAGGTCATCTTCAATGTCGTCAGCGACTTTGATAACTACCCGGATTTCATGCCTTATGTAAAAGAATCACGGGTACTCAGCCGCAAGAACGATAGCGAACTCGTGTCGTATCAGCGCATTGCGCCGCCATTTGTGAGCGAGCGCGACTATCCGCTCAAATTCACGCTGACACGTGGCACGCCTGCGAACGGCGGCGTGTTCAAGACCGAGTGGAGCGCAAGTCCCAAAACTCTGCCCGAAGTCAATGGCGTCGTGCGCATCACGCTCAACGATGGCTCCTGGCTGATAGAACCGCTCGACAGCGGCAAACGTACGCGGCTCACCTATACACTGCTCACCCATCCCGGTGGCATGATTCCCGGGTTTGTTGCCAACTTGTCGAATACGATTGCGATCCCCAAACTGTTTGCGGCCGTGAAAAAACGCTCCGCCGAGAAGAAGGATATCGCGCAGTAGCCGCCTAACGCCATCAATTACTGGCACGAGTTCAAACATGTCCAGCAAGGTCTACTACAACAGCGCATGCCCGGTCTGCAATGCAGGCATCAAGGATCAACGCCAGCGCATGGAAGCATGTGGCATCAGAGATATCGAATGGGTCGATGTGAACGCTCATCCAGAAGTGGTGTCGGAACTGGGCGCTTCGTTAGAGCAAGTGCGGGAACGGTTGCACGTCAAAGATCCGGATGGGCGGATAAATGTTGGCGCTGACGCATTCACCTATCTATGGTCACAAACGCGTGGCCAGCACTGGCTTGCAAAACTGCTGCAGTTTCCCGTGCTCAAGCAACTAACGCAATTGGCATACAATATCTTTGCCCGCTTCCTATATCGCTGGAACCGCGCCAAAAAACACTGGTGATTCATGACTGAGTGAGGAATTCACAAAGCCATGCGCGCATGCCCGCGTTGCCTCCCGTCAATCTATCATTCTCCATGCCAGGCTTTCCCCTGCCCACAACGGAATCAATGCCTCTCCCGCGAACTCCAGTTGTGACGGAATATTCCAGCTTTGCTTCACCAGTGTGATGCTGTCACGATTGCGCGGTAGTTGGTAAAAATCCGCCCCGTAGAAACTGGCAAAGGCTTCCAGTTTGTCCAGCGCACCGGCCTGCTCGAAGGCCTCCGCATACAGTTCAATGGCGGTGTGCGCGCTGTAGATACCGGCGCAGCCGCAGGCGATTTCCTTGGTAGGTCTGGAGTGGGGCGCACTATCGGTACCAAGAAAAAATTTCGGGTTGCCGCTGATGGCGGCTTCGACCAATGCCTGCCGATGGCTTTCGCGCTTGAGCAGCGGCAGGCAATAATGGTGTGGACGGATGCCGCCTTGAAACAGCGCATTGCGGTTGAGCAGCAGGTGATGGGCGGTAATGGTGGCAGCGATATTGCCCGCTGCACCCTGAACGAACTCCACTGCCTCTCTGGTGGTGATATGTTCGA
The DNA here is from genome assembly GCA_009886095.1 of Nitrosomonadales bacterium. Classification (GTDB taxonomy): domain Bacteria; phylum Pseudomonadota; class Gammaproteobacteria; order Burkholderiales; family Nitrosomonadaceae; genus VFJL01. The sequence continues at coordinate 5,781 of VFJL01000005.1, read as the reverse complement.
ACACCACCCGTAATTGCGGGAAGCGCTGAATAATGGGGGTCAGCACTCGTTCTATGAAAACCCTTTCTCGGTCAAATACATCTACTGCGGGATCAGTCACTTCACCGTGCACCAGCAGTGGCATACCCACCTGTTGCATCGTTTCGAGCACAGCATAGCAGTGGGCAATGTTGGTGACACCCGAGTCGGAATTGGTGGTGGCACCAGCAGGATAATATTTCACGCCGTGTATCGCACCGCTTGCCTTGGCTTCGATGATTTCCGTAAACGCAGTATTGTCGGTCAAGTACAACGTCATCAGCGGCTCGAAGCGCATGTTCTGCGGTAGCGCGGCAAGGATGCGCTCGCGATATGCCAGCGCCATGACGGTTGTCACCACCGGCGGCCTGAGATTGGGCATGACGATGGCACGGGCGAAACGCCGCGCACTATCCGGTAGCACCGCGCGCATTTGCGCGCCGTCGCGCAGATGCAGATGCCAGTCGTCAGGGCGGGTGAAGGTGAGGGTTAGCATCGTCAAGATCAGGTGTACCGTAACCGTTTCTGTTGCGAATCCAGATTGTACTCCAGCAACCTCCCTGACTATAGGCCTGGGATGGGATATGCATCGCAGAAAAGCGATTTTTTACCAGGTGGAACCGGATTATAAAAAAATACCATGCGATCCTTCGATTAATTTGGCAGAATGTACCCCATTGGTGTAATTGTTTTTTATTGGAGAGAGATTACGATGAAATACCAGAGCTTTCAGGAATTCGGCACTTACATAGCCGAACGCAATCCAGGTCAACCGGAGTATCTGCAAGCGGTTGCCGAAGTTATGGAGAGCCTCTGGCCTTTCATCACCAGCCACCCCCGTTATGCCGAGCATGGCCTACTGGATCGCCTGATCGAACCGGAACGCATCGTCATGTTCCGGGTGTCCTGGGTAGATGATCATGGCGAGGTGAAAGTTAACCGGGGTTACCGGATACAGCACAGTTCCTCCATCGGCCCTTACAAGGGAGGCACCCGCTTTCACCCCTCGGTGAATCTCTCCATTCTCAAATTTTTGGCTTTCGAACAAACTTTGAAAAACTCTCTGACCACCCTGCCGATGGGCGGCGGGAAAGGCGGTGCTGACTTCGACCCCAAGGGACGCAGTCAAGGGGAAGTGATGCGATTCTGTCAGACTTACATGAGCGAATTATTTCGCCACATCGGCTCTGATACCGACGTACCAGCCGGTGACATCGGCGTCGGCGGACGGGAAGTAGGTTTCATGGCTGGCATGATGAAGAAACTGTCCAACCGGGCTGACGCAGTCTTTACCGGTAAAGGACTGAGTTTTGGTGGCTCCCTGATTCGTCCGGAAGCCACCGGCTACGGCACCGTATATTTTGCTGAAGAAATGCTCAAGCACACGGGTCGCTCGCTGGATGGCTTACGCGTCTCCGTCTCGGGTTCCGGCAATGTTGCGCAGTACGCCGTGGAAAAAGCGATGGCGCTGGGCGCCAAAGTGATAACAGTTTCCGACTCCGGCGGCACGGTGGTTGACGAGGACGGCTTCACCAGTGAAAAGCTGGCCGAGCTGATGGAAGTGAAAAATCATTTGAGAGGCCGCGTCAGCGATTATGCTGAACGAGTGAAGGTCAGCTTTGTTCCCGGTGTACGCCCATGGCATGTGCCGGTGGATGTGGCGCTGCCCTGTGCGACCCAGAACGAACTGGATGAAAAAGATGCGGCTACCCTGATCAAGCATGGCGTGATCTGCGTTGCCGAGGGAGCCAATATGCCTTCCACGGCAGAAGCCGTGAAACTGTTCGAACACAACAAAGTGCTATTCGCCCCCGGCAAGGCCAGCAACGCGGGCGGGGTGGCCACCTCCGGTCTGGAAATGAGCCAGAACGCAATGCGCCTTTCCTGGCCACGGGAGGAAGTGGATGCCCGCCTGCTGGAGATCATGAAAGCCATCCACAGCTCCTGCCTGCAATACGGTCAGCGCAAGAATGGCAGCATCAGTTACGTTGATGGCGCCAACGTGGCTGGCTTCGTCAAGGTGGCAGATGCAATGCTGGGTCAGGGCGTGATCTAAGCATCATCTGACCAGACTCACCAGACTCCCGCTGTCCCCAGGGAGTAATTCAGATTTTCGCTAGCTGGTAGGCTGGGTGCGATTCTTATGCCCCCGCTTACGCCCCCGCTATTCCTGACACAGTATTTGTGCGGGTAACGCGCGGGGTAACAAATCGCCCGCCCTGAAAAACTCTTGCATCAAAGCAGCAACAAGGATAAACCATGCCCGCCCCGCAAACTGTCCTCACGCTGATTGAAAATTTCGAACGCAATCTCGACGCGTACCGCACCGGGCAATACAACGAAACCCAGGTTAGGCGCGACTTCATCGACCCGATGCTCAAAGCGCTTGGCTGGGATATGGACAACAGCCAGGGTTACGCGGAAGCCTATCGCGATGTCATCCACGAAGACGCGATTAAGGTTGGCCTCTCCACCCGCGCGCCGGATTACAGCTTTCGCATCGGCGGCGCGCGCAAATTCTTCCTCGAAGCCAAGAAACCGTCGGTCAATGTCAAAGACGCCATCGAACCGGCATTTCAAGTGCGCCGCTATGCGTGGTCATCCAAACTTCCGCTGTCCATCGTCACCGACTTTGAAGAGTTTGCCATTTATGACTGCCGCCAGAAACCCGACAAGAGCGACAAGGCCAGCCAGTCACGACTGTTCTACTGTACCTTTCGCGACTACGCGGAAAAGTGGGACGAGATCGCCGCGATATTTTCCAAGGATGCGGTACTCAAAGGCTCGTTCGACAAATACGCCAGCAGCGCCAAAGGCAAACGCGGCACCACTGAAGTAGACAGCGCGTTCCTGGCAGAAATCGAAGGCTGGCGCGACCTGTTGGCGCGCAACATCGCGTTGCGCAACACCAGCTTGTCCCAGCGCGAACTCAATTTCGCCGTGCAGCAAACCATCGACCGCATCATCTTCCTGCGCATCTGCGAAGACCGGGGCATCGAGCCTTACGGCAAACTGATGGCCTTGCAGAATGGTGCCAATGTTTACGACCGCCTGCGCGAACTGTTCCGCGCGGCGGATGATCGCTACAACTCCGGCCTGTTCCACTTCACGCAAGAGAAGCAGCGTGCCGGAGCACCAGACGAATTGACGATGCATCTGAACATCGACGACAAACCGCTCAAAGAGATTTTCAAAAATCTCTACTACCCGGATTGCCCCTACGAATTTTCCGTGCTCGGCGCGGACATCCTCGGCAGCGTTTACGAACAGTTTCTCGGCAAAGTCATCCGCCTGACCGCAGGCAACCGCGCTGTAGTCGAAGACAAGCCGGAAGTGAAAAAAGCCGGTGGCGTGTTCTACACCCCCGCCTACATCGTGCAATACATCGTGCAGCACACCGTCGGCAAACTGCTGGAGGGCAAAACCAGCAAGCAGGCGGCAGGCATCACCATCCTCGACCCGGCGTGCGGCTCGGGCTCGTTCCTGATCGGCGCGTACCAATACCTGCTCGACTGGTATCTGGCGCGCTATGTGGCAGAAGGTGCGGAGAAATATGGAAAAGGCAAAACCGCGCGTCTCCGTCCCAGCAGCGCTTCCGGCGAATGGCGACTGACCACATCAGAAAAGAAACGCATCCTGCTCGAACACATCTACGGTGTGGACATCGATGCGCAAGCAGTGGAAGTCACCAAGCTCTCGCTGCTGCTCAAAGTGCTGGAAGGCGAATCCGGCGAATCGTTGAACAGCCAGATGAAACTGTTTCACGAGCGCGTATTGCCCGACCTGGACCGCAACATCCAATGCGGTAACTCGCTCATTGGCCCAGACTTCTATGACAGCCAGCTTGATCTCGATCACGAGGCCGCGCAGCGCATCAATGCGTTCGACTGGCAGGCTGCGTTTCCGCAGGTCTTTCAAATCCCCCCTAACCCCCCTTTGGCAAAGGGAGGATTTGATGTGGTGATTGGGAATCCGCCTTATGGCGCATCTTTCTCCGCTATTGAAGCAGCCTACTTTCAAAATAACTATAGCGTGTGGCGGGGGGTGAAAGATGTTTATGCCTTGTTTATTGAAAATGCTATGAAGATTGTCCGCAAAGGCGGCTCAGCTTCCTTCATTGTGCCGTCTGCTTGGCTAGGAGGCCCTGATTACAGAATGTTAAGAAGCTTCCTTCTTAACTATCGAATAGATGAGATCGTTTCGCTTCCATTCGATGTATTTGCTGATGCGTATGTTGATACGGCAATCTTTGTTGCATCTTCTAGCAAGCCGAAAAACGATCATATTGTAAAAACATTCTCTTTCTCAAAAAAAGAAAGAATCTCGGCAATCACTCTCACTGAAAAAAATTATCATGAAATTACCCAGAGATCATGGGCAGAAGAAAACGACAACAAATTTATTCTGGATGTTGGTGCTTTGGCCTTGGTAAAAAGCATTCGAACCAATAACACGTCGCCATTCTCCGATGCTTTCTCAATGAAACGTGGCGTTCTATTTGACAAAGAGCATCTCACAACAAAGAAAATTTCATCACTCAGTCATCCTTATTTTGAGGGAGATGTTTACCGATATACACTGAACTACAAAGCTCCTCAGTGGATAGAATTCGGCAATCAAATGAAAGAATGTCCGAAAGAGTTTTATTGGTTTGAAGGAAAACGATTACTTCTCCGCCGTCTGGTAAATCGCCAACAACGATTGATGGCAACGCTGGCAGCTGATACTTTTATTACTAATAAAAATCTTTATAGCATTATCCCAAAAGATGGCTACTCTGCTGAGTTATTGCTGGGACTGCTTAATAGCAAGCTGATTTCTCATCTCTATATTCATCAGGTATCACAAGCAACGAAGGATGATTTTCCACAAGTCACCATCAAAGATATTTTGTCGCTACCTTTTCCTTCACGATCTACTCAAATAACCTCGCATGACAAACTCGTTGCGCTGGTCGAAAAAATGCTCGCCCTGCATCAACGACTCGCCGCCGCAAAAACCCCGCAAGACACGACCCTGCTGCAACGTCAGATCACCGCCACCGACAAACAGATCGACCAGTTGGTGTACGCGCTCTACGGCCTCACCGATGAAGAAATTGCGCTGATAGAAAAACATGATGCCAAAGAACAATGCCCTTGCCCGCTCCCCGTGCATGGTGAGCGAACCCAAGGTACCGGAGTTGAATTGCTCAGCAGGCCGAGATAAAAAGTGAAGCCCAGCCCTGTAGCACTTTTGAGGATGTAAATTCGGAGGAGTTATGGTGGATTTCATCGAACGTATACTGATTCTTGCCAAGACCTACCCCTCGCCCAGTGCAAAGTATGTTGAAACATCTTGCGTGGCAGGCATCAATGAACAGGGGCAGCTCCGTCGTTTATATCCAGTTCCGTTTCGGCTTATTGAGGAAAGCAAACAATTCAAGAAATGGCAGTGGGTCAGTGCGCGGCTAAAGAAATCGAATAGCGACCACCGCCCGGAAAGTCACCGTATTTATGTGGATACCATCGAATGCGATGCGGAGCCTCTTCCGACGAAAAATAATTGGGAAGCGCGATGGGTATGGATTGATCAATTGCCAACGTTTACAAATTTCAAAGATATTAATGGCTGCAGAGAAAAGGCGATGGAAAGCATTGCGCTGCTTCGTCCCAAGCGCATTATAGGCTTGGAGATTACCCCGGCGCGCACCCCTGACTGGACAGAAGAAGAACGAGAAAAACTGTTACAAGAGCAGATGCAAGGAAACTTATTCAATGAGGC
>VFJL01000013.1 GCA_009886095.1 Nitrosomonadales bacterium | reverse complement strand
AGAAAATTTGAAGTGTTAGAGCGCCTGGATAAAGTTTCTAACCCAGTTGCCTATAAAGCTGCTTAGCTATCACTTTGGCAAGGGTAGCTACCCCTTTGCAGTGGATCGACGATGGACTCATGGTTACCAGCCGCACTTGCGCCTAGACTTGAATCTGCCTTGAATTCAAGGCAGATTCAAGTTGGAAGCGCAACTTTTGTGAGTGAAGATCAAGCTCTCATTGATGAATCACTCAATCCAGGGAGGTGAGTAGCAGGAAATCTACATTACCAGATTGCATAATATTTACATTGATGCTGTTCCAGCTTCATTCGCATATTCGCACATTCCAATTTCATTTTATCAGTGATACTTCGTGAATATCCTCGCTCATTTACGCCTGACTGTATCACTCGTCTCGAAGGAAATCCTCTTGAGGGATGTGCTGTCTGTAGCGTCAGTTCGTTATCGTCCCGCTTCACTTTCAAGCTGAAATTGGAATTATTTTCGTAAAGTGGCAGTATATATTGCCGCCAGCCTATGATAGAAACTCAGTCGTCGCGCACTGATTTTTCCTGTTTGTACTGCTTGTGCCAGCGCACAGCCAGGTTCGCCAGTGTGACGGCAATTACTAAATTTGCATTGTCCGAGATAGGGATGAAATTCGACGAATCCCCACGCTAAATCTGCGCTGTCAATATGATGCAGACCGAATTCCTGCATGCCGGGGGAGTCGATGAGGTGACTATTTTGATCAAGGTGATAGAGTCGCGCGTGGGTAGTGGTATGGCGGCCAGTATCGAGGGCAACAGAAATTTCGGCAGTGGCGCGTTCTGCAGTCGGGATGAGCGCATTGATGAGGGTGGATTTGCCCATGCCTGATTGTCCTACCAGGACACTGAGTTGGCCTTGCAGATACGGCAGCAGCGGCGTGACATCATCCTTGGCGCTGAGTTGCAGCAGAGGATAGCCCAGTTCCTGATAGAGCAAGAGAGAAGCAGCGGCAGCGCGCGTGGGCTCGGCGAGGTCAGCCTTATTGAGCACGATCAACGCCTTGATCCGTTGGCTTTCGGCAGCGGCGAAGCAACGGTTCACCAGTTCTTCACTGAAGCTGGGAACAGCGGCTACTACGATAACGATTTGGGTGACATTGGCAGCGATCAGCTTTTCGCGGAAAGTGTCGCTGCGGTACAGTAGCGTGGTACGCGGCAGAATAGTTTCGATCACACCTTGTTCGGGCGTGGTAGATTGGATTAGCACCCGATCACCGCAGGCGGCACCACCTTTCTTGCCGCGCATCACGCAGGACAGGGTTACCCCACTTGCAGTTTCGACTAGATAATGCCTGCCGAATGCGGCGACTATCTGTCCTGCAACAGGTGATGGTAAAGCAGACGAGGAGTTATGGGCTGAACTCAAATCTGGAACAGGGCATCGATCTTCGCCGCGCAAATAAAATCGTTTTCGGATAATCCATTGACGGCGTGAGTAGTGTATTCCACACGGCACTTATTGTAGCCGACTGTCATATCCGGATGATGATCTTCACGGTGTGAAACCCATGCGATTGCGTTGACGAATGCCATGGTCTGATAATAGTTTTTAAAGTCGTAGGTTTTTCCGATCTGTTTGTCGAGAAGCTCCCAGCCTTCAAGCTGCAGCATTAGCGTGGCAATTTCAATGGACGTGAGCGGCGGCACGCCGCCTTCGCAGGGTTTGCATTGTTTGGTTGCGAGATCACAGACGAAAGTACCCATTGTTTCTCCTACTAGTGATTTGAGTTCGCCCTAAAAACAATAATAGTCAATTATGCGCCAGGTTCTGCAGCCGCGCTATTCTTAAAGCAGCAGGCGGATGAGAGTCATAAAAAGCTGAATGCAGCGGGTCGGGAGTCAGCGTTGCGGCATTGTCCTGGTAGAGTTTTACCAACGCCCGGACGAGATCAGTGGCAGAGGCCTTGTCTGCAGCATATTCGTCGGCCTCGAACTCGTGTTTGCGTGAATATAGGCTGGCCAGCGGTTGCAACATGAACGTGAACGCAGGCATCACCAGGAAAAATAGCAATAGCGCTATCGCGGTGGAAGGTACGGCTGCAACGGTCACGCCCAACCCCTGATAAAACCAATCTTGCTGCATCAGGTGGCCTAGTCCCCACAAGAATACCAGGCTCATGGCGAAAGTCCAGATGATGCGCTTAATGACGTGGCGGCGTTTGAAATGTCCCAGTTCATGTGCCAGCACCGCTTCGATTTCAGGTGCATCCAGACGCGAAAGCAACGTGTCGAAGAAAACGATACGTTTGGTTTTGCCGAAGCCGGTGAAATAAGCATTGCCGTGACTGCTGCGGCGCGAGCCATCCATTACAAATAGCCCGTTGGACTTGAAGCCGCATTTTTGTAGCAGTTGTTCGATACGAACTTTGAGTGCAGCATCTGTCAACGGCGTAAATTTGTTGAATAGCGGCGCAATCCAGGTGGGGTAGATAGTTAGAATCAGCAGGTTGAATGCCATCCATGCGAACCAGGCGTAGAGCCACCAGTGCATACCCATTTTCTCCATCATCCACAGCACGCCTAACAGCAGTGGTATACCGAGCAGCATACCCAGCGTAGTTTGCTTGATGAGATCAGCAAAAAACATGGTAGGCGTCATTTTATTGAAACCAAATTGTTGCTCGATGACAAAAGTACGATAGTAACTCAGAGGAATTTCTACTAAACTCATCAGCAGCATCGTGCTGATAATCAGTGCCATGCCGTGCATCAATGGGTAATTCAGTAAACTTCCATCGAGTGAAATTGGGACACCTAGCCAGTCTGACCAGAAAGCGGCTAAGGCATTCAACCCGCCTCCTAGGGTAAGCGCCAATAGCAGTGCCGTTTCCAGTAATATATTAAGATAGCCGAGACGGGTTTTGGCGCAAGTATAGTCAGCTGCTTTCTGGTGTGCTGTCAGATCGATCAGCGCAGAAAAATTGTCGGGTACATTGTCGCGGTGGGCGTGGACGTGGCGAATATGCCGCGTTGCAAGCCACATGCGGACAGAGGTGGTGAGCAGTAGGGCGGCAAGAAAGATAGCGGTAAAAATTTGCATGGACAATTGAGACTAGAGGTTAGTAAAGGGCAGTGAGCGTGACGGACTGCTGCTGTTATGACACAATTGCATCCTGAAAATTCAGGAAAGGGTTGGATTATGGCACAAGATAGCGGTAACCTCATCTGGATCGACATGGAAATGAGCGGGCTCAGCCCGGATCGAGATTGCATCATCGAAGTGGCTCTGGTCGTGACCGATTCGCAGTTGAACGTGGTGGCAGAAGCACCGGTGCTGGTGGTACATCAATTAGACGCAGTACTGGATGGGATGGACAGCTGGAATAAATCCACTCATGCCAAATCCGGTCTGATCGACAAGGTCAAGGTGTCAAAACTGACGGAACCTGAAGTGGAGGCAAGCATGATTGAATTTCTGCAGCAGCATGTTCCACCTGGGACTTCTCCCATGTGTGGCAATTCCATTTGCCAGGATCGCCGCTTTCTGGCGCGTTCCATGCCACGACTGGAGGCATATTTTCATTATCGTAATCTGGATGTGAGCACTCTGAAGGAGTTGGTCAAACGCTGGAAACCAGGAATTGCTGCAGGTTTGACCAAGCAAAGCAAGCACGAAGCGCTGGCGGATATTTATGACTCCATTATCGAAATGAAATATTACCGCGAGCATTTCATCAGAGCGTAGTAGTGCAATGCGCAATTTATTTTCCAGCTTGAAATAAGGGTGCCTCTAATAATTCGAAGCTCCAAACAAGGCGGGAATAAAAAATTCAGGACAGCATCAAAGAAACATTTTTTATGAGCAACGAAGTATTGTGACGAAATCCGGATTATTAGAGATACCCATAGCATCTATTGTCTACCCGCTGTCAAGGAGAGTTACAAATGTCCTCCGGTACTGTATTCACCATTGCTGTCAATCCAAAAATTCCCCGCCGTCTGGTACGTCTGGAGGAGTTGGCCAATAATCTTTGGTACAGCTGGGATCGATCCACACGCTCACTGTTTTCCCGTCTAGATCCCGGTTTATGGGGGGCAGTGGGGCATAACCCCAAAGCTTTTCTTAAACGTCTGGATGAATCTCTGCTACTGAAGGCGGCGGAGGATCAGGTATTTCTGGCCAATTACAACAGCATTTTATCATCCTACGATTCTTACCATTCCGAGGAATTACGGGATAACGGCACCAAAGGCTTGCGTCCGCATGATCAGGTGGCATACTTTTGTTTCGAATTTGGTTTTCATGAAAGTTTTCCGATTTATTCCGGTGGCCTTGGTATCCTGGCTGGTGACCACTGCAAGGCGGCAAGTGATCTACGTCTACCTTTTGTCGGAGTCGGCCTGCTCTACCGTCAGGGCTATTTCTTCCAGACTATCGATACCCAGGGTAACCAGCAAGTTACCTACACCGATTCTGATTTTGAAGACTTGCCGGTGGCACCAGTGCTGCACGCAGATGGTTCGGAGGTGCGGGTAGAAGTGGAGTTGCCACAGCGTAAGGTGGAGATAAAAGTGTGGCAAGCGCAGGTAGGTCATGTGACGCTCTATCTGCTTGATGCCGACTTGCCGGAAAACTCTTTGCAGGATCGCGATATTACTCATCAGCTCTACGGCGGTGATAAAGTCATGCGTATCGAGCAGGAAATCATACTCGGTGTTGGTGGTGTGCGCGCATTGCAGGCGGTGGGCTTGCGGCCAACGGTGTGGCATATCAACGAAGGGCATGCTGCGTTCATGATGCTGGAACGCATGCGTAATCTGGTGCAGCAGGGTCTGGATTTTGCCAGCGCACTGGAAGCAGTGGCGGTGAGTACGGTGTTCACCACTCATACCGCAGTGCCAGCGGGGCACGATCATTTTAGTCCAGATATGATGCAAACGTATTTTGAAGGATTCTACCGTGATCTTGGAATCGCGCGCGAGGAATTCATGACACTGGGCCGTACTCCCGGCAGCCCGGATTTCAACATGACCGCGCTCGCCATTCATAGCTCGCGTTCGCATAATGGCGTGAGCAAAATACACGGGCATGTATCGGCGCGTATCTGCCGGGATTCATGGCCACAGATCGAGCCGGAAGAGAATCCGATGGGGTATATCACCAATGGCGTGCATGTGCCAACTTTCCTGGCACAGGAATGGTCCGACCTGTTTGACCGCCATCTCGGTCACGAGTGGCGTAACATGCTGTGCGACACCGAGTACTGGTCGCGCATCGAGACGATTCCTGACCATCAATTCTGGAGCGTGCGACAGTCGCTAAAATCGCAAATGCTCTATGGCATACACTCCCATCTCGCCGCACAGAATTCCCGTAATCATGGCTCTGAAGCGCATCTTGACCGATTGCTCAAGCTCACTGACCCAATTAACCCAAATATTTTGACCATCGGTTTTGCCCGCCGTTTCGCTACTTATAAACGCGCTACACTGCTATTTGAGAATCTCGACTGGTTGCGCAAAATTATTCTTGACCAGGAACGTCCAGTGCTGCTGATCTTTGCCGGTAAGGCGCACCCGGCGGATATCCCTGGTCAGGACTTGATCCGCCGTATTAGCCAGGTCGCGCGACTGCCAGAATTTGAAGGGCGGCTTCTGCTAATCGAAGGCTATGATCTGCGGCTTGCCAGGCGGTTGGTGGCAGGAGTAGATGTGTGGCTCAACAACCCGGTGTACCCACTGGAGGCAAGCGGTACTTCCGGGATAAAGGCAGGCATTAACGGGGCAATTAATCTTAGTGTACTCGACGGTTGGTGGGGAGAGGGCTACAACGGCAAGAATGGCTGGGCCATCAAGCCTGGGCCAGAGGATATGCCACCTACACTGCGCGACAAAGAAGAGAGTCAGACTCTCTATGAAATTCTGCAGGATCGTGTGGTGCCGCTCTATTATAATCGTGACAAACTCGGTTACTCACCAGAATGGGTAGGAATGGCTAAGCATTCGATGGCGTCACTGTTGCCGCGTTACAATGCTATGCGCATGCTAGATGAATACCTGAATAATTTCTATCTGCCAGCTAGCAATCAAGGTGCGCTCTATACTGAGAACGGTTTCGACGGCGCCAAGAGAGTTGCTGCCTGGAAGGCCAATGTGAGAAATATGTGGGGTGGGGTGACGCTGCGCCGACTGGATACCCCGAGCAAACGCATCAATTTTGGCGATGTGGTAGATTTCAGTATCGCCGTAAGACTGAATGGCTTACAGCCTGAAGATGTGATAGTGGAACTGTTGATGTGCCGTCAGTTAAAGAAGAGCAAGCTGTGCGATTTCAAGCATTTCAGGTTTGAGTCCAGCGGCATAATGGAAACGGGCGAGCATCTATTTAAACTGAATCTTGCCCCGGAATTGTGCGGTAAACTGGAATATTACATCCGCATTTATCCATATCAACCGCTACTGACGCATCCGCTGGAAATGGGCATGATGGTGTGGCTATGAGGTGATCATCAGAGGAGGGCTACACTTTTCGTTTTAGTTTTGGTGCAATCGGGTTGGCATGTCTTTGTTTCGATAGACGGGATAGCAGCGCCAAGTATATTTCTCGGTAGGCAGCAGCGCTGGGGTGCCAACTGAAATCTTTAGCCATACCGTTTTTCTGCAAACGGCGCCAGGTTGGTTTGTCGTGGTAGATGATAGCGACGCGCCGGATGGCAGCGAGAAAATGACCAGGGGTCATGGTATGGAATAGAAAACCGCTGGCACTTCCGTCCGCGAGCGTTGCCGGGGTGCAGTCCACTACCGTGTCGAGCAGACCGCCAGTGGCGTGCACCAGTGGTGGCGTACCATAGCGTTGGCTGTACATCTGGTTCAAACCACAAGGTTCAAAGCGTGATGGCATCAGAAAGCTATCAGCGCCTGCCTCGATCAAGTGCGATAGCGTTTCGTCAAAGCCGATGCGCACAGCGATTTTTCCTGGGTAAGTTTTTGCCAACATCGCCATCTGCTGTTGCAGTGCCGCTTCACCGCTGCCTAGAACAACCAGTTGTGCGGGGATCTTAGTCAGTTGCGGTGCGACCTGCAGCAGCAGATCGTAACCCTTCTGCTGAGTAAAGCGGCCCACTGCGCCAAATAATAAAATATCCGGATCTACTGTTAATCCCAGTGCCTGTTGCAATGCACGTTTATTGGCAGTCTTGGCAGCAAGTCTATTAGCAGTGTAATTGCGTGCAAGACAGGGATCGGTGGCGGGGTTCCATTCAACGGCATCGATGCCATTGATAATACCGCTGAGATGTTTACGGCGTCCTGCCAGCAAGCCTTGCAAGCCAAAACCCAGTGGTGCCGTCTGGATTTCCCTGGCATAGGTGGGGCTGACGCTGACGATGTGATCGGCATAATAGAGCCCGGCCTTGAGAAATGACATTTTCCCGTGGTATTCAACACCATTGATGTCAAAGCTGGAGATAGGCAATCCCAGCTGGGTTATGGTGCCGGGTGGGAATATGCCTTGAAAAGCGAGATTATGTATGGTCATTAGAGATGCTGCTTTTGTTCCCCGATAAAAATGCAGATATGCCGGTGTGAGGCCGCTTTGCCAGTCGTTGCAGTGGACTACCTGCGGGCGCCAGGCGAGCGGACTGGTGTCACATGCCAGAATTGCCCCAATTTTTGCGAGCAGACCGAAACGCAGCGCATTATCCGGCCAGTCACGTCCGGCCACGTCCATGTATGGACCACCTTCACGCCGGTAGAGTCCTGGGCAGTCAATGATGAATACGGGAACGTCAACGGATGCACTTACCGGCAATTTGGCGGATAGCAGCGCGGCTGGTGGGAATTGCGATAGGCCAGCAAGCTCCGTCACTTTGCGCTTGTATTTAAGTCCTGCCAGTACTTGTGGATAGCCGGGAATCAGCAGGCGTACATCCACCCCTAATTGCCGCAGCGCCGCCGGAAGGGCTGCACTAACATCACCCAGACCGCCGGTTTTGTTAAGAGGGTGGACTTCGGATGTAATGAACAGAACACTAAGATCGGAGCGTGATGGGATGAGAGGCATGGAGTGAATTTGTACGTTGCGTTTTATTTGACATTTTTAGCTCAATCCCGCTGATGTTCGTATGCTGCAACAATCAGTGAAACCGGAACTGCCTCCCTATTGCTGCCGGTTTGCCTTGAAATAATTTATTAACCCGTTGGTGGAGGCATCATGGGTGGTCACTGGTACGTCCTGCTCCAGCTCGGTCAGAATTGTTCCGGCGAGTTGTTTGCCCAGTTCCACTCCCCATTGATCGAATGGGTTTATGTTCCAGATCACACTTTGTACAAATACCTTGTGTTCGTAAAGGGCGATGAGCGACCCTAGGGTTTTGGGATCCAGTTTCCTGAACAGGATGGAAGTGGTGGGATGGTTCCCGGGGAAAACCTTGTGTGGCAGCAGCTTTTCCAGTGGCTCTCCGGTCATTCCCTGAGCTTCAAGTTCGGTGCGGGCTTCGTTCGCACTCTTGCCGCGCATCAGTGCTTCGGTTTGAGCAAAGAAATTGGCTAGCAATAGACGATGATGGTTGCCGATGGGATTGTAACTTTGGCAGGGCGCTAGGAAATCTGCCGAAATAGTTTGCGTACCCTGATGCAGCAACTGGTAAAAAGCATGCTGGCCGTTGGTTCCGGGTTCGCCCCATACTGCCACGCCAGTACTGTAGTCTACCGTGTTGCCGTCACGGTCTGTACGTTTGCCGTTGCTCTCCATCTCCAGTTGTTGCAGATAAGCGGGGAAGCGTTGCAAATATTGATCATAAGGTAGCACCGCATGGGTTCCAGTGCCACAGAAATTAATCTGCCAGATACCGATGAGGCCGAGCATGACTGGTAAATTTTGTTCCAGAGGTGTATCGGTGAAATGTTGATCCATTTCCCTTGCTCCGGCAAGTAGTGCATAAAAATTCTCCATGCCTATTGCAAGTGCAATTGGCAGACCGATTGCCGACCACAGTGAATAGCGTCCGCCCACCCAGTCCCAGAACTCAAACATGTTGCCGGAATCAATGCCAAATTTTTCCACCTCTATACGGTTGGTGGAAATCGCAATGAAATGAGTGGCTACATCCTGTTCCTTGCCGCCGTGGGTAAGGAACCATTCCCGCGCAGCGCGGGCATTGGCCATGGTTTCCTGAGTCGTGAAAGTTTTCGAGGCGATAATGAACAGCGTGGTTCCAGGGTTCAGTCGCCGCAACGTTTCGGCAAGGTGGGTGCCGTCGATATTTGAAACAAAGTGTAGGACGAGATGGGGTGAACCATAAGGTCTGAGTGCTTCGACCGCCATCGCCGGTCCTAAATCGGAGCCACCGATACCAATATTGACCACATCGGTGAAGGGACTACCGGAGTAGCCTTTTAACTCGCCGCTGCGTACAGCGTTCGAGTATCGCTCCATCTGCGTCAACACCCGTCTGACCGCAGGCATAACATCGATACCGTCTACCAACACCGGATTCTCGCCGCGCAGCGCACTATGCAAAGCGGCACGGCCTTCGGTATTGTTTACTTTCTCTCCGCGAAACATCTGAGCAATCCAGTCCTTCAGTCCTTGTTGGCGGGCAAGTGCCAACAGCAGAGTGATAGTCGCCATGCTGACAGGATGCTTGGAGTAATCCAGCAGAATATCGTTAAACTGCAACGAGAATTTATCGAAGCGCTGGTTATCCTGTGCAAATAACTCGCGTAAATGTTGCTCTGCCATGGCTGGCTGGTGGACCTGTAACGCCTGCCAGGCAGGAGATTGAGTAAGGGTGGACATGTCTTTCTATTCCTGTTTGTGGAAAATCTTGCGTTATAGACGCTCGAATATTGCTGCGATGCCCTGACCACCACCGATGCACATGGTCACCAGCGCATAGCGTCCACCGTTACGGTGCAGCTCGTAAATTGCCTTGACCGTGAGGATGCAACCGGTCGCGCCTATAGGGTGTCCCAGCGCTATCGCACCACCGTTAGGATTGGTTTTTAGCGGATCGAAATGCAGCTCTTTCGCCACCGCGCATGCCTGAGCAGCAAAGGCCTCATTGGACTCAATCACGTCCATGTCGGCCACCGTGAGGCCGGCGCGCTTCATGGCATTTTGCACTGCTGGTACCGGGCCAATGCCCATGTATTTTGGATCGACCCCGGCGTGAGCGTAGGATACTAGTCGCGCCATCGGTTTGAGACCGCGCTTCTCGGCGGAACTGCGATCCATCAGCACTACTGCCGCCGCGCTATCGCTGATACCAGAAGCGTTGCCAGCCGTGACCGTGCCATTTTTTTGGAACACCGGGCTTAGCTCGGCCAGTGCTTCGACACTCACACTCGCGCGTGGATGTTCGTCGGTATCAAAAATTGTCATACCTTTACGGGTTTTCAGCTCAATTGGCTGTATTTGTTCTTTGAAATAGCCATTACTGATGGCGTTGATAGCGCGACGGTGGCTTTCCAACGCAAATCTGTCCTGCTCTGCGCGGCTGATGCCCCATTTAATCGCGATGTTTTCTGCGGTAATACCCATGTGCACGTTATCGAAGGGGTCGGTCAGTGCACCTACCATCATGTCCACAGTAGTACCATCATTCATGCGCTGTCCCCAGCGTAGCGCCGGCAGCAGATACCCGCCGCGACTCATGGACTCCGTGCCGCCTGCAACGGCCGCATTGGTGTCGCTCAACAGGATGGTTTGCGCGGCGGAGATGATTGCCTGCAGACCGCTGCCGCACAAGCGATTCAAGGTCAGTGCGGAGGTGCTCTGTGGCAGGCCACCGTTGATGCAGGCCACGCGTGCGAGATATAGATCCCGGGCTTCGCCGTGTATCACATTGCCGAAAACCAGATGTCCAGCTTCGTTGGGATCGATCCCGGCACGAGCCACCGCTGAGCGCACCACTGTTGTCGCCAGTTCTGTGGCGGCAACATCCTTGAGCGCGCCACCGTAATCGCCGATGGCGGTACGGACACCGCTCAATATCACCACTTCCCGTGCTTTCATGAAGTTTTCTTGGTTTGCTTAAAACGATGCTGTTTTATTCGTGTGCGTTCATGGCTAAATTATCCATGTACGTTCATGGCAAAATTTCCCTGGATCACTCGCACACTGCATCCGTTAATGTTGCGACACTACGCGAGCCTTCCAGAGAAAGAATGATCCCCGCCAGCGGCGGCAGTGTGATAACAATGGAGTCCGGCAGGCTAATCCATGACTCACCGGTGGTGGCGAGGCACCCTGGATTACCTAGATTACTGCCACCGTAGTAGGTGGAATCGCTGTTAAATATTTCATGATAGTTCCCTGAAACAGGAACACCAATACGATAGCCTACCCGCGGTACTGGGGTAAAATTGAGTGCTACCAGTACAAATGAACCATCCTGTGCGTGGCGCAGATAACTGATTATGGAATTATCAGCATCGTGGCAGTCGATCCAAGCAAAGCCTTCTGGCGAGAAATCCAGTTGATGCAATGCAGGAGTTTTATTATAAAGATGATTGAGGTCACGCAGTGCCGCCTGCACACCGTGGTGCTGTGCGTGTTCTAGCAAGCTCCAGCCCAGCTCCTGACTGGCATTCCATTCGCGTCCTTGGGCAAATTCGTTGCCCATGAAATTGAGTTTCTTGCCGGGGTAAGTCATTTGATATGCGAATAGCAGGCGCAGGTTGGCGAATTTCTGCCAGGCGTCCCCCGGCATTTTGTCCAGCAACGAGCCCTTGCCATGCACCACTTCATCATGTGAAAACGGCAACACAAAATTTTCGGTATAGGCATAGAGCTGACCAAAAGTGAGCCGATTATGATGAAATCGTCTGTGCACCGGATCCTGCAGCATGTAGGCAAGTGTATCGTTCATCCAACCCATGTTCCACTTCATCGAGAACCCAAGTCCGCCAGTATAGGTGGGACGCGATACCGCCGGCCATGAGGTGGACTCCTCGGCCATTGTTAGCGCACCGGGGAATTCTTCATGCACCATGATGTTTAATTCACGCAGAAATTCTATGGCTTCAAGGTTTTCCCTGCCGCCATATTTGTTGGGCAGCCATTCGCCTTGCTTGCGGGAATAGTCCAGATAAAGCATAGATGCAACCGCATCTACCCGCAGCCCGTCAAAATGAAATTCCGATAACCAGTAATGGGCGCTGGATAGCAGAAACGATTTAACTTCATTACGCCCGTAATTAAAAATATACGTACCCCAATCCTGGTGGAATCCCAAGCGCGGGTCTTCGTGTTCGTATAACGCAGTGCCATCAAAACGGGATAGGGCAAAGGCATCCTGTGGAAAGTGTGCTGGCACCCAGTCGAGAATCACACCGACACCTGCCTGGTGGCATGTATCGACGAAGAATTTCAGATCATCCGGTGAACCATAGCGGCTGGTGGCAGCGAAATATCCAGTGGTCTGGTAACCCCAGGACTCATCGAGTGGATGTTCCGACACTGGTAGCAATTCAATATGAGTATGGCCCATTTCCAATACGTAGGGAATCAGGTGTTGGGCAAGCTCGCGATAAGTATAAAAGCGTCCATCCGGATGCTGTTTCCAGGATCCGGCATGAATTTCGTAAATATTTAACGGCGCGTGCAGCCAGTTCCAGTCGGTGCGACTTGCCATCCATCCGGCATCCTGCCAACTGGCAGCAGCATCAATGGGTGTACGCGCGGCAGTGCCGGAGCGTAGCTCATAGCGTGTGGCATAGGGGTCAGTTTTGAGCAGAACTTTACCGCTATCGCGGCTGCGGATCTCATATTTATAGAGTGAGTCCTGTGGTAGGCCGGGGATAAATAATTCCCAGACACCGCTGGAGCCATGCACCGTCATTGGATGCACGCGCCCATCCCAGCGGTTGAAATCACCTACCAGGCTGACTCGCTCAGCATTGGGCGCCCACACTGAGAAACTCACACCCGCAATACCGTAGATTTCAGCTATGTGAGCACCCAGAGTGCGGTATGCCTGCCGTAATTGGCCTTCGTTAAACAGATATAAGTCATGACCGGAAATCTGTGGTGGAAAAGCGTAAGCATCGTAAGTTTCATATGCTGTTGTATTCCGCGCTGCGTCATTTTCCTCAATGCGCAGTAGATAGGGCATAGCGGGTAAAGTCGCGTTATGCCACTCGAAAATTCCACTGGAATGGGCGCATATCATAGGCTTAAAGCCGTCAGCCGTCTTGATCCAAACGTTGCTGGCATGAGGGCGAAACACCCGCACCAAGCAGTGATCTTGTTGCATGCGGGCACCAAGATAAGCGAAAGGATCGTGCAGTCGTGCTGCCAGTAACGCTTTCAGTAGCGGATCGCTTTTAACGGATGTGACAGGTTTTGCGTGGCTGAATTGCATGTGTGGGATTATAGCTTGCATATGGTCGTTGATTCAGATCAAATTTTATTGCAGGAAAGTGCCATAATGCAACAGTACACATAGCATAGTTAGGCTGAGACGCGGTAGCACAATCATGGGAGCAATGTATGCTTGAGAACTCTTACCCGATGAAGCACGATTCAGATCTGCGTGTTCACAGTCAGATTACGCGTAATGCAATAGCGTTGATACTGGCGGGTGGGCGCGGCAGCCGCTTGCGGCAACTCACTGACTGGCGCGCGAAGCCCGCAGTGCCATTTGGCGGCAAGTTTCGTATCATTGACTTCCCTCTTTCCAATTGTGTTAATTCTGGCATCCGTCGCATCGGCGTTGCCACTCAGTACAAGGCACAGAGCTTAATCAGGCATATCCAGCACGGCTGGGGTTTTCTTGATGGACGCTTCAATGAGTTCGTTGAATTGCTGCCTGCACAGCAGCGGATTGAGGAGGCTTGGTACCAGGGAACTGCTGATGCGGTATTCCAGAATCTTGATATTCTGCGTCGTCATGAGCCAAAATATGTACTGATTCTGGGTGGCGACCATATTTACAAAATGGACTACAGTAAACTGCTGGCCGAGCATGTGGAAAAATCTGCCGATATGACTGTGGCCTGTCTGGATGTGCCGCTGGAAGAGGCGAGTAGTTTCGGTGTTATGAGCGTCAACGATGAATGGCGTATTACCAGTTTTGCCGAGAAACCCACGAATCCCATACCCATTCCTGGCCAGCCTGGGCAAGCCCTCGTCAGCATGGGCATTTATGTGTTTAATGCTGCATTTCTTTTCGAGCAATTGATACGTGACCATGATGAGCGCGACTCGTCCCACGATTTCGGCAAGGACCTGATTCCGTATCTGGTGCCTCGCCATCGGGTATTTGCCCATCGTTTTTTCGACAGTTGCGTCAACATGGTTTCCGGTGTGCCTTACTGGCGAGATGTGGGCACGGTCGATGCCTACTGGGAGGCCAATCTTGATCTTACTCATGTGACTCCGGATCTCAATCTCTACGACGAGGGCTGGCCAATCTGGACTCACCAGGAACAACTGCCGCCCGCCAAGTTTGTGTTTGATGATGAGGATCGACGTGGTCAAGCGCTGGATTCGATGGTGTCTGGCGGCTGCATCATCAGCGGCTCAACGGTACGCCGCTCAATACTGTTTTCCAATGTGCAAGTCCGCAGCTACAGCAGCATTGAGGATTCGGTGATACTGCCCAATGTTGATATCGCCCGACATGCGCGTCTGCGGCGGGTAGTAGTAGACAAGAATTGCATAATTCCTGAAGGATTGACGGTGGGATTTAATCCGGAGGAAGATCGGAAACGGTTTCATGTTACCGATAAAGGTATCACGCTCATTACCCCGGAAATGCTCGGGCAGAATGTGCATTCTGTTAGATAGTCGAGTAACTGAAGATCATGGGGTTACATGATGACTCTCGATATCTGAAGTCGTTCAGCTGAGTTTTCATAGAGCTTCTGCCAAAAATGCAATCACTAAACCTTGTCTTGCTGTGGCACATGCACCAGCCGGATTACCGTAATTACAAGACTGGCGAATTTGCTCTGCCGTGGGTATATCTGCATGCCATCAAGGATTACACCGACATGGCGTATCACCTTGAGTCTCATCCCCGCATCAAGGCAGTAGTGAATTTTGTGCCAGTGTTACTGGATCAATTGGAAGATTACGTCGAACAGTTTGCCTTGGGGCAGATGCGCGATCCGCTATTGCGCTTTCTGGCTACCGCCGACCTGGGGCAGGTTTCTGCGAGCGACCGTCAACATGTATTCGACAGCTGCTTTAGTAGCAACCATGCGACCATGATGCAGCCGTATCCAGCGTACCAACGCCTGTATGACTTGCATGAAATGCTGCGTGGACGCGGCGAAGCTGAGCTGACTTATCTCTCGGGCCAATATCTGGCGGACTTGCTGGTGTGGTATCACTTGGCATGGACTGGCGAGAGCGTGCGCCGGGGCAACGAGGTCGTAGCGCGATTAATGGCGCAAGGCGGGAGTTTTAGCCATGAAGACCGGATTGAATTGTTTAACCTGATTGGAGAATTGATTCGAGGATTGATTCCGCGCTACCGCAAGCTAGCTGAATCGGGTCAGATCGAGCTGTCTACTACGCCACATTACCACCCACTTTCCCCGCTGTTGATTGACTTCTATTCTGCCAGCGATAGTCTGCCTGACATCACTTTGCCAATGGAGGGAATTTACCCAGGAGGACGCAGCCGTATCACATTCCATGTGACATCGGCGATCGAGAGTCATGTGCGGCGTTTCGGTATCAAGCCTGTCGGCATATGGCCGGCGGAAGGTGCGGTATCGTCGCCCTTGCTGGAAATCCTGGCAGAGCACAATTGTCAATGGAGTGCCAGCGGCGAGAGTGTGCTGGTCAATAGTTTGCGCAAATCATATCCTGACAAGCCGCTGCCGGAACGAAACCATTATCTTTACCATCCTTACCGGGTGCAGGGGAAAACCGATGGCATGACCTGTTTTTTCCGTGACGATAAATTATCGGACATGATCGGTTTCGAATATTCAAAATGGTTCGGACGTGATGCCGCCGAACACTTGGTGCATTCTCTTGAGGAAATCGGTCATCAGGCACCGGTGGGGGAGAGTCAAGTGGTGAGCATAATTCTGGATGGTGAAAATGCCTGGGAATACTACCCCTACAACGGTTATTATTTTCTTAATGACTTTTATGAAATTCTTGAAAATCACCCTGCAATTTGTGCCACTACCTACCGAGATTATGTTGCGTCATCGGCACATATCGATGCTGCTGTGCTGCCGGTACTAACGGCAGGTAGCTGGGTATATGGGACATTCTCCACTTGGATTGGTGACCATGATAAAAATCATGCGTGGGATTTGTTATGCGCCGCCAAGCATAGTTACGACAGAGTGATGCAAAGCGAGCGTTTGATGGATGAAGAGAAGGTCGCAGCCAGTCGGCAACTGGCTTCCTGTGAAAGCTCGGACTGGTTCTGGTGGTTCGGCGATTACAATCCGCCGGATGTGGTGGAGAGCTTTGATAAGCTATTCCGCGACAATCTGGCTAATCTTTACAGTTTGCTGAAATTGCCGATACCGACAGAGGTGCTTAAGCCTATCAGCCAGGGTAGTGGACATCCTGAGTCGGGCGGTACGATGCGGCGAGCAACGCTGGAGTAATCTGATGTCCCAACCTATTTCCCTGCTTTTCGGCGTTCATGCTCACCAGCCTGTCGGCAATTTTCCAGAAGTGCTGGCCGATGCACACCTGCGCTGCTACAAACCCTTTCTGCGAGTACTCTACCGCTACCCGGATTTCCACTTTGCGGTACATTTTTCCGGCTGGTTGCTGGATTACCTGATCGAACATTATCCGGAAGACATGGCACTTTTGCAGGAAATGGTGGCGCGGGGGCAAGTGGAATTATTTGGTGCAGGCGATACTGAGCCAGTGCTGGCAGTGATCCCCAATCGTGATCGTATCGGGCAAATCCAGACTTTTTCTGACAAGCTGGAAATGAAATTAGGCCAGCGCCCTCATGGCGCGTGGCTGACAGAACGGGTGTGGGAGTCAACCGTAGTTCCGGCGCTGGTTGATTGTGGCATACGCTATGTGATTGTGGACGATTATCATTTTCTCTGCACCGGTAAAACTGCGGCGGAATTGAATGGTTATTTCACCACCGAGGAGGATGGACGCACGCTTGACCTGTTTCCCATTTCCGAAACCTTGCGTTACAAGCTGCCGTTTTCTCCAGCTAACGAAGCAGTGGCGTACATTGAGTCTCTGGCCGATGGTAGTACGGTCGACGGGGGTAACGCGGCGATTTATTTCGATGACATCGAAAAATTCGGTATTTGGCCAGAGACCTACCAATGGGTATATGAAAAAGGCTGGCTCGATCAATTCATTCAAGGTGTGCTGGCTTCGCCAAAAATTCGCACCCAACACTACCGCGATTATCATGCAGCTGGAAAAACTCGTGGCGTAGTGTATCTGCCCACCACCTCCTATATTGAGATGAACGAGTGGACACTCCCTGCACAACCCGCCAATGACTATGCCGATCTGGTGCAGCAGGCAAAAGCGGATGGCCGGTACGAACGCGATAAAGCGTTTCTGCGCGGTGGCATCTGGAAAAACTTCTTTTCGCTCTATCCCGAGTCCAACTGGATGCACAAGCGCATGCTTGGGCTCTCCACGCGCCTCGCCACGCTGCCACAGGAACAACGTACTGCCACAATGCAGCAGAAGCTCTACGAATCCCAGGCCAATGACGCCTACTGGCACGGTTTGTTTGGCGGCTTGTATCTGCCCCATCTGCGGCGCGCAGTATATAACGACATGGTTGAGCTGGAAGCAATGCTGGACACCTGTGCGCCGCGTCCAGCCCGTTTCATGGAAGATACCGATCTTGACGGAGTGGATGAGGTATATCTGCAGAATGGCGTACTTCAGGCGGTGTTGAAACTCGATGGCAACGCCTGCATTTGCGAGCTTGATGCTTATGCACTCAAACATAATTTCGGTGATACTCTGCGACGTCAGGCCGAGCACTATTACCGCCAAATTCAACAACAGGGCGAGGGGGGGCTAAACGAACGCAGTGATACGGGTATCGCCTCGGCGCATGAGCGAATCAATTTCAAGCACAAAATAAATGCCGCAGACATGGAGGCTGACGATCATGTGCGCGGACTGTTTGTTGATCGCCTGAACGGAGCGCTCATGAACTACCGGCATGAACCTTCAATTGCGGGTGGCGTACATTTTTGGGCGGATACATCGCGCCCATCCCTAAGCAAAAGTTTCGAGCTTGTGGGTAACCGGTTGCATGTATCCTACCGCTTCACCAGCAAAGCGGAGGGTATATTCAGCACCGAGATTAATCTCGCCATGCCCAGTTGCGACGGCTGGGGTGGGCGCTATATTTACCAGGGACAAATCCCCAGCGGTTTTGGTCAACCGCTTGAATTGGCAGCAATGAATGAGATAACGCTGGATGATGATGTGCTGGCCGGGGGCATTACATTGCATGTTTCCTCGCCGGTAGCATTGGCTGCGCAGCCACACTATTCCGTATCGCAGTCCGAGGGTGGATTCGAGAAAATCATGCAGGCGGTGACGCTAAAACTGGAATGGCCGACGACAGCGCAGGAATTGACCATCACTCTGGAAATCAATCCCAAAGCAACTGCATGACGAGGCAAATCCGCTGCCGTCACGGCTACGAACCGATCCACTTTATCAAATCACATTGATGGGTATTTTCAGATACGAGACCCCGTTTATTTCTGGCGGCGGAATTTCTCCCGCCCGCACATTGATCTGTACCGATGGCAGTAACAGCGTTGGCATCTCGAGCGTGGCATCCCGCGCTTCACGCATGGCGACAAACTCGTCTTCATTGATGCCATCATGCACATGAATATTATGCGCACGCTGCTCGGCTATCGTGCTTTCCCACCGCGCGGGGCGGTTTGCGGGAGGATAGTCGTGGCACATGAACAGTCGCGTTTCTAGCGGTTGTGCGAGCAGATGACGGATCGAGCGGAACAGGCGGCGGGCATCTCCGCCGGGAAAGTCAGCGCGCGCTGTGCCTATGTCTGGCATAAACAGCGTATCACCAACAAAAATCGCATCGTCAAATTGGTAAGCCATATCGGCTGGCGTATGGCCTGAAACCGAAGTGGCTGTTGCGCTTAGTTTGCCGACCTTGAAAGTTTCGGCATCAGCCAATAAGTGATCAAACTGCCTGCCGTCCGGGATGAACTCGGGTCCGAGATTGAATATCTTTTTGAAGGTCTCCTGCACCCGGGGAATTTCATTGCCTATGGCAATTTTTCCACCTAGTTTTTCCCTGAGGTAGTGCGCCGATGAGATGTGATCGGCGTGTGCATGCGTTTCAAGTATCCATGCGACGGTCAGCCGCTGGCCGTTGATGAACGCAACCAACTTGTCCGCAGATAGGGTACTGATCCTGGCAGACTTTGGTTCGTAATCCAGAACGGGATCAATAATCGCACAACTTCCGCCTGACTCGTCAAATACAACATAGCTAACTGTCCACGTAGCCGGGTCAAAAAACGCTTGGATCTGCGGGGACATCTTTTTCTCCTGTATTCGAAATGGATCAACCTTATGTCTGTGTTGACAATAATATATCTATTAATATATTATTCGTCAACATAATATTATTGATCTGCAAAGAGTCATTTCCCAAAATCGAGTAATTTCAATTCCAGTTCGAAAGTGAAACGAGGCGATGACGGGCGAATACCGCAAATAGCACGTCCCCTCAAGGGAGCTTCCTTCGGAGCGAATAGTACGGCAAGGCGCGCGTGAGGATATCAACGAAGCGTCACTGATGAAATAGAATTGGAGTAAGAGGATAAATAATGCTGATTGACTGGAATCACTTCACCCCATGGTCCTCGCTGGCAGGCGGGATGACTATCGGTATCGCAGTTGCGGTGTTCACATTGCTGAACGGACGTATTGCTGGAATTTCCGGCATAGTCGGTGGACTGTTCAGATTACAGACTGGTGATATAGGTTGGCGTATCGCTTTTGTTGCGGGGCTAGTCACTGCGCCGCTGGTATGGCAACTGTTTCATAGCCTGCCCACTTTTCAGATTGATACCGGCTACGGCATTCTGGCTCTGGCTGGTTTGATTGTCGGCATCGGCACGCGCTATGGCTCTGGCTGTACCAGCGGTCATGGGGTTTGTGGGCTGTCCCGGTTGTCGCCACGCTCCATCATTGCCACCCTGGTATTTATGGGTACAGGCTTCGTCACCGTTTATATCATGCGGCATATGCTAGGCGGATAGCGCCATTAGCGGAGGGAAAAAAATGGTCAACATTATTGCAATGCTAGCGGGCCTGATCTTTGGGTTGGGGCTTATTCTGGCGGGAATGGCGGACCCGGCTAAGGTTCTGGCATTTCTTGATATTACCGGTGCATGGGATCCTTCTCTCGCATTGGTCATGGGGGGCGCGATTGCCGTGGGATCGGTTGCTTTTGCCGTAGCCAGCAGGCGCAATCGCAGTTATTTGGGGTTGCCCATGCACCTGCCCACTGCGCGGGTGATCGATAAGCGTCTGATACTGGGAAGTCTCACATTTGGTATTGGCTGGGGGATGGCAGGTATCTGTCCCGGACCGGCACTAGTTCTGCTTGGAGCTGGCAGCAGCAAAGGGATCGTGTTTGTGGCGGCAATGTTGCTGGGAATGGGGATTTTTGAAATTCTGGAAAGATCCAGACTCGTTGACCGTCCCAAAATGGGAGGGCGTATCTAATGGAAATCGGCATGCAACACGGTACAACTGAGAAACTATTGAGCAAGTCCGGTGCCATGGTGGGATTGTGGGACGGACTACACCAAAGACGAGGATGCTTAGAGGTGCCCCTATGAGATTGGAACCAGACCTACCCAGCATTGCAGTAATACGCGCATCCGCAACGGAAGCCTGTTCAATGCTGAAAGTACTGGCAAACGCAGATAGGTTGCTTATCTTGTGTCAGCTTATTCAAGGCGTCAGAAATGTCGGTGAGCTGGAAGAATTGCTGGATATCCGCCAGCCTACGTTATCGCAACAACTTACCGTGTTGCGCATAGAGGGACTGGTCACAACTGAGCGCAAAGGCAAATACATTTATTACAGCCTGGCCGGCCGCGAGGTGATTCAAATCATGCAGACTTTATCCAGTCTTTATTGTGATAAGGATAGTTGAACCTAAATCCGGCAGTTGACCGCTTGTTTTTTAATT
>VFJL01000031.1 GCA_009886095.1 Nitrosomonadales bacterium | reverse complement strand
GTGACTGTAGTTGAAATTTTGGAAGGGAAAAGACTTGATCTTCCAATGGGCAGATTAGATATGGTTAAGTCTGCTGAGGCTGTTGGCGACAGTGATAGGCAACAGATTCTAATCTAACAATGGGTCTGTCAGGTATATAATTACCTTAAGTTTTATAGCGGCAAAACGCACCTCCCATGTATTGCCGGCTATAAATTGCTGTATTGCCTTATCGTCGGCGCTGAAAAGCAGTGCTTTTTGTACCAGATGATTGAGGTTCTGTGGCTCCCCGCTGAGAAAGATTCCTTGCTCGCTTCCGCGCAACGCCATTTCACCAAAACTGGTGGAGATCACAGGCAACCCTAGTGCGCGGTATTCGTAATATTTAATCGGATCAACCGATGCCGTCAGTTCATTCTTCTTGAATGGAATCAATCCAACATCAAAGCCCTGCATGGCCTGCAGAGCTACTTGATGGTTACAAGGCGGCAACATCTCTATGTTTTCCGGCAGCACACCTGGAGCGGGTGCAAACACCGGGCCAATCAGTCGCACGATATCCATTGGCCGGGCCTTGGCCAGCGCAATTACCCAGTTCCAATCAAACCATGCCGCGATGGTGCCCACATAACCCAGCACCTTTTTTTCTCTTGAACCAACGTTACTTCTTGGCGCTGGTAAAGCCTCGGCATCCAGTCCGTTATGCACTAACTGAATACCTTCCCGAACACCGCTCCAGTGCTTCTTTAACGCAGTCGATGAAGCCAGCACAAAAGTCACACAGCGAACCAATTCCTGTTCCCTGCAACGCATCGCCAGGCGGGAAAGTCCAGAATAAAAAGCAGGGAAATTATCCATCATATCGTAGATAGAGTTGCACCCCTTGAGTCGCTTCAAAACAGCCAGAGCCAGTACCGATGGTTTGCCAACGACTAAAAGAGTTGGTTTTTGACGAGAAAATGCATCGATTTCCTTAAGCATCGGTTGCCACATTAACGCGTTCACCCAGCCTGACACGGGTAGTGGCTCTATGGGCAAGGCGGATGGCCTGATGACCCTTAGCCATGCAGGATGCGCGTGGTTTTCCTTGCTTTCCTGGGAGCCTATTCGACGGAGATCAGAAAACAGTGGAAAGCGGGTTGGGTAAGGGTCGACCCACAACACATCCCCGTCCGTGGTGGCATGAAACCACGCAATAAATTTGTGTGGTCGCTGTGCAAAACTTGACCACGGCACAGGAGATAAATAGACTAATTGCATTAAGCGAAGTACTCTCGCAACGCAGACACAATTCTCCCTGCCCCTTTGCCATCGCCATACGGGGAAACACCGCGTGCCATGGTCTGGTAGGCAACCCCATCATCTAACAGCAATTGCGTCTCTTTGATGATGCGCTTATAGTCCGGCCCCACCAGCTTTACCACCCCCATCTCGACAGCTTCGGGGCGCTCAGTTTCGTCGCGCAATACCAATACCGGTTTACTCAGCGCTGGCGCTTCCTCCTGCACGCCGCCCGAATCGCTGATAATCAAATAAGCTCGTTTCATCGCCGCAATGAAAGGTGCATAATCCAAAGGCCCACATAAAATGATGTTGTCGCTCCCGCCCAGCATCTCATGGGCGACATCCTTCACATTCGGATTGGGATGCACAGGATACAAAATCTGGATGTCGGAATTTCGTTCAGCCAAGGTGTTCAGTGCACGGCAGATATTGCGGAAGGGTTCGCCAAAATTTTCACGCCGATGGGATGTAACCAGGATCAGCCGTTTGGCATCATCCAGTTCGATACCAATATCCAGTTCTTTCGATGCTGTCATTAACAGTGCATCAATCACCGTGTTACCGGTGACAATGATGTCGGCATCGCTCACGCCTTCTCGCAGCAAGTTCTGGCGCGCGTTTTCAGTGGGCGCAAAATGCCAGCGTGCCAAACGCCCGGCTATCACCCGGTTCGCCTCCTCTGGAAATGGATTTTGCATATTCCAGGTGCGAAGCCCCGCCTCTACATGGCCGAAGGGGATGCGGTGATAGAAACAGGCCAGTGCCACGGCCATCACCGTGGTCGTGTCACCTTGCGCAAGCACTACATCCGGTTTCTCTGTTTTTAGTACATCGTCGAGTTTAAGCAGCAGTCTGGCTGTTAAAGTGGTCAGCGCCTGGTTGGGCCGCATGATATTCAGATCAATATCCGGCTCTATATCAAAAAAACTCATCACTTGGTCAAGCATGTGGCGGTGTTGCGCAGTAGCAAGCACACGGACATTCGCCCAAGGCTCATTTTTCAACGCCAAAATGACTGGGGCCATTTTGATGGCTTCCGGACGCGTACCCACAACACAAAGGCATCTCTTGGTTTTCACTTATTCGCCTCATCTGCCGTGCAGAGTTCACTGGCACGTAACGGAGTGATCACGAAAGAGGAATCAATTTTCATTACCAACACCCTGGGTTGTTCATAGAGCCGTTGAGATGAAATAACCGATAGGTAGGCTGGCGGCACAGGTTCTTTGATTAAGTGCGCTACCTTTCCTACAATAGAACAGTTCGGTATTCATAATCCCAAGCTGCTCAATGTCCAGGCGGCTATACTCCACTTCAAATCCAAGTCCTGCCAGGAAGGTTTCAACATCTTTCCCATACGTGCGGTACGCCAAAACTCCACTACCTTTATCACTGTTGGCATCGCCGTGATATTCTGGTTCCAGAAGATGCACATCTTTAGATGGGTCATCCGGATCAATTATCTGAACCCGAATCAATGTTTCGTCCCAAGCGCGGTTGTGAGGAACCGTAAAAATGTAGATACCACCGGTCTTCAGAACCCGATAGATTTCCCTATGCGCACGATCATCCAAGCGAACGTGCTCCATAACATCACTGGTAATCACAATATCCAGTGAGTCACTGGCAAAGGTGAGGCATTCCAGATTCTGATTGGTCACCCCCTTGGCGAGCACTTTCCCCAGTGGTTTCT
Organism: Nitrosomonadales bacterium; assembly: GCA_009886095.1. Lineage (GTDB taxonomy): Bacteria > Pseudomonadota > Gammaproteobacteria > Burkholderiales > Nitrosomonadaceae > VFJL01. The sequence continues at coordinate 36,986 of VFJL01000031.1, read as the reverse complement.
TTGGCTTGTATTGAGACAGCATAATTTCTACCCAGCCTGTCGCCTTTAAGAGATCAGGTAGAGGATAGGCGCAAGGGTCGTAATAGAAGGGAGGCTGTGTGTCATAGACGCGGAGTCTCGTCTTGCTGCTGTGCGGCAACGTCGCCAATGAAGTTGCCTCGTCACCAGTCAACTCACAGATAGCGCGCAGGATTCCCCGTGTGATTGAGCGATATCGACTAGTCGTGCGGCAGTGTTCGCAGTTGAGTGATTCACGCCAAAGTGCGACTTTTTGATAGAAAAAATGCGCCTGCTTGCCGCACACATTGCATTGACCGTCGATGTGTCGTTGCCCATGAAACACAGAAGATTCAGAGCGGACGACTGTCGTCGCATTCTGTTTTTTCCGATATCCGTGGGGCATCCATTCCCCCCACTTTGCCTCATAAATTTTCTTGTTTTCCTCAAACAGTTTATGCCGGTCTCCCTGTTTAAGCTTGTTGAATGAGGCTGATAGTTGATGGTGAATGAATGCATCTTCAGAACACACAATTCGCAGACCTAACTGTTCAACTCGACGGCAGTAGTCGTCGTCTTCGAAGAAGCCTCGTCCAAAGGACGGGTCCAATGTGCCCACGCGCTCGTAGGTCACCCGCGACATCATCACGCAAAAAAATGCCGCAGTACGCAATGGATAGGTTTGACCAATATGTCTGCGTGTGTAGGCGGCCGATTTCAGTAGCATCTCATCCATGCAGCTATAGGCGATATCTATCTTGGCTTCGTTGCCAATATTGTTAGTCACTGGCCCAATCAGGCCGATGGTTTCGTCACGTTGCAGGTGCCTGAGCAGCGTGCGCAGCCAACCGGGAGTGACGTAGGTGTCGTTGTTGAGCAGTACCAGGTAGTCGCCATTTGCGGCGGCTAAGCCTAGGGTGATGGCCGCTGCAAAGCCTTTATTGTCCTCATTGAGGATCAGTTTGCGGTATTTGTTTTTTGCAACCCACTCAGACAAGAACGCCGACGAACCGTCGCTGGAGGCATTGTCGACCACAATGATTTCCATATGCTCGTACTGGCTGTGCTCATCCAGACTCGCCAGACATGCACGGGTGAGATCAAGATTGTTGTACGTTACAACAACAACGCTAATTTTGGGGTCACGAGCGTGTGATTCGGCGTGTTGAATCAGTGCTTCGGCACGGCGCTGCCAGGTTTGTCCTTGTGCGAAATCCTTGCGCTGTTGAGCCAAGATAACAGGTTCTAGCTGGCTCAACACTGCGCTGACTGCGGCAAGGAAAGCGTCTTTATCAGCAGTCGCGTACACCAAGCCATTAAACTGCGCCATCTCCGGCAAATCAACTGTCACGACTGGTTTACCCGCACTGAGATATTCGTAGATTTTGACCGGGTTCGTTGCTAACGTGAGTGGAATCACCTTGAATGGCAACAAACAGACGCTAAAGCCACAAAGATAATACGGTAGCTTGCTGTACGGCACCTCACCAGTGAAAGTAACATTGGCCAACTTGCCGAGTCTGGACTTGGCATTAACAGTGTCTGCACCGATCAACAAAACACAGCACTCCGGGTGTTGCTTCGCAACAGCCTCGATCAAATCCAGATCAAACCATTCGGCAATCGCACCGTAGTAGCCAATGATTCGCCGGCCCTGCGGATCGTGATAGATGCTATCCGGCACGTTGGCAAAGTGATCGTAATCGCTGGCATTTCGAATCAACGCACGCTGCTTGGTATGCCGCGCGACAGATTTATCCAGCCAGTTAGAAGTTGTAACCGTTAACTCCGCTTTATTCAGCAGTGCTTTTTCAGTCTGCAGCAAAGATTCAGTGTTGTTGCCAAAGCCTTCATGGTGATCCATGCAGTCATAGATCAGGCGGCTGTTTGGCAGCACCGAGGCCACGTTATGCCAAAATGGGTGCTGAACCAGCGAGATGAGTTGCTCACAGTTAGCCCATTCCAACACCTCTCCGATGCTAGCTCTTAATTGGGAGACGGTTTCGAATCCCAGTGCAGAGGAATAGATAACATGCTCGCCTTTAATAAATAGCTTTACTTGAAACAGCAAGCCCGCAGCATCCAGCGCTTCGACCTCAAAACCCGCTCGCTCATCGTCTGCAAAATTTGGAGAAATATAAAAAACACGCCGGCCAGTATTCGCTAAAGCCAGGGCAAGTTGCTGGGGACGCTGATGGCGAAAATGCCAGTCGATAACACCCCAGAAGATGTAATCTGGCAGGTTGTCCGCCCTGGGGGCAGATTTAATTGATGGCGCATGGAACTGGGAAACACGCAACGCACTTCGGCGCAGTGCCCGTACGGTTTTGCCAACCAACTTATGGTAGACAAAGCTAACCAGTCGTTTTGCTGAAGCAGGTAGTGGCAGGCGGTGATAATGCTGGCGCAGTGCTGCTTGAGTTAATCGCTGACGATCTTCGTTGGCAAGATTGTAACGCGCCAGACGAGCAACAGAGCGCAAAGGTCGAATCAGCTGCCAGGAGGCACCCTGTTTCGGTAAACTCACCAGCGCCATCGTGCTGTCGCGTTTCGCCACAATTGGTTTGAGGCGACCTACTTCAACGACAGAGGGCTGCTCAATTTTGATGTCGTCTAGAGTAAGTCCTAGTCCATCCACCCAATTGGAATCGGCGAACAACAAAATTATCTGTTCTCCTTCCCAAAGCGTATTGGGTAGCGTGCGGCAATCTACAGTTTGCGACCAGACCAGCCTAAATCCATTGGGCAGAACCGATGGTATGTTTTCGGGAAGAAAGGAGAAAAAGTGTTTATTGATTCTATCCGGATCACGGCAGGGCAATGCGAGTACAACTGTTTTTTTTGCTCGGTCACATAGGTTGTGCAAGGCATCGTAGGGACTATGAAAGTGTTCCGGCGTGTTCGAAGAAAACACAACATCGAAAAGCTCTTTCTGAGTGTCATTTTCCGTCAGCCAGTTTTCGTTAATGAAGCGTATAGTTGGGTAGCGTTTTGCCGCTTGTTCAATAGCCGCTGATGAGAAGTCAACGCCGGTCAACTGTTGGGCATCGATATGGCTTGCCCATACATTGGTGCTATCACCTTGGGCGCAGCCCCAGTCGGCAAGCGTAAGAGATTGCGATTTCAGTTGGTCAATCAGCCAGCCGGGTAAATGCTCAATCGCAATCTGTGAAAAAAATCGAGACTGTTTTGACCCTTCAAGAGCTTCCCAATTCTCACCGAGGTCGGTGTCCCGGTATGCATCTGAGTTTGTTGTTGCCATGTCAGCCAGGTCTCTATGCTTCATGTCGAAAAATCCAGGCTGGCAGTGAGCTCCACAGTATCACCGAACTCAATTGCTGGGGCTCTTTCTGAGTAGCACTGTATCGGAACAATTGAAGCAGAGCGAGTAGCGGTTAAGTGATTCGCCTGGTTTCCACATCGGCATCATAGCAGTGTAAGGGGGATCGATCATTTTCCGGCCACATCGAACTGACAGAATTAGGCCGATAGAAGGTCACAGTCATGCTGCGACGGGACGAGAGGCATCCATCTACTACCCTTGAAACGGCATGCCACGAATCGTCCGAGCGTACGACAATGGCCGAGTTTCCAACGATGGGGGGTACCACGGCCACCACGCTATCAGGATCTGGGGAACGTAGGATATTTAAGCAGCCCCCATCATCGGGGTTCCATGATTCATTGAAATACAAGATATGTGTGACCAACTTGTCGCTTAAGTCGGGATGAGGGCCAAGGCAAGCACCTGGCCCATAGTGAAAGACGTTGACCTCTATCGGTGCGGAAATTAGATCAATTCCGGTTAACAGAGACATCGCCGATCGGTATGATGGTAAACATAAATCCTGGGCCAGGCCCAGCCATTCAGGGCTAAGTGTCTGCGGATTGATGATACGGTGCGTGCCCATTTCGACAAGCTGGCGCGCCTCATATTCGTAGTCCTTTTCACCGCCGTAGCCAGATACCGTTTTGAAGTAATCGTGCGGAAAGGTTTTGGCCAATGCGACGGCATCATGCAGCGAATACAAATCGCCGATTTCAGCCCAATTAAAAGGGTGAGACTGTAGGCGGTGCTCTGTCAATTTGGTCAAGTCGATCATAAGGCTTATTTTCCCAGCAACTGTCTCAGATAGCGTCTAATTGTACGCATCGGTGCAGTAAGTTTAAACGAGTTTGATTCGTACAGGGCGGCAATGTGCTCATTGGATCTCATCAAGGCGTTGCTTAACTCCGTGACCTCTGCCATAGACGATGCTCTATGCTTTGCAGCGACTGCTTGAGCGGGCGAGATTCCGACTCCCGGCGTCTGGCAATGATCTTGAGCGGCTTCAAGATAACCTGGTAGTGACTGCCAATACCGATTGAGTGCGGGCTTGGTTGGCCTAGTTCCCTTTCGGATGATCCCGGCTACCTGATCCCAGTGCGCATCCAGTTGATTGAGGGCATGACTTGCTGCGGCAGAAATGGGCCGTTTCCCCAATTTCGAGATGAGCCACTGCGGATCGATCTTGATGTCCCATGAAAGCTGGAAGATTCGCTCGTAAACCGGCAAGGCGGTATATTTTCCGCAGCCTAGGTCAGCCGAGCAAAAGACTGGAACGCCGAAGGCGAGTGCGCTGACCGCCAAATGGTAACTCTGCCCAACTACCCCTTCAGCATGGCAGATTAACTCGGCAAGCAATTTTGGTTGAGGCCAGAACGGTAATCGAATCGAACGAGGCAGATCGTTGCCCAGTATTGACTCATGGTCCCCGAGCACTGGCCCTATTGGCAGCAGCACAATTTGTAATTTCTGAAATTGACTCGAATGGGTTCTCCATAGTCGCAAAAAACTGTCCAGTCCGGCTATTGCCTGAACGATCAGGTACGGGTTAGTCAAACCTACGTTTTTACGTAACTCGAGGAATTCCGCCGAGGGTTGCTTGTCATTAAGTAGTCGCGAGAGACCGAAGGCCGTATCGGGTAATACATCGATTTGGGCCTTGTTGCTCAGAGGAGTAAGGATCGACTGAGATAGGGTATCGCGAACCTTGATATGAGGACTGTGCTCGAGCATCAGCTTTACTAGAGGAACGGCCCACTCTGGCACTTCATTGCAATGCATGCCCGGAGCGTTCCAAATCAGCGGAATGCCATGCTGCAAGGCAATCAGTGCGGGCGATAGCCAGTAACCGGTGGGATGGTGAATGGAAGGATTCGGCGGACCGTAATCAGGCGCTATAAACTTGTCGAATCGGATGATGAAACCGCCACCAATAAGGACGGCGTCAAGCGAGTCGGCTAACTCCGGCAACTCTGAAAGTGAGATGACTTCGTAAGGCCACTGTGGCAGAGTTCTAGCATGATAGGAAAAGCGATGAAATTTTACAGCCCCAAGCCGATTGGTTAACTCCTTTTCTGCGATGATAGGAAACAGTAGGTCACCATAATTTGCAACATCAAAGGTTCCAAAAATCCCAATCTGCCACTCTCGATCGTTTTTCACTAATTGCCGCTCCACTAGCTAAGGAGTTCCTTTCCAATAAAAAACCATGGCTGTCAACTCAATTGACGCATCTGCTTGTTCACAAGCAAAGCCTCAATAATGGCCTACCCAACTTTCTCAGCGACAAGAAGGGTGTGGGCATCCTTTTTCCCGTCCAGCGTGGTTTTGGTGGCCTTATTTTGTTCCAGCCCATTGATAATAGGAAACAAATAACAATGAACTGTTAGCCCCACCACCATGACCTACATTGGTGGGTTTTTTCATATCTCGGAAGATGTTGGATTTGCCCTTTTCCATCTACCAAAATAGCGGGTAAGGTCAGCGGCAACGATTGGGCGCTTTGAATAACTTATACAATTATTGTCAGTGAGTTATTGCTTATGCTTGGCGGAGAGGGTGGGATTCGAACCCACGTGCCAGGTTACCCTGACCATCTGATTTCGAGTCAGCGCCGTTATGGCCACTTCGGTACCTCTCCATTTTAAGTCGGACATTTTACCAGTTTATCTTGCCCTTGTTCATGGCAAAAACATGGCAGAATGTCCTCGTATCCTGCTCACTCCCATCTTATGCGCAGCTTCCTTTCATTTTCCGTACTTGTTTTTTGTGGCTTTGTGCTCGCGGCTTGTGATTCGTATGAGAAGCTGAGGCCACCATCGGGCAAGGCGGATGAGTTGGTGGTTATTACAGTTAATAGCCCCGATACCTATTATGAAAATTCAGACGGCAGTTATGCTGGACTGGAGTTCGATCTGGTTTCCGAATTCGCGAAGGAATTGGGTGTGGAGGCGAAATTTAGAGTGATGCCAAAATTGAGCCAGGCGTTATTGGCTTTGGAAAATCCGCAGGAGCACTTCGCCGCTGGCTTGAATGTTACCGATCGGCATGGATCAGGCGCTCGTTTTGGTCCGGTTTATCAGCGTACCCAACCCCAAGTGGCCTATAACACAGACTACCCCAAACCCAAAAGTATTCAGCAGCTTGTCGGAAGAAGTATTGAGATCGTGACCGGAACATCACATGCTGTACGACTGAATGAAGCTAAGCAGCAGGTTCCCGGCTTGAAATGGACTGAAGTGGATATCACCGCTGAGGAGTTGCTGACAAAGCTGGCAGAAGGCAAGATCGACTATGCCATTGCCGACTCCAGCCAGATCAATCTGGCAAAAAACTTCTATCCCAATCTGGGCTCAGCCTTCAATTTAGGTGAAGAAACCGGTAAGGCGTGGGTGTTTTCTCCAAACGCAGATTCAGAGCTACTGGTAAAGGCGCAGAAATTTTTTAAACGAATCGAACAGGATGGTACCTTAAGGCGCCTGCTTGATCGGTATTACGGCCATATTCAACGACTGGAACAGACGGATGTGGGTGGTATCCTGGGAAAAATGCGCACGCTACTGCCGGACTTACGCGACCACTTCCATCAGGCTGAGGAATTGACGGGGATCGACTGGCGTTTAATCGCGGCATTGGCCTACAAGGAGTCCTACTGGGATCGACTGGCAACTTCGTCCACCAATGTGCGTGGCATCATGATGCTGACAGAACATACCGCCGACCGGATGAAAGTAACAGACCGCCTTGATGCGCGGCAGAGCATACTCGCCGGAGCGCGTTATCTGCTGTTGCTGAAGGAAGTGTTGCCGCCGCGTATTGTAGAACCTGATCGGACCTGGATGGCGCTGGCCGCGTACAATCTGGGCTATGGTCATTTGGAAGATGCACGTATTCTGGCGCAGCGTTTGGGATTGAGCCCGGATTCATGGGTGGATTTGAGAAAGGCATTACCGCTACTGAGTCACAGCGAATATTTCGGTAATCTGAAGCATGGCTACGCACGCGGCGATGAGGCGGTCATTCTGACGGAATCTGTCCGGAATTACTATGATATTTTATTGAGATACGAGCGCCCTTATTCACGTAACTTTGCGGCTTCTGAAGAAGCTTCTCCGCTACGTTATGGCCAGAATTAGATTAATCGACAGGTATCGGGAAGTCTCATGAAACCGGTTGCAATTTTCAGATATTTTTCCATTGAAGGTCCAGGCTATTTGGCCACATTTCTGGATGCTCATGCTATTCCATGGCGGCTCATCAGAATCGACGCTGGGGAAGTTTCTCCCTCAGATACCAGTGAATTCAGTGGGCTGGTGTTCATGGGTGGACCCATGAGTGTAAATGATGATCTACCCTGGATTACGCCAGCACTGGCGCTGATCAGGCAGGCGGTGGCTAATGACGTTCCGGTGCTGGGCCACTGTCTCGGTGGGCAATTGATGGCAAAAGCCTTGGGTGGCGCGGTGAGCAGGAGCCCGGTCAAGGAATTCGGCTGGGGGGAAGTCAGCGTGGCGGATAATCCCATTGCCCGTGAATGGTTCGGCGATCTATCGGAATTTGAATCATTTCACTGGCACGGTGAGACCTTCACTCTTCCCGTTGATGCGCTCCGCCTGCTATCGAGTCGATTTTGTGAGAATCAGGTATTCTCGCTGGGTAAGCACTTGGCAATGCAATGCCATGTTGAAATGACTGAGGAGATGGTGAAAGCCTGGTGTGAAGCAGGTACTGGAGAAACTACGAGTGGTTTCTGGCCGCCGGTGCAGTCGGCTGAGGCAATGCAGATGGGTTTGACTAACCGGATATCAGCGTTAAATGAGATCGCCCGGCGCTTGTATACCAAGTGGATATCTGGCCTGGCATTATAACTTCACTGGGACGGGCCAGGCTGTTCCTAACCAGCAAGTTATTCTCTGAAATTCTGAAACTGTAGAGGAAACTCAGTAATGGATTTTTTTATCAGTTGAATGGTTTCTTGCAAGATATCGCGCTTTGCGCCTGAAATACGCACAGCTTCACCTTGGATACTACCCTGTACCTTGAGTTTGCTGTCCTTGATGAGTCTGATAATTTTCTTCGCCAACTCGGTTTCTACGCCGGTCTTTACCGTAACCTGCTGCTTGACTTTGTTGCCGCTTATTTTTTCTACTTCACTTCTGTCCAGACAGCGCACATCAACGCCGCGTTTGGCAAGTTTGGCCATCAGGATATCCAGCACCTGACCTAGTTTGAATTCGTCGTCAGCAAAAATTGTGAGCTTGTAATCAGTCTGCTCTACGCGCGCATCCGACCCCTTGAAATCGAAGCGGGTGCTGACTTCCTTGTTCACCTGGTCAAGCGCATTTCTGATTTCCTGCTTGTCAACCTCGGAAACTATGTCGAATGATGGCATGACGCTTTCTCCTTAAGGTGTAATTCCAATTGCATTTCATCAGTGACACTTGGTTGATATCCTCACTTGAACTGGAATTGGAATGATCAAGCAGCTCAACGATTATTTTCTGTTTTTCAAATTCGCTGCGATGCGCATCCGTAGTGCATTCAGTTTGATGAACCCTGCCGCATCCGCCTGGTTGTAGGCACCTTTGTCCTCTTCGAAAGTGGCGATGTTGGGGTCGAACAGCGAATCGGTCTTGGAGTCCCGTCCAACCACGATCACATTGCCTTTGTAGAGTTTTAGTCGCACCCAGCCATTTACATGGGTTTGTGAGGCATCAATCATGGTCTGGAGCATTTTGCGTTCTGGACTCCACCAGTAGCCATTGTAAATCAGCGCGGCATAACGGGGCATCAGGTCATCCTTCAGATGCGCTACTTCCCGGTCGAGGGTAATGGATTCGATAGCGCGATGGGCGCGCAGCATGATAGTGCCACCAGGAGTCTCGTAACAGCCACGTGACTTCATGCCAACGTAGCGGTTCTCGACCAGATCCAAACGGCCAATACCGTGCTTACCGCCCAATTGATTGAGTTTGGCAAGCACGTCCGCAGGTGAGAGTTTTTTGCCGTTTAACGCAATGATGTCGCCTTGTTTGAATTCCAGGTCAAGGTATTCTGCTTTGTCGGGCGCTTTCTCTGGCGATACACTCCAGCGCCACATGGACTCTTCCGGTTCCTGCGCCGGATCTTCCAGTATGCGGCCTTCATAGGAAATGTGCAGCAGGTTGGCATCCATGCTATAAGGTGAGCCGCCTTTTTTCTTCATTTCCACCGGGATGCCGTGTTGCTCCGCATATTTCAAAAGCTTCTCGCGCGAGGTAAGATCCCATTCGCGCCAGGGTGCGATCACATGAATGTCGGGTTGTAACGCATAGTAGCCAAGTTCGAAGCGCACCTGATCGTTGCCTTTACCGGTCGCACCATGTGAGACTGCATCTGCCTTGGTTTTACGTGCGATCTCAATTTGCCGTTTGGCAATCAGTGGACGGGCGATACTAGTGCCCAACAGGTATTCACCTTCATAAATAGTGTTGGCGCGGAACATAGGAAATACGAAATCACGCACAAACTCTTCGCGCAGGTCTTCGATGAAAATTTCCTTCACGCCGAGTTGTTTCGCCTTGGCGCGAGCGGGCTCTACTTCCTCTCCTTGACCGATATCTGCGGTGAAAGTGACGATTTCACACTGATAAGTGTCCTGCAACCATTTCAGAATCACTGAAGTATCCAGTCCGCCAGAAAAGGCCAGCACCACTTTGCGCACTTCGGACAAACCAGGTTTTTTAATTTTTTTCATGCTCGATCCATTGAGAATAATTCTTGAGCTGCAGAATTTGAGAGTTGCTTTAGAGATGGTCAATCTTTCCCAGCAGCAGATACTCCATCAATGCCTTCTGTGTGTGCAGTCGATTCTCCGCTTCTTCCCACACCACCGATTGAGGCCCATCAATGACTTCCGCCGACACTTCTTCACCGCGATGGGCAGGTAGACAGTGCATGAACAGCGTCTCCTTTTTGGCGCAGGACATCATTTCGGCATCCACCCGGAAGTCGGCAAAATCCTTTTTCCGCTCCTCGGTTTCGGCCTCGAAACCCATGCTGGTCCATACGTCGGTGGTCACGAGATCGGCATCTTTTACTGCATCAAGCGGATCGGCAAATTCCTCATAGTGGCCAGTGCCGTAAAGCCCAGCCCGTTCCGGTTCGACTTCGTAGCCGGGGGGAGTGGAGACATGCACGTTGAAATCAAACACTTCTGCTGCCTGCAACCAGGTATTGCAGACGTTGTTGGAATCGCCGATCCATGCCACTGTCTTGCCAGCGATGCTTCCACGCTGCTCAATGAAAGTGAAAATATCGCCCATGATCTGACAGGGATGATATTCATCAGTCAAGCCGTTGATCACCGGTACTCGCGAATGCGCGGCGAAGCGCTCGATGATGTCGTGCTCATAAGTGCGGATCATGACGATATCCACCATGCGCGAAATTACACGTGCGGCGTCTTCCACTGGCTCACCACGCCCCAACTGGGTATCGCGGGTGGAGAGATAGATTGCCGCGCCACCCAGTTGATGCATGCCAGCTTCGAATGAGAGCCGTGTACGAGTCGAATGTTTGTCGAAAATCATCGCTAGAGTACGGTCTTCCAGCGGCCAGTAGCGCTGGTATTGCTTGAATTCGTGTTTGATCCAGCGGGCGCGTTCGAACAGATACTCGAATTCCTCGCGGGTGAAATCATTGAATTGTAGAAAGTGTTTGAGTTGCATGCTGGGCGCAATGAGATAAGCGGGGTGGATACACTCGTTTATAAAAAAGAGCTAAGAACTGCAGGGCAGTCTGTCCTGCTATTCTCTGGACTTCACGTTTTCAGAAATTCTTTCACCAGCGTGGATACGGCGTTTACTACCTGCTCGGCCTCATTCCGCTGAATCACCAATGGCGGGAGCAGACGCACCACTTTATCTGAAGTCACGTTGATCAACAGTCCCTGTTTCAAGGCTTCCTTCACCAGTTCGCCGCAGGGCTTGGAAAGTTCGATACCGATCATTAATCCTTGGCCACGAATCTGCGTAATACCAGCCACGTCAGTTAACTGTGCCTTGAACGCGCTACGCATGAAATCGCCTAATTCCATTGCATTACGTATCAGGTCATCTCTTTCGATTACAGCCAGCGTGGTAAGTGCCGCAGTACAGGCCAATGGGTTGCCGCCAAAAGTAGAGGCGTGATTACCAGGCTTGAATACATTCGCCGCCGTACCTTTCGCAAGGCAGGCGCCGATGGCCACGCCAGAGCCCAAACCCTTGGCCAGTGTCATGACATCGGGAAAGATACCGCTGTGCTGGAAGGCGAACCATTTACCGCTGCGGCCAATGCCACATTGTACTTCATCCAACATTAGCAGCCAGCCATGCTGGTCACACAGATGGCGCAGACCTTGCAGATAATGCGCCTGCGGTACATTGACACCACCTTCACCTTGGTACGGTTCAACCAGAATAGCGACAATATTTTTATTATGCACGGCTACTTGCGCTACCGCTTCCAGGTCATTATATGGAACGCGCGCAAAGCCGGTGAGCAGTGGTTCAAAACCAGCCTGCACTTTGCGATTGCCGCTTGCAGTCAAGGTCGCCATGGTACGGCCATGAAAGGATTTTTCCATCACAATGATGGTGGGCAGGTCTATACCTTTATTATGGCCATACAGTCTTGCCAGTTTAATTGCGGCTTCATTCGCTTCCGCACCGGAATTGCAAAAGAATGCATTGTCCATACCTGACAGAACGGCTAGCTTGCTGGCCAGTTGTTCCTGTTTGCCGATATGGTAAAGGTTGGAAGTATGGATCAGTGTCCCGGCTTGTTCACAAATTGCTTTCACCAACTCCGGATGACAATGCCCCAGACCACATACCGCAACACCAGCAAGCGCATCAAGATAGCGCATGCCTTTATCATCCCACAGCCACACGCCTTCACCTTTGACGAAGGTGACGGGTAGCTGCGAGTAGGTGTTCATCAGATTTGACATAAGTTAATACCTAGTTTTCTCAGGGCCAAAATGAAACACGGCGGCATCAGCCGCCGTGAATTGTTTGTTGCGCACTAGCCAGCATCTTTACCTATTTAACCAACTTTTTCAAGCCTTTTTCCTGACAGCCTTAAAAGGGGTTCCAGAGAATGCCTTGCATGAATTGCGTTGAATGTGGCTAACGCCGAAATGGCGATGAATCGGAACTCATTGCCCATGACCACAATACTGCAGTTTTCTGGAATGGCAATGTCATGGCGTGAAGGACGAATTAACGCGAGGGGAATCATGGAAACAAAAAAAGCCCGGATATCTCCAGGCTTTTTTATGCGGTTAGCTGATCAGGCCATTGCCTTGATGGCAGCGGACAGGCGACTCTTGTGGCGTGCAGCCTTGTTCTTGTGGATGATCCGTTTGTCAGCAATTGCATCGACAGTACTAATAGATGCTTTGAATACGGCTTGTGCAGCGGTTTTGTCACCAGCCTCAACAGCCTTTCTCACATGCTTAATCGCAGTACGCAACTCCGAGCGCAGGCTAGTGTTGTGATCGCGTTGCTTAACGGTTTGTCTTGCACGTTTTCTAGCTTGTGCGCTATTGGCCATAAAGATTCCTCAATTCATTCGACTATTGCCGAAAAGACGTAGATTCTACGTTTATTCGCAGCATCTTGCAAGGAGTAATAAACGACTGATAAAGGGGTGCGGATGAAAAATTTGCGAGCCGTCACTCGTAGAGCGGAGGTAGGAAGCTGGCCAGATTATTGCCTATTCATGTGAATGGGCAAGTGTATTCAGGGTAACATACTCCCCCATGAATCTGCTTAAAACCCTTGCTACCGTCAGCGGCATGACCCTGATATCCCGTATTCTCGGGTTTGTGCGCGATGTATTAATTGCCCGTATTTTTGGTGCAGGCATCGCCACAGATGCATTTTTTGTCGCCTTTCGTATCCCCAATCTGTTGCGTCGCGTGTTTGCCGAGGGTGCATTTTCGCAGGCATTTGTGCCAATACTTGCAGAATACAAGAATAATCGCACGCCAGAGGAAACGCACGATCTTGTTGATCATGTCGCGACGTTACTGGGGATTGCGTTGTTCGTGGCTACGCTGATTGGGGTGATTGCGGCACCACTACTGATTTATGTGAGCGCACCGGGATTTTCTGCCAGCCCGCAGAAATTTGTGCTGACGATCGAACTTCTACGCATCACATTCCCTTATATTTTATTTATCTCGCTGGTAGCTTTAGCGGGGGGCATACTCAACACGTACGGGAAATTTTCCGTGCCTGCAGTAACCCCAGCGCTGCTGAACCTGTCATTCATCGGCTGTACCCTCTGGCTTGCGCCATTACTGGACACTCCGGTGTTGGCGCTGGCATGGGCGGTACTCATTGGCGGCGTGCTCCAACTCGCTTTCCAGGTGCCGTTTCTGCTACGTATCAAAATGATGCCGCGTCTACGTCTGAGATCTGGCGATGTCGGTGCATGGCGCGTACTTAGACAAATGGGGCCAGCGGTATTCGGCGTGTCCGTCGGCCAGATCAGTTTGTTAATTAATACCATATTCGCTTCGTTCCTCATTACCGGCAGTGTGTCGTGGCTTTATTATGCTGATCGATTGATGGAGTTTCCCGCCGGTTTATTAGGCGTGGCACTTGGGACGGTATTGCTGCCATCGTTGTCCCGGCATTATGTCGACAACAGTACCGAAGAATATTCCCGGTTGCTGGACTGGGGTCTGCGCCTGACCGTACTATTGACGCTACCAGCGGCACTGGCATTGGCGTTGCTTGCCACTCCGTTGATCACTACCCTGTTTTATCACGGAGAATTTTCTGCTAATGATGTGTGGATGACGCGTGATGCGTTAGTGGCTTACAGTGTGGGACTGCTGGGACTGATCCTGGTGAAAGTATTGGCCCCCGGATTTTATGCGCGGCAAAATATCAAGACGCCAGTGAAAATTGCTATCATCACCCTCATCGCCACCCAGTTGATGAATCTCGCGTTTATCATACCGTTGCGCCATGCAGGCTTGGCATTGTCTATCGGTCTTGGCGCGTGTCTTAACGCTGGTTTGCTTTACTATAAACTGCGTAGCCAGAAAATTTACCAGCCACAACCAGGCTGGATGATTTTTTTTCTTAAAGTGCTGTTGGCGCTGGCAGTGATGGGGGTGGCGCTGTGGTTTGCCACAGACAGGGATGCATCGTGGCTGGCGAGTTCTGCAATAGAGCGAGCCATATGGCTGATCTGGGTAGTGGTACTCGGTGCAGCAAGTTATTTTGCTACACTCTGGCTGCTTGGTTTCCGTCTAAGGGAGTTTGCCAAACGTGGAGTGGAGTAAATCGGAATAAGGTTTCGGTCAGCACGTCCGGTAACAAGCCATAGGCCGCCTCTAAAAATCCAGATTTCGTCACAGTACTTTATTTATTTACGAAAAATGTTTCTTTACATATCAATCACATGCAGTGTCTGCATTTTTTGTTTCCGTTTTGCCTTGTTTAGAGCTTTAAATTATTAGAGGAGCCTCATAGCCCTGCCGAAGGCTGGCAGTGTTGTTTTGCATTAACATCTTGTGTTAACAAATTGCATCTCAAATGACACAAATGCATCGCGAGGTTGAATCCGTCCTATATTTGTGGCAATATTTCATTTTAGTTGTAACAACAAACTGGAACATTCTGAATATGAGTCGTCTTACGTCCTTTAAGCTTCCTGCCCTGCTACTACTGGGATTTGCTCTCACCGGTTGTGCCACAACTCAGGTTCAGAAAGACCCACTGGAATTCGCCCAGCAAGATCCGTATGAGTCTGGCAATCGCGCCGTATTCAAGTTTAATGAAATGGTTGACAATAATGTAATGGAACCAGTGGCGAAGGGTTATAAAGCGGCGGTACCCGGCCCCATCCGAATGATGGTTGGCAATATCCGCTCCAACTTCGGCGATATAGGAGTGACGCTTAATAGCCTTCTACAGCTCAAGTTTGCAAATGCGGCATCCAGTGGCGGGAGGATAGTGGTTAATTCAACTTTTGGCTTGGGGGGCATACTTGACATAGCTAGTGACATGGGTCTAGAAAAACGTAATGAAGATTTCGGCCAAACTCTGGGATTTTACGGCGTTCCCAGCGGACCTTATCTAATGCTGCCTCTTCTTGGCCCCAGTTCACTGCGTGATGCTGGTGGACTCGTGCTAGATGCGGCTACCGATCCTATTGTTGTAGGTAGTTTCTTTGTTGCTCCTTTCATCGGCCCGCTGGTCGGAGCGACGAGATTGACTGACCAGCGTGCAGATCTGCTGGATACCGATAAAACGTTAGAGGAAGCTGCACTGGATAAATACGAATTCCTGCGTGACGCTTATCTACAAAGACGTCGCAGCCTAATATATGATGGCAACCCACCGCAACGAAAAGCCGACGAAGATCTTCTGAGTGAGTCAAGTGTCCAGAAGCCATCCATGTCTAGCCTCACTGTGATGGAACGTCTGCCTGAAAGTTCAAGATAAGTTGTAGAACCCATTGTTACGGCAAATGGTCTCGAGTAAAGTTGGCAATATTCATTGCGGCCGCATCGAGACCTAGTCCGGCCATTGCCGGAACGCCAAGGCGAAAATACACCTCTCAACCAGCGCACGTCTGGTTTCCCGCCTGAAAGCTATCCTATCGACACGAAATATTTCGTCTTCCCCCATAAAAAAACGGCGGAACGCATGACGCATTCCGCCGCTGTATCCAATCAAGAATTGCAGGAAAATATATCAGGGCGCTGCACGTAGTGCCGCGATACGCATTTCGAGCGGCGGATGTGACATGAACAAACCTCTAATATCATTATTTCCACCGGAAATGCCAAATGCTGCGATTCGATCCGGTAGCTGCGATGGTTCATGCTGTTGTTTCAGGCGCTCCAGTGCAGCGATCATTTTGTTGCGTCCCGCCAGTTGCGCACCACCCGCATCGGCACGAAATTCACGCTGACGACTGAACCACATGACGACCATGCTGGCAAGAACACCCAGCACCATTTGCGCCACAATACTCGTAATCATAAAAGCTGGTCCGTGGCCGCGTTCGGTTTTGAATACGACACGATCTACCGTATGGCCGATTATCCTCGACAGAAAAATCACGAAAGTATTGACTACACCCTGAATCAACGCAAGCGTTACCATGTCACCATTGGCTACATGGCTTATTTCGTGCGCCAGCACTCCCTCAATTTCGTCCTTGTGCATATTTTGCAGCAGACCGGTACTCACTGCTACCAGCGCATTGTTGCGGTTCATGCCGGTGGCAAAGGCATTCACGTCGGATGCATCGTAGATCGCCACTTCCGGCATACCAATATCAGCAAGCTCAGCCTGGCGCCGTACCGTTTCCACTAGCCAGCGTTCGGTTGGATCAGATGGCTGCTCGATTACCACTGCGCCGGTCATACGTTTCGCGCTCCATTTGGACATGGCAAGCGAAACCAGTGACCCGCCAAAACCAATCACTGCTGCCATAATAAGCAGAGAATTGAAATCTATCCCGACGCCCTCGGCATCCAGGATGCGATCTACACCCAATAACCGCAGCGTAATACTCAGTACGAGCAGGATCGCCAGATTAGTAACCATGAATAAAAAAATACGTTTCATTGACGCGGACTCCGTTAAGCTTCGAAAAAATAGTTTATTGAAATAAGTTATTGGGTTGCAAGTCCAGTTTTCAAGTAGGGTGGGCAGACTATGCCAGCTTATCTATTCTGACTACATCTGGAAACTCGGATTTCGTCACAATACTTTATTGCCCACAAAAATATTTCCTTACATACCGATTAAAATAAAATAGCATCAACTCAGCGTCGGCTGTGCCTGACAAAGAAGACATAGGCTGCCAAGCTACCAAAAGTTAAGAAAAAAATAACTGACCAGTCCGGAATAGTTAGTGACATGAGTTTCCATGTTGAATCAGCACAATCCCCATTCGCCTCGAACATGCTGGGCCACCATTTGGCGATCGGCAAGGCGTTGAGGAATTTTTCTTCCGGGCTGATACCGCATTCAAATGCTTCGGGATAGCGTACTAACCAGGCATGGCGTAGCGCAACCACCGCTCCGGCAATTGCAAAAACGGCTATCAGACCGCTGTACACCCGACGACCTGTTGCATGTGAATTGTGGAAGAATGCCAGCAAGGCGATTAGCCCCATTAGCCAATAAGCGACTCGTTGTACGACGCAAAGAGGGCAGGGTAGAAGATGTTTTACTAGCTGAAGATACAGGGCATAACCAATCACGCTGACGCAGCCCAGAAAAATAAATAGAAAAAGGTATCTTATTCCTAGCCTCATCGATTAATGGCCATCTCTAGAAATCCGGACTCCGTCAACAATATTTTGTTGCTCACAAAAGTGGGCCCTGGAGCCAAGACAATAATGCATCCGGTTTAAGCCGCATATTCAACTTTACTTGTAACAGAATAGTGCCATGTTTAGAGCTTTGAATTTTTAGAGGCAGCCTGATTTTGACTGTCAGGGGAAGTCTGATCCAACTGCTGCTTGGCGGTTGCCGGCCGTACTTTTCGCATTCCGCCCGCCACCATTTTGTATTCCAGCAAGCGACATTCGAGCGCACCGTTGAACAAAGGGGTGCGGCGTGAGGCAGTCAGGCGGACTAATTTTGGTAACATTGGGTCGGTGGTGAGAATATAGGCCTTCCAACCGCTGAACCTCTTCTTCAGGGCATCTCCCAGTTTGGGATAAAGCTCTGTAAGCTGTTGCTGCTCGCCTATGCGCACGCCATAGGGTGGGTTGGTGACAAGTATACCGGTCGGTGCAGGTGCAGAAATTTCCAGTACATTCGCCTGTTTCAGCTCAATTACTTTGGAAAATCCGGCTGCAGACAGATTGACATGAGCATCAGCTAGAGCATCACCATATAAATCGCTGCCAAATATTGGCTGTGGTGTTCTCGGCTTTTCCTGTGCGACGGCTTCTTCTTTTAGTTTGTGCCACAGCACGTGATCGAATTTCTTGAGTTTCTCGAAAGCAAAGCTGCGCCCTGATCCGGGTGCGATATTCAGCGCCATTTGAGCCGCTTCCAACAGGAATGTGCCACTACCGCACATCGGATCGAGCAGTGGAATACTCGGTTGCCAGCCTGCAAGATATAAAATGCCGGCGGCAAGGTTTTCCCGTAGTGGCGCTTGCCCGGCGGTTTTCCTTAAGCCTCGTTTGAATAGGGCATCACCAGAGGTGTCCAGATACAGGGTGAATTTCTGTGCATCGAGAAAGCCATGTATGCGGATATCCGGCTGTGTCGTATCCACGCTAGGGCGATGGCCGGTAGTTTCGCGGAACTTATCGCATACTGCATCCTTGATTTTGAGCGTAACAAAATCAAGACTGCGCAACGGGCACTTGATTGCCGCCACGTTGACGCGGACAGTAAGCGTTGGGACAAACCATTTGTTCCAAGGTAATGCGTATGCAGTTTTGTAAATATCAGCCTCGCCCGTGTAGGGTTGGCTCGCAACCTGCCATAGAACACGGCTAGCGATGCGGCTTTGCAGATTGGTACGGTAGCAGATGCACCAATCCCCTTGAAATTGTACGCCACCGTCGCGTGCCTGCACGCCAGACGCGCCGAGTTGTTCCAGTTCGGTGACAAGCACGGACTCCAGTCCGCGCGGACAGGGAGCGAAGAAATGCTGGAATGTCATGAGGCTATCTCTAGAAATCCAGATTTCGTCACAATACTTTGTTGCCCATAAAAAATGTTTCCTTACATATCAGCTAGATGCCGCGACTATATTTTTTGTTCTCGTCTCGCCTTATTTGGAGCTTTGAATTTTTAAAGACGCTCATGATAACAATCCACAATATTACCAATTTGATCGCCGAGGGGGCTTCATTTTGCCGCCCATACTCCATAGGCAAGCAGCGCCCATGCACTCAAAAAAGCCACCCCACCGAACGGTGTGATCATGCCGAGTCCGCGTAACCCCGACAGACTCAGCGCATAGAGACTAACGGAAAACAGTACAATTCCCGCAAGCATCAGCCAGCCTGACAGCACGATAAGCCTGGATTTAGGCAGATGCAGCAGCACCAGACCGACCGCGATCAAGCCCAGCGCATGATAAAAATGGTACTGTACGCCAGTCTGGTACACAGCGAGCATGTCGACGGAGAGTCTCTGTTTCAGACCATGTGCACCAAAGGCACCGAAAGCGACGCATAGGAATGCATTGATGGCACCGAGTGTTAGAAAGATTCTGGACATTGGAGGCGTGTATCCTTGATGAAGAGGGGGTTAGCTGGCTTGCGGCACATGTGGTTCAGGCGGGTAATTCCAATTTCATTTTATCAGTGACACTTCGTTGATATTCTCACTCGTACCTGACCGTATTATTGTCCGGAAGGAAGTCACCTTTGGGTGGTGTACCATATGCAGCATTCGTTCATCATCGCCTCGTTTCACTCTTGAACTGGAGCTGGAGCAGATGGCTCCAAGCATGTTGTGGGTTGATATAAGTCTCCGGAGTCTGCACCACCACTTCCAGAATGTCTACACTAGTCACAAATTTCCAAAATTTTTTCATAATCGTGTATGACTATTTGCTTTTCTCCAAGATGCTCGCCTTGCTCCAGCCTTGGGCAAATGTCACCGTGATGCTATCACCGATGCTGATCTGGTCGCTGTCACGCAGTATTGCGCCGTCTGCAGTATATGCGATACTGTAACCGCGCTCTAGCACGGACTGCGGGTTAAGGTGGACAAGATGCGCTTGCTGGCGCTGCAGAATCATCACGAGTGTCTCGGTACGGTGGACAGCGGCGCGGCGTAAACGCAAACCCAGCTCATGTTGTTGTTCGATCAGATGAGAAATATCGGGGCGGGCAGTAGCAAAACGCTGGCTTAGTTCACGCAAACGCCAGTGCCTGTTTTCGGAGTGCCGTAGCCCAGCGCTAGCCAGCCGTTCGCGTAAACGTTGCAGGTGGGTGGATCGATTACGGATTTGCTCGCCGGGGTGTATCAAGCGGCGTGCGAGTATGTCAGTTTCTTGCATGCGGCTTTCGATCCCGTGCTGGATTATGCGCTGTATGCGGCCGTACAGGATCACCGTATGATGCAGTAACTCTTCACGATCCGGGCAGGCGAATTGCGCTGCGCCGGTAGGTGTGGGCGCGCGAGCATCAGCGACAAAATCAGCGATGGTAAAATCGGTTTCGTGACCTACGCCGCAGATGATGGGAATGGAGCAGGCAGCGATTGCGCGCGCCACAATCTCCTCATTGAATGCCCACAAGTCTTCGATGCTACCGCCGCCGCGACATAGAATTAGTACTGCGCACTCGGCACGTGTTGCAGCCGTCTGAATGGCCTCGGCTATTTTTGCTGCAGCGCCGTCACCCTGCACTGGTGTGGGATAAATAACGACTGGGAGAGAGGGCATGCGGCGCCGCAAGGTGGATAGCACATCGTGCAGTGCGGCAGCGGCAGGAGAGGTGATGATGCCGATCTGTTGTGGAAATGGCGGCAGTGGTTTTTTGCGGGCGGACTCAAACAACCCCTCTTTTTCCAGCTTGGCCTTGAGCTGTCCAAATGCCTCAAACAGCGCGCCTAACCCGGCCCGACGGACAGTTTCGACACTTAACTGAAAATCTCCACGTGCTTCGTATAGCGTTACCAGTGCGTGCACTTCCACCTGCATGCCATCTTTGGGTTGCCAGTTCAGATACTGGTTCTTGTGCCGAAACATGACACAACGCACCTGGGTATCCGCATCCTTGAGGGAGAAATACCAATGACCCGAGCCATAACATTTAAGATTGGAAATTTCGCCGCAAACCCATAGTAATGGGAAAGCATGTTCCAGCAACTCCTTGGCGCTATGATTTAATTCGCTCACACTCAAGACTGCGCGGGAACTCTCTGTTTCGGGAAGGAAATTCATCCTGTCATTCTACAGTAATCCACATTTGTAACGAAGATTGCATAATTGTAACGGGCAAACCCGCATGAATTCTTATTTTAGTATAACTATTTGTTTAATAAGTAGTATTTATAAGTATCAAAATTAAGCATATCAGAGAATAGCCTTATGGAAGGGTGACTTAACGAACTAATTCATGGGCTATCCACAAACTTATCCACAATAATTGTGGATAAGAAAAATATTATATTTCTAACCGAAAATACATTCTCATCCTTGCTGAAAATACAGGGGCAAGATACATTACGGCTCTGATTTAAGCATCAGAGTAGTACTGAGGAGATTATGGCATGTTCACTTTGATTCAAGCTGCGGGTTGGCCGGTTTGGCCGATTATTCTGGCTTCCATCGTCGCTGTTGGCATTATCGGGGAACGCCTATGGGCTTTGCGTCCCGGCATAGTGACACCTAGAGATTTGTTGCCCAGAGTGATGCAGGAGTACCAGGAAAATGGTGTGAGCGCAGAAATGCTTATGCGTCTGCACAAACACTCACCACTCGGACAGATTCTCGCAGCAGGTTTAAAGAACGACAAAAGCACGCGTGAAATCATGAAAGAATCCATTGAGGAAGCAGGCCGCGCTGTCGCCCATGACCTGGAGCGTTATCTCACCACCTTGGGTACTATCGCTTCCTTAAGCCCGTTGATGGGTTTATTCGGAACTCTGATCGGTATGATCGAAATTTTCGGCTCAAATTCTCCTACTGGTGGTGGCGGTAATCCGGCGCAACTTGCTCATGGTGTTTCTGTGGCGCTCTACAATGCTGCGTTTGGTATCCTGGTAGCAATTCCCAGCATGGTTTTTTACCGTCATTTCCGTGCTAAAGTGGACTCGCTGGTGGTGGAAATGGAATTGCAGGCACTGAAACTGGTGGAGATTATCCACGGCGAGCGAAAAAGTTGATTCTACACAAAGTATTTCTAAAAATGCGGATTTCGTCAATAATGCTTTGTTATCCCAATTCCAGTTTAAAAGTGAAGCGAGATAATGACGAACGAACGCCGCAGATAGTACGTCCTCCAAGAGGACTTCCTTCGGGACAAATAGTACGGCCAGGCGCGTGTGAGGGTATCAACGAAGTGCCACTGATGAAATGGGATTTGAATTTAGAGGTGACTACAAGTCGCTCTCCATTGTTGCTCACCTTTCATAATACGATTAAATTCACCCCATGAACTTCCAGCGTGGCAGGCCAAAAGAAGATCCGGAAATCAATCTGATTCCGATGATCGATGTACTGCTGGTGATTCTGATTTTTCTGATGATCAGCACCACCTACTCGAAATTTTCAGAGCTGGAAATCAGTTTGCCACAGGCAACAGCAGATAAGCCTGCTGAACGTCCCAACACCATAGATGTTTCAGTCAGCGCTACCGGCAGCTATGTGGTCAACCGTACGCCCATCAAATACTCCGGCGCTGAAGGACTCAGTGATGAGTTGCGTGCGGCTGCAGGCGGCCAAATCGAGCCGGTAATCGTCATCAATGCCGATGCCAATGCCACGCATCAGTCCGTCATTGCAGTCATGGAGGCCGCACGTCTAGCGGGATACAATCACATTACTTTCGCGACTGAAACCCGAGGTGGCAAGTAGCAAGCAGGCGCTAACACACACATGGTTCTGTGAGAGGCTAAAGGGAAAATACTTTGAGTCTACTCAACTTATTCGTTATAACACTGTTGTATTTCAGACTTGAATCCGCCCAATTAAATCATAATGCTATGTTTCCGGATGGGAGTTGATCAGACATCACAAGTTTTACAGAATTTTCTCTGGCTGCCAATTCTTCATCGCCCATTGCCAGAATGACGCGACACTGCTTTCGACCAATTCGGCTGGCGGCATCTGGTTGAGAAAACGTACTGCTGCGATCAATTGTGTCACCGGTTTAGATATATCAATGGCAGTAGCCTGGGTTTGTTTGCTGAGTTTTTCGCCCTGAGCGTTAATCATCACCGGCAGATGCATATACGCAGGCGTTGGGTAACCTAACAACTGTTGCAGATAAATCTGGCGTGGGGTTGAATCCAGTAAATCCGCGCCACGCACGATATGGGTAATGCCTTGTGCGGCATCATCCACCACCACCGCCAATTGATAGGCGTAGATGCCATCGGCTCGGCGCAACACGAAATCGCCGGTGGCGCTGGTCAGTTGCTGCCTAACCAAGCCACGCAGGGCATCCCTGAATTCGATCGGATGGTTATGAGTCAGTACTCGTGATGCGGTAGAACTCTTGCGAGCGAGCAGGCCACCACGGCAAGTACCAGGGTAAATCGGGCCGTCTATGCCAATAATGCTGGAATCGGCAACTTCCTTGCGGCTGCAGGCACAAGGATAGATCAGACCCTGTTGCTCAAGTGTGGCAAGTGCGTCCTGATAAGCTTCATTCCGCCAGCTTTGATAGACCACTGCGCCATCCCATTCCATCCCCAATACTTCAAGGACATTCAGAATTTCCTCGGCTGCGCCCACGACCTCGCGTGGCGGATCCAGGTTTTCGATCCTGACTAACCATTCGCCGTGGCGTGATCTCGCTTCCAGATAACTGCCCACGGCGGCGACCAGCGAGCCGAAATGCAGCGGACCAGTGGGGGAGGGGGCGAAACGGCCGCGATAGTTTGGCAGAGTGGTGTTTCGATTATGTGCCATATCGCAAGGATACCAGAGCCAATGCCGGAGAAGCAGGTAGCAGAATCGGATAAAAGCCGATCGTATATAGTGTCGTATAGTGGACGTGAGCGGCAACTCCGTGCACAATGGCGCAATTGAGAAATAGCAAAAATACAGTGGCAGAATAGCGTTTGCGGTTAGAGTAAGAAGAGGAGGTTTTGGATATCTTCCTTCTATATAAGAACGCCAACTGTATTTATTTGTAACCATTTTCTATGGCGGGCCTCCCCGCATTGCATGGTAGTGAACCTGGTCAGGTCCGGAAGGAAGCAGCCACAGCTATTTCTTGCAAGTGCCGGGGGTTAGGCTCGCCACCCTTTTTGACCAGTAGGTAAGGTTTATCCTGCACCCAACCAACATTGTGTCCCAAACCCAAGTCCTTGCGCGTAAATGGCGCCCCAAGAGCTTCTCCGAGCTAACCGGACAGGATCACGTGGTCAAGGCGCTGACCAATGCGCTGGAACGGAAACGTCTGCACCATGCCTACCTGTTCACCGGCACACGCGGTGTCGGCAAAACCACCATTGCGCGCATACTGGCCAAGGCACTCAACTGCGAAACCGGCATTACCTCTACACCTTGTGGCAAGTGCTCTGCCTGTAGTGAAATCGACGGTGGGCATTTTGTCGATTTGATCGAGCTGGATGCTGCTTCCAACACCCAGGTGGACAACATGCGCGAGCTGCTGGAAAACGCGCTCTACGCTCCCACCTGCGCCCGCTACAAGGTTTACATCATTGACGAAGTGCACATGCTCTCCAAGTCGGCTTTCAACGCCATGCTGAAAACCTTGGAGGAGCCGCCGGAGCATGTCAAGTTTGTGCTCGCCACCACCGATCCGCAGAAAATTCCCGTCACCGTTCTGTCGCGCTGCCTGCAATTCAATCTGAAACAGATTCCGCCGTCACTGATTGCCGCGCATCTTAAGCACGTGCTGGAGCAGGAGCAGATAGGTTGTGACGCTGTGTCATTGCAATTGCTGGCGCGAGCGGCGCAGGGCAGCATGCGTGATGCGTTGAGTATGTTGGACCAAGCGATTGTTTTCGGCGAGGGTGCGGTCGAAGAAGCCTCGGTACGCGCCATGTTG
This sequence comes from Nitrosomonadales bacterium, assembly GCA_009886095.1. GTDB lineage: Bacteria > Pseudomonadota > Gammaproteobacteria > Burkholderiales > Nitrosomonadaceae > VFJL01. Next base: position 11,934 of record VFJL01000031.1, on the reverse strand, counting down.
GGTGCGATTGATCAGGACTATCTATATGACCTGTTGGACGCACTGGCGCAAAAAGACGGGGTGCGGATGTTAGCGTTAGCCGACGCGATGGAGGCCCGTAGCTTGTCGTTTGATGCGGCTTTGCAGGATCTGGCAGCGCTGTTGCATCGCCTTGCGCTGGCGCAGACCGTACCGCAGGCTATCAGCGAAGATGTGCTGGAGCGTGAGCGGATTTTTACACTGGCGGGAATTTTCATGCCGGAAGATATTCAATTGTTCTATCAGATTGCGCTGCATGGCCGCGGCGATCTGAGTTTGGCACCTGATGAATACGCTGGTTTTAGCATGACACTGATGCGCATGCTGGCCTTCATGCCTGGGGATACAGCAGCAGGTAGCACACGCAAAGTAGAGGCGGCTACAAATACCAGACAGCCACCCGCTGCCACTCGGCAGGTTCCCTCTGTCACGCCGCGTCCGGCAGTGTCAACTGCGGCAGCAACAGCGGTTGTAGTTACGCCGGTTACGCCAGTTGCAGCAACACCGAGCGCAGTTGCAGCTCCATCCGACGGCGATTGGCCGGCATTGGTGAATCAGTTAAAATTGAATGGCATGGCGAAAATGCTGGCACAGCACTGCGAACTAAAGAATTTTTCTGCGAATGAAATCGAACTATGCGTACCAGAAATCCACCGGCATCTACTGGAAAAGGCCTACCAGGAAAAGATGAAAATTGCGCTAAGCGAGCATCTTGGCAAGCCGGTACGGCTGAAATTTTCTGTCGGCAGCATTACCGGCATGACGCCAGCAGAACTGGAAAACCGTGAAAAGCAGGCGAAGCAATCGCAGGCTATCGCCGCCATAGAAACAGACTCGTTCGTGCGCGAACTGGTGGAGAATTTTGACGCAAGACTAATTGTTTCCTCGATCAAACCCATTTAATAGCGGAGGTAGAAAATGATGAAAGGTGGCTTGGGTAACCTGATGAAACAGGCCCAGCAAATGCAGGAAAACATGAAAAACATGCAGGAGCAACTGGCCAAGATGGAAATCGAAGGTCAATCCGGCGCGGGCATGGTCAAGGTGGTGATGACTTGCCGTTATGACGTGAAGCGCGTCAGCATAGACGACAGTCTGATTGGTGATGACAAAGAAATGCTGGAGGATCTGCTCGCCGCTGCGGTCAATGACGCGGTGCGGCGGGTTGAAGCTATCAGCCAGGAAAGAATGGCTGGTTTCACCTCCGGCATGGGTCTGCCGCCAGGAATGAAATTGCCGTTTTGAATTCATGAAAGATTGATCGTACGTGGAGCTTGTCTCTGCTAGCTTGCCAACACCCGTGCGTTTCACTTCCTTGATTCACTGCTTTTTTCTACGGTTTATTCAAGGGTGCCTCTAATAATTCGAGGCCTCAAAATGAAAACACCTACCAGTCTCGAAGACCTGATCAAGTCGCTGCGCTGCCTGCCCGGCGTCGGGCCCAGGTCAGCGCAGCGTATGGCCTATCACTTGCTGCAGCGCGACCATGCGGGCGCACAACGGCTTGCCAGCTCATTAACCCATGTGCTGGAACATATCAGGCATTGCGAGAAATGCAATAATTTTACCGAAGAAATGGTGTGTGAGCTATGCCGTTCCCAACGGCGTGATGCGGGACTGCTATGCGTAGTGGAAATGCCTGCCGATCTGATAATGATGGAACAGGCGCACTGCTACAAAGGTATGTATTTCGTGCTGATGGGCAGACTCTCGCCACTGGATGGCGTCGGTCCCAAGGAAATCCATCTTGACCGATTGCTCAAGCGGGCCCAGGACGGCGTGGTGCAGGAAGTTGTACTGGCTACCAATTTTACCGTGGAAGGCGAAGCTACCGCGCATTACATCAGCGAACTGTTGCATGCCAGGGGAATGAGGGTCACACGCATTGCACGCGGCCTGCCGGTGGGCGGTGAACTGGAGCATGTCGATAGCGGCACCCTGGCGCAGGCGGTGATGGAGCGCAGAGAAATCTGACCCCGGGTTCATGTTATCAGCGAAATTTTGTTGCTTTCCTGTTCACGCCTTGTCGTATTATTCGTATTATCTTCGGCGGTCACTCGCCACCTCTCCTCACTCGCAAACTATTGGAATAAAGGCAGAGCGTGAACGATTTATCACATTGAGAAACAGATGAGAACCAGCAGACCGATCAGACCAATAAAGAAGAAAACGCCGACATCGACCAGCACCAGGGTCGCCCCTGCATCTGCACCAGGTGTCACGCACAAACTGCACAAATTGCTGGCACAGGCAGGGCTGGGGTCGCGGCGCGAGATGGAGGAGCTGATTGCCACTGGCCAGGTGACCATCAACGGCAAGGCGGCGGAGACCGGTAGCCGAGCCGGACCGGATGATGTGGTGCGGATAGGGAGGCGTACCATTCATCTTAAATTCGGCGAGCGCCTGCCGCGAGTCATTTTGTATCATAAGCCGGAAGGCGAGATTGTCAGTCGCGATGATCCGCAAGGCCGCCCGTCGGTATTCGACAAGCTGCCACAGCTTCAATCATCCAAATGGGTCGCGATAGGTCGGCTGGATTTCAACACCAGCGGGCTGCTGATATTCACCACCGACGGCGAATTGGCTAACCGTTTGATGCACCCACGGTTTGAGGTTGAGCGCGAATATGCGGTACGCATCATGGGACGTTTGACCCCGGAACAGACGACATTGTTGACCACCGGCATTGAACTCGAAGACGGCCTGGCGAAACTCGAGCTATTGTCGGATCAGGGCGGTGAGGGTTCCAATCACTGGTACCGGGTGATATTGAAAGAAGGCAAGAACCGTGAAGTGCGCCGGATGTTTGCAGCGGCGGGGCAGATGGTCAGCCGTCTCACCCGGGTGCGCTTCGGCCCGATCAACCTGCCACCGCGCCTCAAGCGCGGCAAATCGCTGGAACTGGACGAAGCTGAAGTGAAACGCTTGCTGGAACTGGTCGCGTAACTCACACCTGATTCATGTAAGCTTTTTCTGTTCTGCAACCTTATCCTGCTTATAGGAGACAGCATGAATGATGCCCCGCGTGTGATGCCTCGTGGCGTACAGTTGCTTCATGATCCCCTACGTAATAAGGGCACTGCTTTTACGGAAGCCGAGCGCGATGCGTTGGGTCTGCGAGGCCTGCTTCCACCGCACGTCCTTACCCAGGATGAGCAGGTCGTCCGCGTCCTGCAAAATTTGCGCAAGCTGTCCGATCCGCTGGAAAAGTTCGTTGCCTTAAATGCGCTGCATGACCGTAATGAGGCTTTATTTTTCCGAGTGGTATGCGACAACATTGATGAAATTCAGCCGCTGATTTACACCCCGACAGTCGGACTGGCTTGCGAGCGATTTGGCCATATTTTCCAACGGCCACGCGGCATGTTTATCGGCATCAATGATCGCGGCCGGATCGCTGCGATCTTGCGCAACTGGCCGCTCAGTGCCGGCATCATCGTCGTGACCGACGGTGAGCGCATTCTGGGTCTCGGCGACCAAGGTGCCAATGGGATGGGTATTCCGGTCGGCAAGCTGTCTCTTTATACCGCCTGCGCGGGCGTGGATCCTGCAATTTGCCTGCCGGTAATGCTCGACATGGGCACCAACAACGAAACGCTTCTGAACGACCCGTACTATGTGGGCTTGCGCCGCCATCGAGTGACCGGCCCGGCCTATGATGAATTGATCGAGGAATTCATCACAGCGGCGCACGAAGTGTTTCCCAATGTGATCATCCAGTTCGAGGATTTTGCCAGTCACAATGCATCCCGGCTGCTGGAGAAGTATCGCAACCGGATCTGCATGTTCAACGATGACATTCAAGGCACAGCGGCCGTCGTCTTGGCCGGCATACTGTCGGCGTTGCGTATTAAGAGGAGCAAGCTTGCCGATGAGCAGTTCCTGTTCCTCGGTGCGGGAGGCGCAGCCACGGGTATTGCCAATCTCATTGTGGCTGCACTGGTCGCGTCGGGCATGAGTGAAACGGATGCACGCAAGCGTTGCTGGCTGGTCGATTCGAAGGGGCTGGTGGTGAAATCGCGTACCGGCCTTCCATTACAAAAGCTACCGTACGCACATGATCATGCGCCCGTGGGAGATTTTCTTTCGGCGGTGAAAATACTTCGGCCAACCGGTATTATCGGCGTTTCCGCAGCCGGTGGTGCTTTTACGCCGGAAGTGTTGCGCGCCATGGCCGATTGCAACGCCCGGCCTATCGTATTTGCCTTGTCCAACCCCACCTCAAAAGCGGAATGCACCGCCGAACAGGCCTACAGCGGAACTGACGGACGTGCCCTGTTTGCGGGCGGCAGCCCCTTTGCGCCAGTGCAGGTGGGGGGTAAAACGCTGGTGCCGCGTCAGGGTAATAACTCATATATCTTCCCAGGCATCGGGCTAGGTGCAATTGCCTGTGGTGCTACGCGTATCGTTGACGAGATGTTTCTTGCTGCCGCTCACACACTGGCGGCGCAAGTGACTCCAACCGACCTTGAGCAAGGCAGCCTCTATCCGTCCTTAATACATACCCGCGAAGCGTCCACAAAGATCGCGGTAGCGGTTGCCGAGGTTGCATACCAGCGCGGCTTTGCCGCCAAGCCGCAGCCTGCGGATGTGCTCGAGTATGTGCGAGAACAAATGTACGACCCCCATTATCCGGGCTATGCGTAGGCCTCGCCCACTAGCATCACGACCTGTTAATTGCGAAACATACGTTGCATGTAGTAATGCTCAGTTACGCCAGCCCTCTCCCTAACCCTCTCTCCCGCTTGCGGGAGAGAGGGTTAGGGAGAGGGCAATTACCGCAATGCAACTGCCATGCTATGGGTAAATCCAAAACAATATGTTTCGTTATTTACAATTTGCGATACTAGGCAGTTACACTACACTGCTTGCATCTCTATTTTCTCGAGGGGACACAAATTTGTGGCCCCGTTAATCCATCAGTTTTCCGAAGCGCATTAGTGCGTCTGCCGGTATCGGTAAGAAGTTTCCGTTCCAAAATCTTCCCAAACGTACTGCGGCTCGACCCATGGATCGGTAGGAAACAGGAACGTCGCCACATTCAATGCGCCGATCAAGGTGCGGCCAGCTGTATGCATGACGCCTTTGACCAACCCAATGGTCATACCGTAAAGCAGATTTTCACGTTGGCTGGTTACGATCATGGTTTTGGGTAGTTCGATAAAACCGGTGGCGACATTGGCGATGCCCCCGACCAGTTTTTCAGCTGCATTCATATGATAACTTTCTGCCATGACTGCTTGGGGCGTAAAGAACAAAAGCGCGGACAGAACCAATAATGGTTTGAGCATTTTTTTCATCAGCAGCTCCATAAAGTAAACCGAAAATCAGGGCATCACTGCGAGTCTGGCGCCGCATGATGGGGCAGCACCAGAGCCGTGATGATGGGGTTGACCGTGAACAGAATAATGGCTGTCGCGATGAATGCTATCCAGTTGACACTGACAAGCCAACGCGACAGCAAAAAAATCACCATGGCACAGAAATACATGGTTCCCGCCAACATGAAAGCACTCAAAAGAAAGCGTGGGGGTTGTCTGCATTTTCCACCTATTCCGAATATGTCGAATGAAACTGTTGCGGGCCACAGGAACAAAATGGCAAGTCCAGCCTTGAGATTCCCTTCCCGGATATAGGATTTTCTTTCGGATAAAGGGGTGGCGAAATCATAACCGATCAACCCTATGCCGGTTGAGATGTAGGCCATTACTATCAGAATCATTTGTTCGGAACTACTCATTTTACTTGGCACTATTCAGGTTGGAGAGAGGATGGGGGAAGCTGGTCACGTTTCAGCATGAACACAAACCCATCGCCCGCACTGGTTTCGAGCCAGGTGAATGGAGTCTGGGGAAAGCCTTGTTCCAAGGCGTCGCGGTTGTGGCCGATCTCAACGATCAGTAATCCTTCGTCAGTTAAATGAGCAGCCGCTTCGCGCAAGATTATCCGCGTTGCCTCCAGTCCATCTCCACCGCTTGCCAGCGCATGGCGCGGTTCATGCTGATACTCTTCAGGTAGCGTCGCCATTGATTCGGCATCGACATAAGGTGGGTTGCTGATAATCAAGTCGTAACGGCGCCCCGCTAGTCCGTTGAACAAATCCGATTGCAGCAGACTGATTCTCTGTTCCAGGCCATAATCGGCTACGTTCCTGTGGGCGACTTCCAGTGCTTCATTTGAAATGTCCGTGGCATCTATTCTGGCATTTTCAAAAGCGTGAGCGAGTAGCACCGCGAGGCATCCCGATCCGGTGCAGAGATCCAGTGCGGAATGGATCTCTGCAGGATCAGCGATCCACGGTGCAAGCTGCTCTCGCAGCAATTCGGCAATAAACGAGCGCGGTATCAGCACACGCTGATCCACATAAAAACTGAAATCCCCCAGCCAGGCTTCATGGGTGAGATAGGCGGCAGGAATTTTTTCCAGCGTGCGGCGTTTGATTATGCTTAATACCTGATCTAACTCAGTGCTGGTGAGGCGTGCACCGAGAAACGATTCCAGTTGGCTGGGGGGTAGATGTAGCGTGTGCAGAATGAGATAGGCTGCCTCATCATAAGCGCTGGCAGAACCGTGGCCAAAAAAAAGACCAGCCTCATTGAAACGGCTCACTGCAAAGCGCAGCAGGTCACGGATCGTGTGGAGTTGGGTTTCAGCCTGAGTGAACATAAATGCTTTTGTAATATATGAATGCAGAAAAGTCTTGAACCGCAGAGGACGCAGAGGAAACCAGAATCAAACGAAATGAACAGAATTGCTCATGATTCAATAGAATACAATCCTATTGAACTGGCGAAATTCTGTAAATCCCGTCCACCATATTTTTCCATCTGCACCCTTTTCGGTTGGTGCTTTTATCGCTGCAGCAACAAATTTTCCAGCGTCAGGCGGTAGATCTCCGCTAACTGTTCCAGATCGTCCACTTCCACGCATTCGTTGAGTTTATGAATGGTGGCGTTGCGCGGACCGAATTCAACCACTTGTGAACAGATATCAGCGATGAAGCGCCCGTCAGAAGTGCCACCGGAAGTGGAAAGCTGCGGCTCGACCCCCGTCACACTTTTGATGGAGCGAGCTATCGCTTCTACCAGGCTACCCTTGGGGGTGAGATAAGGCTTGCCGGAGAGTTCCCACAGCAAATCATAATCGAGGCCATGCTGGTCAAGGATTGCATGCACTCTGGTTCGCAATGATTCGACCGTGCTGGCAGTGGAGAAGCGGAAGTTGAACAGCATTTTGACTTCACCGGGAATCACGTTGGTAGCGCCAGTTCCGCCGTTGATATTGGAAACCTGCCAAGTGGTCGGCGGGAAATATTCATTTCCCTGATCCCACTCGGTTCGTGCCAGTTCAGCGATGGCGGGGGCAGCCAGATGGATCGGATTTTTTCCCAGATGAGGATAGGCGATATGTCCCTGGATACCCTTCACCGTCAGGGTTCCAGACAGGGAGCCGCGCCTGCCATTCTTGATCATATCGCCCAGTTTATCCACGCAGGTGGGTTCACCGACGATGCAATAATCAATCGATTCGTTGCGTGCCTTGAGGGCCTCCACCACTCTGACGGTGCCCTCCACTGCGACACCTTCTTCGTCCGATGTGATCAACAGCGCAATCGAGCCGTTGTGATCGTGCTGCGCGGCAACGAAAGCTTCAATCGCGGTGACAAACGCCGCCAATGACGCCTTCATATCGGCTGCACCGCGCCCGTAGAGTTTTCCGTCGCGGATTGTCGGGGTGAACGGATCGCTCTCCCATTTTTCCAGTGGGCCGGTGGGTACCACGTCGGTATGGCCAGCAAAGCACAGCAGCGGGGCTGCTGCGCCGCGCCGTGCCCACAAATTATCGACCGCACCGTGGCGCATTCTCTCAATATGAAAACCAAGTTTTTCCAGGCGGTCGATCATGATTTCCTGGCAACCGCCGTCGTCAGGAGTGGGTGAACGGCAGGCAATCAGTTTCTGTGTGAGGGCTAGCGTGTCATTGGGCATGGAATATTTACTCAGTTAATGGCTATCGTAGTCAGTAGTTTGATTAGAGGTGCCAGGTCGTTTAAATCCCGCGCAATAACTCATTGATTCCGGTTTTGGCACGAGTTTTGGCATCTACCTGCTTGACGATTACCGCACAGTAAAGGCTATATTTTCCATCGGCAGAAGGTAGATTGCCGGAAACCACCACCGACCCTGGAGGGATACGGCCATAGCTGATTTCACCACTTTCACGGTTATATATCTTGGTACTTTGGCCGATGTATACACCCATTGAAATCACCGAATTCTCGCCGACAATTACACCTTCAACAACTTCAGAGCGCGCACCAATGAAACAGTTGTCCTCGATAATGGTCGGGTTGGCCTGCACTGGTTCTAGTACACCACCTATGCCCACCCCGCCGGACAAGTGAACGTTCTTGCCGATCTGGGCACAGGAGCCGACCGTGGCCCAGGTATCGACCATGGTGCCTTCACCTACATAGGCACCAATATTGACATACGATGGCATCAATACAACGTTGTTGGCGATAAACGAGCCTTTGCGCACGGCTGCGGGCGGCACCACGCGGAAGCCGCCGTTACGAAAATCCTTGGAGCTGTAATCTGCAAATTTGGAAGGGACTTTATCAAAATAATTGGAGAAGCCTCCCTTGATAAAGCTGTTGTCTTCCATGCGGAAAGACAGCAGCACGGCTTTTTTAATCCATTGGTGGGTGTGCCATTCACCGTCGATTTTTTCCGCTACCCGCAGCTTGCCGCTGTCGAGCATATCCAGTACCTGTGTGACGGATTCCTTGAGTTTAGCTTCGACGTTACGCGGGGTAATGTCAGCACGGCGTTCAAAGGCTTCCTCAATGGTGCTTTGCAGTTGATCCATGATTTTCCTTAAAAGATGTAGCTATCAATTCAAATTCTTAGAGATTGCCGATTAAGCTGTTCATGCGCCCGATCGCTTCCACACATTCCGCCAGTGGCGCGACCAGTGCGATACGCACGAAATTCTCACCGGGATTGACACCGTGCGCATGCCGCGCCAGGTAACTGCCCGGTAGAACCGTGACATTATAATCGCGATAAAGCTGTTGGGCGAATTCAACGTCGCTCACCGGTGTTTTTGCCCATAAATAAAAAGCGGCTGCGGGTATGGCTGCCGACAGGGCTGTCGGCAGCAACGTAGCGGCTGCGGCGAATTTCTCCCGGTATAAGCGGCGGTTTTCTGCCACATGCGCTTCGTCATTCCATGCTGCCTCACTTGCCGCCTGCACCGCCGGACTCATCGCGCTGCCGTGGTAAGTGCGATAGAGTAGGAATTTTTCCAGTATCGTGGCATCTCCTGCAACAAAGCCGGAACGCATACCCGGCACATTGGACCGTTTCGACAAGCTGCTGAACACCACCAGCCGGGGGAAACCGCTACGCCCCAGGCGATGCGCAGCTTCCAGTGCACCCAGCGGCGGCTGGGATTCGTCGAAATAAATTTCTGAATAACATTCGTCAGCAGCGATGATGAAACCGTAACGATCAGAAAGCGCAAACAGTTGCCGCCATTCGTCCAGCGACATTACTCTACCGGTGGGGTTGCCGGGTGAGCAGACGTAAATTAGCTGCGTGTGCGACCAGATGTCGCTAGGTAGCTGCGCATAGTCAAGCGCGAAATTATTTTCCGGCAGGGTGTTGAGAAAATGAGGTGTAGCGCCGGCCAGCAGTGTTGCACCTTCATAGATTTGATAAAAAGGGTTGGGGCAGACCACTGCTGCTTGCGGGAGGGATGCATCTATCACCGTTTGGGCGAAAGAGAATAGTGCCTCGCGGCTGCCGTTGACCGGAATAACCTCGGTATCGGGATTGATGGCAGGCAGGTGATAGCGACGCATTAGCCAGGTGGCAATACTCGCGCGCAGCGACTTGGTTCCAAGCGTTGTGGGATAATGCGCCAACCCGGCAAGATTGTCCGTCAGGGCCTGGCGAATGAAATCGGGTGTTGCGTGCTTGGGCTCACCAATATGTAAATTGATAGGTGGAAAGGCCGGGTCAGGCGTGATTCTTTCGAACAGTCGGTTGAGTTTTTGAAAGGGGTAAGGCTGCAGACGGTTGAGGTTTGAATTCACTATTGAGCACCTCTAATTTCCCACTGTTGATCAATGTCGAATTATAAAGGCCGAACGAGTTGTTAACCACACCAAACAAGCAAAATGTTTTTCCGGCAGTGGCCTTGCTCATTGGCGCCGCCATCTGGGGGTTGCTGTGGTATCCCTACCGGTTGCTGGAGCAGAGTGGAATAAGCGGACAGGTATCAACGGTTATTACTTATTCCATCGCCTTATCGCTGGGGTTGGTGCTATTTCGTAAAAGTGTACGAATATCATACATATTCGGCGGTAAGCCACAACTGCTATTCTGGATCGCTCTGTTCGCAGGTTGGACTAACATCGCTTATATTCTCGGCATTATTCACGGCGAAGTAATGCGAGTATTGCTGTTGTTTTATCTCGCGCCACTGTGGACTATCCTGCTCGCGCGCCTGCTATTGAACGAGAGACTGAGTCTGCACGGGTATTTGGTAATCGCCCTTTCGCTGGCTGGTGCGGTAACCATGTTGTGGCAGCCGGACAGCGGTTTTCCGCTGCCTACATCCTACGGCGACTGGATGGGACTGTCAGGCGGCATCATGTTTGCGCTGATGAATGTGTTGATCCGAAAAGATCAATACCACAGCATCCAGTTGAAGTCTCTGGCGCTGTGGCTGGGAGTGATGTTGATGGGGCTGGGTCACAGCTTGTTTTTGCCTGCCCCATTTGCGCTTGCTGATATTTCTGCGGGTTCGTGGTTGCTCATGTTAGGGGTAGGGCTAGTGGTGTTTGCCCTGAGCCTGGTCGTGCAATATGGCCTGACTCATATTCCGGCGAATCGTGCTATCGTGATTATGCTGTTTGAATTGGTAGTGGCAGCCGTTGCCGCGTATTTCCTGACAAATGAGGCTATGACTCTCAAGGAATGGGCGGGTGGTGCAATGATTGTTTCGGCCAGCTTGTTTTCAACAAGAATGAATCGAGAGTGACTGGCCGGACTACTTGCCCCGAGGGACGCAGTGTCAACAAGCGTAGTTGACAAGCCAGGAGCCCTCCGCTAGTCTTCCTGACTCTGGACAATCTGAAATTCGCGTTATTTCAGCATATCATTTCATTCTGGGTATTCTGTCAGTCAGTGTAATTTTTAATTATCAACCCGTTGCCCCAATAGGAGAAAATCATGCATTTAAAAGGATCGAAAACCGAAGCTAATTTGAAAGCAGCCTTTGCTGGCGAATCTCAGGCCAATCGTCGCTATCTATATTTTGCTGCCAAAGCGGATGTGGAAGGCCAGAATGATGTGGCAGCAGTATTCCGTTCCACCGCTGAAGGTGAAACCGGTCATGCCCACGGCCATCTGGAATATCTGGAAAGCTGCGGGGATCCCGCTACCGGTCTGCCTTTCGGCGCTTCCCGGGATAATCTGAAAACCGCCATCGCTGGCGAGACCCATGAATATACCGACATGTATCCCGGTATGGCCAAGTCTGCCCGTGATGAAGGTTTTGATGAAATTGCTGATTGGTTTGAAACATTGGCCAAGGCTGAACGTTCTCACGCCAACCGTTTCCAGAAGGCTTTGGATAATTTTGCTGATTAGTAGAAGAGGATTGTAAAAAGTGGGCTGACCGAACCGGAGCCTCTATTCAGGCCCGGTCAGCCTGCAGCAATCCTGCATATCCCGCCGGATCTATTCTCCCCATTCCCATGACCACCCGCGAAGGCAGTCTGGAGGCACCCAAGCGCCATCCACTCGACTGGAAGAATCCAGATTTTTACGATGAAACCAAGCTGCTCGATGAGGCGCAGCGTGTGTTTGATATCTGTCAGGGCTGCCGCCGCTGCGTCAATCT